>JANQFA010000162.1 GCA_028278065.1 Myxococcota bacterium
CTCGTCGATCATCCTGGGTACGAAGTCTCGGTACTCGATCATGGTGGGCTTTCGTGCTGATCCGGCCGCGCCGGGGAGATCAGTTGACGGTGCTGAAGCTGAGGGCCTCGGCGCCGCCGCGCCGTGCCCCGTCCCAGACCGCTACGAACGTGCCATGGGCGGAATTCTCGTGGCTGCGAATGGTGACCGGCGTGTCCGGCTCCGAGAGGCTGTCCTTCACTCGCGAGGCGACCTCGCCGACGCGGATCTCCTTGCCGTTCAGCAGGACCTTGTTCTCCGCAGTGATCTCGAGGGTCACCGCCTCGCTCGGGTCGGGTGTGGCGGCCGCCGCGGCGTCGGGCTTGTCGGCCTGGAAGCCCTGCTCTTCGACGAAGACCGTGGTCACGATGAAGAAGATCAGCAGGATGAAGATGCAGTCGATCATCGGAGACAGATTGATCTCGGTCTCCTGGTCATCCTGAACGATGCTGCGCCTGGCCAAGCCCTACTCCTCCGGCATCCGGCTCAGGGTGAGGCTCTCGAGGCGCGCCAGCTTGCCCTCGATGGAGTGCTTCTGGCGTCGGATGACCATCACGATGAAGAGCCCGGGCAGGGCGATGGTCAGCCCGGTCTGGGTCGTCACCAGCGCCTCGGAGATCCCCGCCGCCACGACCCCGGCCGTCTCGGCACCACCGGACATCGAGATGCCGAGGAAGGTCTGCAGCATCCCCATCACGGTGCCGAGGAGGCCCATCAGGGGAGCCGCGGCCACCAGGGTGCCGACGAAGCGGCTGCGGCGCTCGATCAGGCCGATCAGCGAGATGTGCAGCTCGTCGAAGCGGCTCTTCACCTGCTCCGCCGTGCGCGCATCCCGCTGGGTGAAGCGAACGATGCTCCCCACGCGGCCCTCGGCCTCTTCCGGGTTGCGGACCCACTGCCACCAGTGCGGCTCGCTGCGCGCGGGAAGGTCGTTGCGGCGCACGAACAGGACCAGCTGGAACGCCTGGGTGTAGAGGAGCACGGCGAGGACGAAGAGCGGGATCATCACCCAGCCGCCGCTCAGCCAGATGTTCCAGATGCTAGCCATCGGCCCTGGGGCGGGCGCGCGACGCCGGGGCGATGCGGATGGACGCGATGCCGTTCACGAAGGCCACCGAGAGCTCCTCCAGGACGCCGATCTTGCGCTTGGCCATGCGCGACAGCGACGCGTGGAGGATGAGCGTGGGGATGGCCACGATGAGGCCCATCGCCGTGGTGACGAGCGCCTCGGAGATGCCCGAGGAGAGGCTCTTGGCGTCGCCGGTCCCGAAGATCGTGATGAGCTGGAAGGTCTTGATCATGCCGGTGACGGTGCCGAGCAGCCCGAGCAGGGGGGCGGCGGCCGCCGTGATCGCCAGGAACGGCAGGTAGCGCTCCAGCATGGGCCGGACCTTGAGGATCTTCTCGAAGAGGAGCTCTTCGAGGACGTTGCGCCGCTCGTCGGCGTACTCGACGCCGGTCGTGAGCATCTCCCCGACCACGCCCGACACCTCGCCCGCCCTGCGCGCGGCGGCCTCCGGATCGCCTCGCGACAGATCCTCGAGCACGCCGTCCACGCTGCGGGGCGAGGCCACGTCGAAGCGCAGGATCTCGAGGACCTTGAAGAGGGTCAGCAGCAGGGCCGAGAAGCCCAGGGAGACGATCACGTAGCCGACCACCCCTCCGTCGTCGATGAACTCGAGGAGGCCCTTGCGCGCCTTCTCGACCTTGAGGGCCTTGCCCAGCGTGGAGTCGAAGGGGAGGAGCCCAGCCCCCTTCTCGGCCACGGATGAGAAGTCGGCCACCAGGGGCAGGGACACCACGACGGGATCCGCGGCGTTGAGCTGGTTCTCCACCAGACCGGTCACCCGGCCGTCGGCGGAGGCGTAGTAGATGGTGGGGCCGACGGCGATGAAACGCCCCTGGGTGAGCACCCCGTCCGGTCCCAACGCCTCGCCCTCGAAGATGTGCCCGCCCAGCTGGTCGTCCAGCCGACCGAGGGCCGCGTCCACGACCGCCAGCTGGGTGTCGCGACGCGCCCCGGCATCGAGGTTGACGTCCTTCTGGGCCAGCTTCGCGGCGGCCGTGAGCGCCTCGAACCGGGCCAGCTCGCTGATGTCGAGGCGGCCCTCGAAGTCGCGCACGAACTCGTCCAGCCGGCTGTCGACGAAGTCCTCCTGCTCGGAGAGGGACTCGACCTGCCGGCGCAGCGAGGTCAGGTCGATGGTGCGGCTGTCCCGGACCTTGAGCAGTGCCTCGTGCTGCTGGCGCAGCGCGACGACCTCGCTCTCCAGGGCCGAGATCCGGGTCGACAGCGGAACCCGCTCCTTGGCGATCTTCTCGCGCACCTGCGAGAGCTCGCGGAGGGAGCTCTGGAGACGATCGTCGACGCCCTTCACCGCCTGGTCGAAGGACTCGGCCGCGGCCGCCGCGGGAAGCAGGGCGAACGCGAGGATCACGGGGAGGAGTACGTGGGCTTTCATCTCTCGAGCGCCGCCGGGCGGCTGCGATGCCGGTCAGTGGATCTCGACCGGCAGATTGACGAACTCGATCACATCCACGTTGCCTTCGTAGATGTCGAGAAGGAGCTTGGCGTCGTCCACGAGATCGGGATCGTGGGAGAAGGTCCAGCCCTTCTCGGAGGGACGACCGATGCCCGCGACCGAGCCCTGGGAGTCGACGTAGACCGCCTGCCCCAGACCCCAGTACAGGGTGCGCACCTGGACCTTCTGCTCGTCTCCGTTCACGGCCCGGGTCTCGCCGACGAAGGTCGCTGTGCCGTTGAACTTCTCCGCCTGGGCGAGCACGCCCAGGACGTTCATCAGGCGCTGGCCGAGGGGCAGGTTCACCTTGGCGGGATCCTCGGGGATCTGCACCAGCAGGAGCTGGAGCCGCTCCTGGAGCGGCTCGGGCAGGCGCGGCGCGAGCTCCAGGACCCGCTCCTCCATCCCGCGGATGCGCTGCTCCAGGGCGCGGTTCTTGCGCTGGTAGTCGCCGCGCTCGAGCAGCAGGTCGCGGCGCTCGTCGTCCGAGGCGAGGTTGGACTCCTCGAGCTCCGCGATCTCGGCTTCGAGCGCTTCGCGCTGCTGCGCCAGCAGGTCGCGGGTGGCCTCGAGGATCTCCTTCTCGGCCTCCCAGTCGCTCTTCTCCTGGGAGATGAGCTGGCGGGTCTCCACCCACTGCTCGGTGCGAGCGCGGAAGACGTCCACCCGGGTCTGGGCCGAGGCCGGAGCGGAGCCGGCTCCCAGCGCGAACGCCACCACCGCGGCGATCGGATTCAAGCGGAAGACGGGCATGTTCCCCTCCGGAGATGCCGGACGATGCGGGCTCCCGAGCGGTCCGGAGTGTACGGAGAGGGGTTGTCCCGGCCATCTCGACTTCGCAACGAAACGTCGACGAATTCAAGAAGGCGGGGTGAATCCCGTGTGACGGGAGCCGGCGCGGCTCAGGCCAGCTGACGAGCCACCCGGGAGCGGAGTCGCTCCAGGCTGGCGCTCACCGCATAGCGCGACCGCTGGATGCGGCGGGCCGCCTCCTTCTTGGAGACTCCGGAGAGACAGCACAGGTTGAAGACGTCCGCCTCCCACTCCTCTGCGCCGTCCAGCACGTCGCGCACCGCCGCGAGCACGCGCGCCTCGAGCAGCTCCTGCTCGGGAGTGGCCGAGGCCGGCGGGACGCCGGCCAGCGCCTCTCTCGCCTCCCGGCGGCCGCGTGCACGCCAGCGATTCCGCACCACGTTGCGGGTGATCCCGAACACCCACGCGTCGAGGGATCCGAGCTCCGCATACCTCTCGACGTTGCGGAGGACGATCAGGAACACCTCCTGGGTCGCGTCCTCGGCCTCCGCCCGATCGCCGAGCTCCTTGTGCGCGAGCCCGTGCACCCGCCCGACGAAGCGCTCGTACAGCTCCTCGAACGCATCGTCCGCGCCCGTGCGCAGCCGACCGACGAGCCGCTCATCCCTTTCACCGTCGACAACCGCTTCCAATCCACCCTCCCTTCGAGGGCCAGACCGTAAGGGACGAAATCGACGCTGCGGCTACTGGACGATGACGTGTCGCGCAGAGTTGGGCGTCCGCGCGCGGCGGAACCGGGCGCGTTCCGTGAAGTCGAACGAACGGAGCGTGCCGATCCGGCGAAGAAGCGTCAGTGTCCCGGCGCGACGACTCGATGGATCGCGAGGAAGACCGCGTCGTGGATTCGCTCGGGCGGTTCGTCGCCCAGGCAGAGGCGGACGGCTTCTTCGAAGATCGCCTCAGTGAGTCGCTCCGCCTCGCGCGGATCGTCAGCGCGGTCTCGCGAGTAGGCCAGCACGCGGGGCAGGTAGTGGGCGATGAAGGCCTCGAAGACGTCGGGGTCGGGGCGCACCAGGTCCTTGGTCAGGCCGGCACCGGGGAGAATGCGGGCGGGAACGGTCTGTGACGAGGGGAGCTTCATGGGGGGAAGGCTAGGGAGGTGGTCCTGAGGTGCTGTGAAGATACCACGGAGGAATTGGAATTCCCGTGGGGAATCCTCACCGAACCTTCGCGGCATGCCAACCGAGTGGTCACAGTCCTGTCGCCGACGCGCGCAAAGGTACGGAGGTGCCGAACGCGGAGCCCGAGAGCCGAGCCGTCATCGTGATGGCCGCCCAGGCCGAGGAGGTCCTCACCGGTCTGCGCGAGGCCCTCCAGCCCCTTCCGGTGGACCTGAAGGAGGCCGGCGGCGGGCTCGAGGCGCTGAACCTGGCCCGGGATCAGCAGGCGGACCTCCTGCTGGCCGACATGCCGCTCGGCGATGTCTCCGGGGTGGGCCTCTGCCGGCTGGTCCGGGAGGACTCGGAGCTGGCCGGGCTCTCGGTCGTCCTGGTCTGCCCCTACCGCCACGAGATCGACCGCATCCTCGGCTTCGAGGCCGGCGCCGACGACGTCGTCCAGCGCCCCTTCTACACCCGCGAGCTCACCTCGCGGGTGGGCGCGATCCTGCGCCGGGCGCGCGCGCGCCACGAGCACTCCAACACGCTCGGAGCCGTGCAGGAGGGCCCCCTGCTCTTCGACCCGGCCACGGGCCGTGTCGAGGTCGCCGGGCGCCCGGTCAACTTCACGCCCAAGGAGTACGAGATCTTCGCGGCAGTGGCGCGGAACTCCGGACGCATCCTGTCGCGCAACCGCATCGTCTACGAGGTCTGGGATCACCCGATCGGCGATCCGCGCGTGGTGGATGCGCACATCAAGGCGATTCGCCGCAAGCTGGGCGAGGCGGGGCGCGCCATCCAGACCGTGCGCGGCGTCGGATTCCGCTTCAGCATGACCGACGTCGCGGACGCCTCCGACCCGGAGCCCCTCGAGGCCCAGGACGAAGGCCCGAACGCCTAGCTCGCAGCGGCCTCGCTCCCCCGCGGTCGCTGGTCCATACTGGATCCTCGATCTGCGCGAGAGGAGATCCCATGGCGAGGCTCGCTGACTTCGAGATGAGGTCGATCACGGGAGAGCCCATCCGGCTCTCGGAGTTCGAGGGCCAGGTCAGCCTGGTGGTGAACGTCGCCACCCGGTGAGGCCTCACTCCCCAGTATGCAGGTCTGCATACCCTTCACGAGGACAACAAGGCCGACGGATTCACGGTGCTGGCGTTCCCCTGCAACCAGTTCGGCGCGCAGGAGCCCGGAACGGACCAGGAGATCCTCGAGTTCGCCACCTCCACCTACGGCGTCACCTTCCCCATGTTCTCGAAGATCGAGGTCAACGGGGATGGCGCCGCGGATCTCTACAAGTGGCTCCGCGCGGAGGCGCCCGGCGAGGACGGCAGCGAGGAGATCCCCTGGAACTTCACCAAGTTCCTGGTGGGGCGCGACGGCGCCGTGATCAAGCGTTACGGACCGCAGGTGACACCCGAGGAGATCGGGGCGGAGCTGCCCGAGTACACCGGCTAGCGCCGCGCCCGCCGCCGGGCGCGCCCGCCGCCGGGCGCGGCCGCGTCTAGCGGCGTCGTGCGGCGACGCCCCCGCCGACGGCCAGGAGGCCGATCGCGAAGACCGCAGCGGCGCTCGGCTCCGGCATGTTCGGCATTCCGGACCCGCCCGCGGTCACGAACGACTCCCTGCCACCACCCGGGAAGCCCTGGACGCTCACGCCCACACGGATGTCGGACAGCAGGTCGTCGAAGTCGCCCCAGTAGAAGACGCCGAAGAGCCCCGTCTGCGGAGCATCGGGATCCAACGGGTGGGGACCGATCCCGAAGAAGGGATGATCGAGGAGCTGGGTCATCGAGTCGTCGACGACGAAGCTGACGTCGGGATCGGCGCCACCGGGGAGCTCGCCCTCATCCCAGTCCGAGAGGAAGAACACCACGCCCTCTCCGGTGCTCGCCAGGAAGAGAGCGTCGATGATGGAATCCGACTCGATGAAGACCCGGTCCACGACCGAGAACTCCGGGCCGAGATTGGTGATCCCCAGCCATGCGAAGTTGTCACCACCGTCGACGATCTCGGCCTGCAGCTGGGACTCGCCGATCGCGCAGTTCCCCGCGTCGTTACCCGTGACGCAGCTGAACCCGCCCAGCGAAACCGCATGGCCGCTGGCCGAGGTGAGAAACAGCACCGCTGCGGCGCACACCGCTCCGATCATCTGCGTTCGCATGCCCATACTCTCCGTGGAATCTCTCCGTGGAACCCAGGAGTCGGCATTCTATCGCATGGCGAACGGGATTGGGGGTACAAATACCCCACAAACCTCGCGGTCCCCGCGGGGATCCCGCCTAGCCGTTGTCGTCGTCATCGTCATCATCGTCGTCGTCATCGTCGT
The DNA here is from genome assembly GCA_028278065.1 of Myxococcota bacterium. GTDB lineage: Bacteria > Myxococcota_A > UBA9160 > UBA9160 > JAFDET01 > JAFDET01. Next base: position 6,777 of record JANQFA010000162.1, read on the forward strand.
CGTCGTCGTCGCTGTCGTCGTCGTCCGGCAGGGCCGCGATCACGACGGGGCCCGCGGGGTCCGGAGCCGTGACGATGGCGCCGTCGAGCTCGAACGGGGCGCTCCTCGCCCCCACGAGCTTCCCCACCGCGCGGATCGAGGCCTGGGCGGCCGTGGACACGGCGACGATCGCGAAGCTCGCGACCAGGGCCAGAGCCGCGAGGATGCGGCTGAACGGGGTCGGGCTGTTCATTCGGGTCTCCTGTCGTCGGCTTCCTCGGAGAGGAGCCGGGCCATCCCGAGCAGGGCAGAGATGGCGTGTTGAACGTAGTCGATGCGGATCTCCCAGTGGGTGAGACTGCGCTTGAATCCGCCCAGGCAGCGTTCGCGCTCGCGCAGATGGAGCGCCGACTCGGGGCGGAACTGGAGGCCCAGCAGAAAGGCCACGCCCCGTCCCAGCGCCGCTCGAATCTGCGCGGCGTCGTCCCGGGCACCGATCCGGCGCGCCAGGGAGAGTGCGGCGCAGAGCCCCTCCATGCGCGTGGCGGTCGGCGTCGAGCGCGGCGGCTGGCCGAAGCTCCCCACCTGGTCGCGATGCGGGGAGAAGCGCCGTTGCGCTCGCACGATCACGCGAGCGATGCGCAGCGCATGCCGGGCCAGCAGGGGATCCGGCCGCTGGGCGTGCAGCTCGTCCAGCGCGATGAGGAGCCAGTGGTCGTGGATCAGCGCCGCGTCGGGAACCGCGGCGTCGCGCACCTCGATGAGCCAGCGGGCGCCGGCCTCGGCCGCGTCCAGCCAGGCGGGATCGGCGTCCAGCGCGGCGATGCGCAGCAGCGCGAGCAGCGCCTCGCCGGGGTAGTACTCGGACTCGAAGGGGACGATCTCGCTGCGCGGGTGGCTGCGCTTGTGTACGGCGAAACGACCCGAGGAGTCCTGGGCCGCCAGGATCCAGCGCCCCAGTCCGCGCACCAGCGGAAGGCGGGTCGCGTCGCCGGTCGCCCGGCAGTGCTCCACCAGGGCGAGGGCGGCCAGGGCATTGCCCCCCAGCTTGGTCAGGCCGTCCTCGACGATGCAGGGCTCGGCCCCCGCGCGGGTCTTGCCCGGGCGCACGGCGCCTTCCAGGCAGGCGAGCGCCCGGGTGGCCGCCTCGAGCAGCGCCTCGTCGCCCGTGACCCGGTGGAGCTCCAGCATCGACCAGATGCTGCCGGCGTGGCGCACGATGTTGTATCCGGCGCCCGCTTCGTCCGTCTTGGGCCGGTAGCTGTAGACGAAGCGACCGTCCGCGCCGACGGCGCGAGCGAGATAGGTCCCGGCCAGCGCGGCCGACTCCACCAGGGTGCGCACGTCGGGAGCCTCCACGACGCGGTGGCCGCGGTAGAGCGGGCGGGCGCGGGCGCCATCCCAGGCCGCGCCCGAGACCGCGAAGCGGAAGCGCTCCCGCCCGCCGAGGTCCCGGGGGAGGTCGCCGCCCAGGTCCTCGCGGACGTAGCGCTCCAGGTTGCCCATGCGCAGGCGGCCCTGCGAATCGACCAGGGTGCGCGCCACGAGCTCTTCGGGCAGGAACGCCAGCCCGCTCGCCCCATCGAAGGCGAGGCCGTAGAGACTCCGCTCGAGGGCGCTGCCGTCGGCGACGCTCGCCGGAACGACCCGCTCCACCAGATCGAGCTTGACGGCGCCGCTCCGCGGCGCGGGCCCCAGGGCGGCGAGCGCCGCGCGCGTCGCCTCCTCGATCCCGCGGCCCGCCGCGTGCACGACCCGGCCGCCGGCCGACGCGAAGACCATGCGCCGCCCGCGATCGGTAGCAAGACGCATCGGGAGCGGCCCCGATCCGAACGCCCACGCCGCCCAGTCGCGCATCCCCTCCGGAGAGAGGGAGAGGGTCGGGCCCAGGTCGCCGAGCCAGGGCGCCCGACGCCAAGCCCTCAGGGGCTGCACGCGTCGGCCCCGCTCACGAACTGGGTCACGAAGGGATCGAAGTCGACCGTCCCGGAGCCGCCGTTGTCCCCGTCGATCACGGTCTGGCCCGTGCCGGCTCCGTTGTCGGGATGGGTCGGACCGCTGGCGTTGCCCCAGAACGTCTTCTCCGCCTTCAGCGTCCCGCTGGGCGCCACCCCCGCGAGCACCAGCCCATCGTTGTTGAGGACCACGTTCGACTTCGAGATCGAGCCGCCCTTCGCCAGATCGCGCAGGCAGATTCCGGCTCGCGAGTTCTCGGTGAGCTCGGAGCTCTGGATCTTCAGCGAAGTCGCAGCGGGCACCAGCACCCCGCTGAAGTCGTTGGCGGCCGCGCAGACGTCCTTCAGGCTGACGGCGCCGTCGGCCTGGACCTGCACCCCGTCCTCTCCGTTGTTCTCGGCCAGGACGTCGACGACGTTGACCTTCTTCGGGTCCTCGAGCTCGCCGCGCACGACCACGCCGTTGCCGAGACCCGAGTCGCCGACCTGCGGAATCCGGTTCCCGTTCCCCGTGGCGGTGATCCGCTGGAGCTTGACCTTCCCCCCGGTCACGACCTGGACGCCGTCGTCGGCGTTGCCTTCGGCCAGTACGTCTCGGACCACCACCGACTGCTGCGACCGGCTGCGCAGATCGAAGCCGTCGTCTCCATCCATGGTTCCGTTCGAGATCGCTTCCGAGTCCCGAAGGGCGACCTTGCCCTGGGCGTCGAGCTCGAAGCCGTCGGACCCGGCGGACACTCCCCCGTTTCCACCGGCTTCGCAGTCGTCCACCAGGATGTTGCCCTTGTCCTCGACGTGGATCTCGACTCCATCGCGATCGTTGGCGAAGGCCTCACAGCCGTCGAGCTTGACGCTGCCGCTCGACCAGATCTGGATCCCGTCCCGCTCGTTGCCCGAACCGCGGATGTCGCGAGCCTGGACCTTCCGGGCGCGCGTGACCTCGCCGAGCTCGAATCCCTCGCGGCTGTTGCCGTTCGACTCCAGGTTTCGCAGCGCGATCTTCTTGATCGCGTCCAGCTGGAAGCCGTCGCTGCCATTGCCGCCCGCGTTGGAGTCGACGATCGAGACGCTCGCGACCGGGCCCAGGTCGACACCCACCTCGAAGCCGTCGTTCCCGTTGTTGAAGGCGTCGCTGCCCGAGATGGTGACCTTCTTGATGGTCGCGCCGGATCTGGATTCGATGTTGAAGCCGTCGTCCTCGTTCCCGGAGGCCTCCGAGTCGCGGACGTCCACCTTCCCGGACGCGCGGATCTCGAATCCGTCCGCATCGCGATCGATACCGGTGTCGTTGCCCAGCGAGTGGGAGTTGCGGACGCTCACGTTCTTCCCGGCGAAGAGCTGGAAGCCGTCGTCGCCGTTGTCCTGGGACACGCTGTCCCGCACCGCGATGCTCTTGCGGGCGTCCACGTCCACACCGTCGTACCGGGAGTCCCGCGCCAGCACGTCGTCGATGACCACGTTGCCGGCGACGTCGTCCAGGTTGATCGCGTCCCGGTTGAAGGACATCACCTCGAGGTTGCGCAGCACCACGTCGCCGGGGAACGGAGCGGCCCCGTTCCAGATGGCGCGACCCACGCAGGGGTTGATGAAGGGCTTGGCCCCCTGCCCCTGCAGGGTGATCTTGCCCGGTCCCTTGCCGATGGCCTGCCCCATCGTCGAGAGATCGACGCCGTCCGGGTAGAAGCCGGGCAGGATCGTCACCGTGGCGCCCTTGCTGGCGTTGCGGACGCCTTCCGCGATGCCGGTGAAGCAGCTGACGCCGGGCGTGCCGTTCCCGCCGCAGGTCGCGTCGCCGGACGCCACCCACACCTTGCTCGCCGCGGAGGCGGAGCCGGCCAGGAGGAGGGCGCTCGAGACGAAGAGGAGCTTGCGTCGGGTCGATCGGTGCATCGGGTGCTCCATCGCGTGGCTCACGGACCGCAGGGGGGCACGCCGGCCCCGGCCGGAACCGCGAGGCAGTGGACGATCGACAGGGTCGCGAGCGGGCGCATCTTCTCTCCCGGTCCCGGCGACTCAGGGCCCGCAGCTCACCCCGGGCAGCGAGCTGGCCTGGAATGGTGCGAAGTCCACGGTGCCGACTCCCGCACCGCTCGAGTCGATGATGGTCTCACCGACGCCACCCGCGTTGGTCGGGTGGGTGGGACCCGACGGGCTGTCCCACCAGTTGCGCTCGGCCTTCACGACGCCGGGGGGAGGCGTGCCTCCCACGACGAGCCCCTCGGTGTTCGAGACGAAGTTCGTCCTCGAGATGCTGCTCCCGGCCCCGGCGAGATCGCGCAGGCAGATCCCGTTGGCGTTCAGGATCGTGTGCGAGTCCTGGATCCGCACCTTGTCCGCCGTGGGGACCAGGATGCCGCTGAAGCCCGTGCCACTCGTCCCCGCGCAGACCTTCTTCATCGTCACGGCCCCGCGCGCCGAGGCCTGGATGCCGTCCTCCCAGGAGAGATCGACGCGGACGTCCTGGAGCACGACCGCCGTGGGCTCCGGCTCTCCCCCTCCGTGCACGAAGACACCGTTGCCCAGGCCGAAGAGGTTCGTCGGGTTTCCGTTGTCGACCGCGACCACGTCCTGGAGCTTGACCTTGCCGGACGTCACGACCGTCACACCGTCGTCGCGGTTGGACTGCGCCGTCAGGCCCCGCCCGAAGACCGGCTTCCCTTGGGTGCTGCGGAGGTCGAACCCGTCACCGTCCTCGTCGTCACCGTTCGACGAGGCCAGCGAATCGCGGACGGCCACCTTGCCCACCGAGGTCACGTCGATGCCGTCCTGGGCGTTCCCCGTAGCGTTGCAGCCGTCGACGAGCGTGTTCCCCTTCACGGCGTGGTTGATCATCAGCCCGTCTCCGTCCGCACTTTCCCCGTTGCCGTGGGACTCGCAGCCGTCGACCTTGACGCTGCCGTCCGAGTTGACCTCGATTCCGTCCTCCTGGTTCCCGGAGGCGCGAATGTCGCGGAGCTGCACTTTCGCCGGGCGGGTCGGTCGATCCTCGGACGTGCTGCCCCCGATCTCGAATCCCTCCCCGAAACCGGCCCACCCGTTGCCGTTCGCCTCGACGTTCCTCATGACGATCTTCTTGTCGGCGTCCACCTGGAAGCCGTCGCTTCCGTTCCCGTCCGCGTCCGCGTCCATGATGAGCACGCTCTGGATGAGGCTCGTGTCCCCGCCCAGCTCGAACCCGTCGCCCAGGACGTTGTCGTCGGCTTGAGAGCCGACGACCGTGATCTTCTTGATCTCGCCCGGGGACCAGACGTTGAAGCCGTCATCCCCGTTCTGGGAGGCCTCCGAGTCGCGGATCTCCACCTTCCCCTGCTGGACGACGATCTCGAAGCCGTCCATCCCGGAGCCGCTGGCGTTGCGCAGCGCGTTGGAGCCCCGAATCGTGACGTTCTTGCCCGCGAAGAGCTGGAAGCCGTCGTCGCCGTTGTCCTCGGCGTCGCTGTCGAGGACGCTGATGCTCTTGCGCGCGTCCACGTCCACCCCGTCGTAGAAGGCGAAGCTCGCGAAGACGTCGTCGATCGTCACGTTGCCGTCCACGTCGTCCAGGTTGATCGCATCGCGATCCACGGACGTGACCTGCAGGCTGCGCAGGGTCACGTCGCCGGGGAAGGGCGCGGTCCCGTTGTAGATCGCGCGCCCGCTGGCCGGTTCGAGGGCCGGCCTTCCGCCCTCGCCCTGCAGCGTGATCTTGCCGGGCGTCTTCCCGATCGCCGAGCCCATGCCCGAGAGGTCCACGCTCTCGGCGTAGATCGCGGGGAAGATGCGGATCGAGGCCCCCTTGCTGGCGTTGGCGACACCGTCCGAGATGGTCCCGAAGCAGCTCACCCCGGGCGTCCCCTTTCCGGCACAGGTGGCATCGTTGCCGTGCACCCACACCTTGGTGGCCGCGGATGCGGGTCCCACCCAGAAGACAGTCGACAGCACCACCAGCCATGCGCTGCACCGCATGGAACCCCTCCTCGATGCGCGGAGCCGGAGGCTCCCCTCCGACGCTACCACGGTGTCGCTATTCTGCGCCGCCCATCTTGCTGTAGTCCACGGTCAGCCAGCGCTCCGGGCGCATGACGAAGACCCGGCCGTCCTGCTGCTCCTCCGCCTGGGACTCGACGTACCAGTCGCCGAGCTCCGGGCCGAAGTAGCGATGGGCCATGGGCCGCGTGTCCGCCTCGCGGTCGGCGGGGCGCACGTCGACCAGCGGACCGGAGACGCTCACGTACTTGTAGGCGGGCGGCTCCTCGGTCTGCGCGACCAGCGTGAAGCGGCGCGCGGCCAGAAGAGCCTTCCCCTTGCGCGAGCTCTCGCCCGTGATGACCCAGAGGCCGGTCTCGGGCCGGTAGTCGTACCAGATGGGCGCTGCGAGCGGCGCCGCGTCGGGCACCTCGATGCTGATCACACCCACGTGGAGATCCGCCAGGAAGGCCTCGCGCTCGGCGCGCGTCATGTTCATGCTCATTGCGTCGCTCCTCTCACCGTCCGTGGTAGCGCAGCTCAGCCCCCCTCCCACGCGAAGGGCTGGCTCCGCCTGAGCAGGCGGACGAGGCGTCGCAGCGGGCCCAGCCCGGTGATGCCATGGCGGGCACCGAACGCGGCGACCTGGGGTCCGGCGCGGGCGAGGAGGCCCACGTACCCGTTCCGCAGCAGGCGCGGGAAGCCGGCCACGATGCGGAAGTCGATGCGGAGATCCGGGTCCGGGTGAATCATCCACTCGAAGAGGCACACCGCGAAGTCGCCGACGTCCTCGCCCGCCGCCTCGAGGGCGGCGATCGATTCGGCGCCGAACCGGAACACGAAGTCCGGGTCCGCCGCCCGCCCGGGGCGCAGGCGGCTCACCCCGGCCTCGCGCTCCAGGTGCCAGGGCTCGCCCGGGCGCTCGCGGAACCAGACGGCGCTCGTGGCCCCGTCGCGAATCGTCGCGCCCGCGTCGCGCCAGACCGGGTGCTCCGCGAACAGCCGGACGAGGACGGCGATCGCATCGCCCGACGCTCCCGGCTCGGTCACGTCGCGCCGGAGGCCGCCCGCCGGCCCCGTCCCAGGTAGGGCTCGTGGCCGGTGCGCCGGCGCCACCACCAGGCGGCGCCCATCGCGAGGATGGAGCCCGCCATGGCGAGGGTCATGTCCTTCTGGCCGTCCCAGATGTCGCCCTGGGCGCCGACGAAGGCGATGCCGATGTCCGGGTTCACGGTGCGCGCCGCCCACGACTCGATGATCTCGTAGACCGAGCTCAGGGCCAGGATCGCGAGCACCGGGATGACGAAGCTCCACACCCGGTGCGCGTGGACCACGCGCAGGGAGATCTCCCGGATCGGGTAGGCCAGCAGGAGCCCGCAGGCGAAGTGCACCCAGCGATCGTAGTGATTGCGCTCCATGCCGAGGACATCCGCGACCCAGGCGCCGAGCGGCACCGCGGAGTAGGTGTAGTGGGAGCCGACCGCGTGCAGCGCCAGGAACGCGAAGATCAGCGCGTACGAGAGGTTGGAGAAGACGAACCGCCGCCGGGTGCCGGCCAGGAGCGCCCACGCCGCGAAGACCAGGAGGTTCTCCAGGAGCCAGGTGCCGCGGTCGACCGGCGCCACGGCCATGGCCAGCCAGAAGACGAGATAGGCGGCCACGAGCCCCTGGAGGAAGCGATTGCGTCCCAGCGGCGTCCCGACACGCGGCGGCGCGTGGGCGGTCATCGCCGGAATCGTCGCACGCGGCATGGGCCGCGTCACGGCGGGGCCCATGGCAACCGGCGCGCTCTGTTATCGTCCCGGCCATGGACAGGCGGTGCGCTTGGGCGGGGATCGCGATCGCGGCAGCGCTGGCATTCGGATGTGCCTCCGATCCGGCTTCGCGGCCCCTCTTCGGCGGCGACGAGGTCGCCGAGTGGCCCGGCAAGAACGAGTGCGTCGAGCCGCGTCTGGAGATCTGCCCGGACGACGAGCGCCCCGTATGCGGCCGCAATGCGCGCAGCGACGCCCGCAGGACCTACGCCAACAAGTGCAAGGCCTGCGCGGATCGCAGCGTCACCGACTGGCGGCTCGGAACCTGCGAGGAGCTGGCGCAGCCGCGCGAGCCGCGCGCCCCGGAAGAGCGCTAGCGCCGCCACCGGGTGGGAGACTCGACCGTGAGCTCCGACATCCCGCCCTTCGACTCCCTGCGGATGCCCGTCTACGGGACGGGCGGCATGGTCGCCGCGAGCCAGCCGCTCGCGGTGGCGGCCGGGCTCGAGACCCTGCGCTCCGGCGGCAACGCGGCCGACGCGGCAGTCGCCACCGCTGCAGCGCTGGCGGTGACCGAGCCGTGCTCGACCGGAATCGGCGGTGATTGCTTCGCGCTCTTCTACGACGCGGCGTCATCGGAGGTGACGGCGCTCAACGGCTCCGGCCGCGCTCCGACGCGGCTCACCCGGGAGCGCGCCCGCGCCGACGGGCTGGCGGGGGAGATCCCCTGGAGCTCGGCGCACGCCGTCACCGTCCCGGGCGCCTGCGCGGGCTGGAGCGATCTGATCGCGCGCCATGGCCGCCTCTCCCTCGAGCGGGTGCTGGCCCCGGCGATCGCCCTGGCCGAAGAGGGCTTTCCGGTGGCGCCCTACACCGCCCGCCAGTGGGACCTGGGACTGAAGATCCAGCTCTCGCGGCAGCCGGGCGGGCTCGAGCTCTCGATCGACGGTCGGGCGCCGCGTGCCGGCGAGCGCTTTCGCAATCCGGGCCTGGCGCGAACCCTGCGCCTCGTCGCCGAGGGGGGAAGCCGGGCGTTCTACGAGGGCGAGCCGGCGGCGGCGATCGCACGGGCGGTGCAGGAGGCCGGCGGCGTCCTCGCCGAGGAGGACCTCGCCGCGCACACCTCCAGCTGGGACGTGCCGCTCAGCACGACCTATCGCGACCTGCGGGTGTGGGAGTGCCCGCCCAACGGCCAGGGCGTCGCCACGCTGCTGGCGCTCAACCTGCTGGAGGGCTTCGACCTCGCCTCGCTCGACCCGCTGGGTGCCGAGCGCTGGCACCTCCTCATCGAGGCCATGCGCCTCGCCTTCGCCGACTGCCGCCGCTGGGTGGCGGACCCCCGGGTCGCCTCGGTTCCGGTCCGGGAGCTGGTATCCAAGGCCTACGCGGCGGAGCGCCGCAAGGGGCTCGACCCCCGGCGCGCCAATCCCGCCGCCCGAGCCGGGCAGCCTGGCGCCTTCTCGGACACGGTCCAGTTCAGTGTCGTCGACCACGCCGGCAACGGCTGCAGCTTCGTGAACAGCAACTACTGGATCTTCGGGACGGGGATCGTTCCGGCCGGCTTCGGGTTCCCGCTCCAGAACCGCGGCTCCGGCTTCAGCCTGGAGCCGGGGCACCCGAACGAGCTCGCCCCGCGCAAGCGCCCCTACCACACCATCATGCCCGGCATCCTCACGCGGGAGTCGGACGGCGGTCTGCATGGCCCGTTCGGCGTGATGGGCGGGTACATGCAGCCCCAGGGACACCTCCTGGTGGTGAGCGCGCTCGCCGACGACCGCAGCGATCCCCAGCGCGCCCTCGACCGACCCCGCTTCTGCATCCGGAGCGGGACCGCGGACGGCACCGTGAGCATCGAGCCGGGCCTCCCCCGGGCCGCCTTCGCGGAGCTCGAGGCCCGCGGGCACGTGCTGGAGCGCTCCGCCCCCGGTTTCGCTCGCATCCAGTTCGGCAAGGGGCAGGTGATCCTCCGCGATCCGGACGGGACCCTCTGCGGGGGCAGCGACCCGCGCGCCGATGGCTGCGCGATGGCGCTGCTTTAGCCCGCCGCCCTACTCGTCCGCCCACAGCGGTGTCCGCTTCTGCAGGAAGGCGGTCACGCCTTCGCGGAAGTCGGCGGTCTGCACGCCCAGCACCTGGTTCCGATCCTCCATCGCGATCGCCTGCTCGATGCTCGACGCGTCGATGCTCGCCTGCAGGCACTCCTTGGTGAGGCGCAGGCCGAGGGGCGAGGTGGCCAGGAGCTCGTCCACCAGCTCGCGCGCGGCCGACTCCAGCTCCGCGTCCGGAACGACCCGGGAGACCAGCCCCAGCTCCCGCGCGCGCTCGGCGTGCACGAAGCGACCGGTCATGATCAGCTCCGCCGCCACCGACGCCCCCACCAGCCGCGGAAGGAGGTAGGAGACGCCGATGTCGCAGCCCGAGATCCCCAGCTTGATGAAGGCCGCGTTCATGCGCGCCGATTCTCCGGCGATGCGCAGATCGGAGGCCAGCGCGAGGGAGAAGCCGCCGCCACAGGCGGGGCCGTGCACGCACGCGATGATGGCCTGTGGCGCGCGCCGCATCAGCATGGGAATCTCGCTGATCCGGCGCTGACCGCGCATGCCGCCCGGAATGCCGCTGCCCAGGTCGTCGCGCACCGCGTCGCGCAGGTCCAGCCCGGCACAGAAGGCGCGTCCGGCGCCGCGCAGCACGACGATGCGCGTGTCGCGATCCGTCGCGAGTCCCGCGAAGTAGTCGCGGAGCTCGTCGACGAGAGTCGGATTGAGTGCGTTCAGCTGGTCGGGGCGGTTCAGGGTGAGCCAGGCGACCGGCCCCTCCCTCACCAGCTCGAGGGTTTCGTATGCCATTGCGTGCTCCGTCGTCGATGAGGTCGCGAAGCGTAATCGATCCTGTCGAGCCGCTGCTATGGTGTCGCGGCGGGGGACGGAAGGAGCCGAGATGGAGCTGCCGCGCGAAGGGATCCCGGTGGACGAGGTGTTCGCGGAGATCCGGCGCCGCAAGTCGGAGGACGCGGACTGGCGGGGCGGGCGCACCTTCAGCCTGATCTATCCGGCCGGCGCAGAGGTGGACGCCGTCCTGAAGGCCGCCAACGACCTCTACCTCTTCGAGAACGCGCTGAATCCGCTGCGCTTCCCGAGCCTGCGCACCATGGAACGCGACGTGGTCGGCATGACGGGCGCTCTCCTGAACGCGCCCGACGGCTTCGGAGGCTGCCTGACCTCGGGCGGTACCGAGAGCATCGGGCTGGCCGTGAAGACGGCGCGGGAGCGGGCGCGCAAGGAGCGCGGAGTGAGCGACCCGGTGCTGCTGGCGCCGCGCAGCGCGCACCCCGCCTTCGCCAAGGCGGCCCACTACTTCGGACTCGAGCACGTCCAGATCCCGCTCGGCGCGGACTTCCGCGCCGACGTCGAGGCGGCGGAGCGGCTGATCGACGAGCGCACCGCGCTGGTCGTCGGCTCGGCCCCCAACTACCCGCACGGCGTCGTGGATCCCATCCCGGAGCTCGCCGCCCTCGCCTCCGAGCGGGGCATCGCCTTCCACGTGGACTCGTGCCTGGGCGGCTTCATGCTTCCCTTCTGGGAGCGGCTCGGCGAGCCGGTCCCGCCCTTCGACTTCCGCGTGCCCGGGATCTCCACGCTGTCTGCGGACGTGCACAAGTACGGCTACTGCACCAAGGGTGCCTCGGTCCTCCTCCACGCCGACCGGGACTCGCTGCAGGCGAACCAGGCCTTCCTCTACTCGGACTGGCCGGGCGGAATCTACGGATCGATGGCGATGGCGGGCGCGCGACCCGCCGCGCCCATCGCCGCCGCCTGGGCGGTGATGCGGAGCCTCGGCGAGTCCGGCTACGTGGCGCTGGCCGGTCGCGCTCGCGACGCGACGCGGCGACTGCAGGAGGGCATCGCGGGCATTCCGCCGCTGCGCGTGCTGGCGGAGCCGGTGATGAGCGTCTTCTCCTTCCGCTCCGAAGACCCGGACGTGGACGTGATGGCGGTGGGCGACGGCATGGACGACCGCGGCTGGCACCTCGACCGCCAGGGCGAGCCCGACGCGCTCCACATGATGATCAGCCCGGAGCACGACGCGATCGTCGACGACTTCCTGGCCGATCTCCGCGACGCGGTGAAGACACGCGGTCCGGCGCGCGGCGTCGAGGCCCGCTACAGCTAGCCGGGGAGTCCTGGACTGGCGATGCTGCGGATCGGACTCGTCGGCGCGGGCCACATCTCACGCACCCACGCACAGGCCTTTGCGAGGCTGGAGGGCTGCGAGGTGGTGGCCGTCTGCTCCCCCAACAGCGCCGAGCGCTTCGCCGCCGGGCTCGGCATCGGGTTCGCCACCCGCGACCTCGACGCGCTCCTGGAGCGGGTGGACGTGGCCTGCATCAACACCCCCAACGCGCAGCACGCGAGCCAGGCGATCCGTGCGGCCCAGGCGGGCTGCCACGTGATCGTGGAGAAGCCGCTGGCCTCCACCGCGGCCGAGGGCCGACGGGTCGTCGAGGCCTGCCGCAGCGCCGGAGTCGGCCTGGCCTACGCCGAAGAGCTCCCCTTCGTGCCGCGCTTCGTCAGCATGCGCGAGATGCTGGAAGCCGGGGCGATCGGCCCCGTCCGCTACCTGACCCAGCGCGAGGCCCACGCGGGCCCGTACTCGCCGTGGTTCTTCTCCCGGAACGAGGCGGCAGGCGGTGTCCTGATGGACATGGCCTGCCACTCGGTGGAGTGCGTGCGCTGGTTCCTGGGCAAGCCGGCCTGCACCGGAGTCTGGGCGGATCTGTCGGCGGGCCGTCGCGACTCGGTCCTGGAGGACCACGCGGTCGTGCACCTCACCTTCGCAGGAGGCGTGACCGCCACCTGCGAAGCCTCCTGGGCCCTGCAGGGCGGGATGCAGTCCACTCTCGAGGCCTGGGGCACCCAGGGCACCCTGGCCGCGGACCTGCTCCACCAGACCGGCCTGCGTCTCTACACGCACGCCGGACACGAAGGCGTGCGCGCCCTGCCCGGCTGGACCTCGCACAACGCCGACTGGCTCGGCGACAACGGCTACACCCAGGAGATGGCGCACTTCCTGGAGTGCTTCGCCGCCGGGCGCACGCCGGACGAATCGGGCGAGGACGGCGTCGTCGTGCTCGAGATCCTCGAGGCGGCCTATGAGTCCGCGCGGCTCGGGCGACGGGTGGCGCCCGGCGAGCCGAGCGAACCCGTCGAGCGCGCCGTGGACCGCTGGCTGGGCCCAGCGGGCGACCCCTGAGGAGGAGATCCATGAACGTTCGCACCGAGAAGGACGGACCCGTCACCACCGTGATCCTCTCGCGGCCCGAGGTCCGCAACGCGGTCGACCGCGCGACCGCCGAGGCGCTGGCGCAGGCCTTCCGCGCCTTCGACGCCGACGAGGAGGCACGGGTGGCGGTCTTCTGGGGCGAAGGCGGCACGTTCTGCGCCGGTGCCGACCTCAAGGCCGCGTCCAGCGGCGCGGGAACGAACCGGGTGGCGCCGGACGGCGACGGCCCCATGGGCCCCACCCGCATGCTCCTCGACAAGCCGGTGATCGCGGCCGTGGCCGGGCACGCGGTGGCCGGCGGACTCGAGATGGCCGCCTGGTGCGACCTGCGCGTGGCCGAGGAGAGCGCGGTGTTCGGGGTCTTCTGTCGACGCTGGGGGGTGCCGCTGGTGGACGGTGGAACGATCCGGCTGCCCCGCATCGTGGGGATGGGGCGCGCGCTCGACCTGATCCTGACCGGACGTCCGGTGGGCGCCGAGGAGGCCCAGCGCATGGGCCTGGCCGACCGCGTGGTGCCCGACGGACGCTCCCGGCCCGAGGCGGAGGCGCTCGCGCGCGAGATCGCGAAGTTCCCCCAGCTCTGCATGCGCATGGACCGGCGCTCGACCTACGACCAGTGGGGCCTCGACCAGGGTGCCGCCCTGCTGCGCGAGTACGAGCTGGGGATGGAGGCGATCCGCAGTGGCGAGACGCGCGAGGGCGCCAGCCGCTTCGCCGCCGGCGCGGGACGCCACGGCAGCTTCGAGGACTGAGCCCGTTCAGAGGGGAACGTCGGCCTCGGTCGGGGGCGACTCGCCGCCGGCGTTGAAGGTCGAGATGCGGAAGCGGCCGGGCGCCGAGCGGCGCGGGTAGAGGAGCTCGACGAGGACCACGTCCGGGTCCGTGGCCGAGCGCTCGACCCGCGAGCGGAACGCCAGCCGCAACCCGTCGCCTTGGGGCGGCGCGAAGCGATAGCGGAGCAGCTCCTCCGCCCCCCGGTACTCGACGCCCTCGAAGAGAAGGCGACCGTCCTCCACCAGGCCGTCGGGCCCCAGGCGCCAGAACGTGACGCCGGCGACCTGGGCGCTGTCGAAGCCGGGGATGGCGAGCGGCACCCGCACCACGTCGCAGCTTCCGACGGGGACGACCCCCGCAGCCAGAGCGGCCAGCGCCAGGATCGCCACGCCCAGGCTCGCCCGCATCGCACCCCCTCGTCGCCCAGCGTATGGGTCAGGGGGCCGCCGTGTCCGTGACGCCCCTCACCTTTGCGCGGGTCTCGGCCGATTCCTCGCGCGTCCAGCTGTGGAGTCCGAGCAGGATCAGCGGGATGCCCGGACCCGGCGTGATGATCATGACGGCCCCCAGCAGCACGAGCGCCGCGCCGGCCGCCTTGCGGCCCAGCTCCGCCCGGGTCAACGGTCGGGGCCGTCGTCGGAATCGAGGTCCGAATGCTCGCGGGGCTCGCGGACGTCGCCGATGAAGCGCCTCGCCGACCGGATCCAGCGATCGAGGTGCGCCGGCTCCCCGTCGCGCTCGGGCAGCAGAGCCCACAAGGCCGCGTAGAGGATCAGTCCGGTCCCGTGGATGAAGACGAGGACGATGAACGCCAGGCGGACCGCGCTCACCGAGATCTCCAGGTTGCGCGCCAGGCTCGCGCACACGCCGGCGATGCGGCGGTCGTCGTAGTCCCGGTGCCAGGCCTCCGGGCTGCGCAGCCCGCGCGGCCCCCATCGCTTGCGATCGCTGTGATTCTCCACGTTCCCTCCCGGCTCGGCGCTGATTCCCGTGCCGTACTACGCGCGGGAGCCGGAATCGGTTCGCCGGGCCGCCCGGGAGAGCCGAGGGGGCGCTTCAGGATCCCCGGGGGACCCGAATCAGGGCCTCCTGGGCCGTGGAGGCGATCCGCAGGCCGGCGCGGTCGTAGATCGCGCCGAGGCAGAGCCCGCGGGCCGCATGGGCCACGGGGCTCTCCATGTCGTAGAGAAGCCAGTCGTCCATCCTCGGGGTGCGGTGGATCCAGAGACCGTGGTCGAGGCTGGCCCCGCGCCGCTGTCCCCAGCGCAGCCCATGGGGGCGCGCCGCCGTGGAGAGGAGCGCGCGGTCGCTCGCGTAGATCAGGACCGCGGTGTGGACGCGGGGGTCCTCGGGGAGCGGACCGACGGCCCGCATCCAGACCCGCTTGCGCGGCGGCTGCGGCTTCCCGTCGGGGTCGTCGGGGTCCACCACCCGGACCTCGACCGCCGACTCCCAGCGCACGTCGGAGCCGACCATCCGGGCTCGCACCACCTCCCAGTCTTCGAGCCCGTCGGGCGGGGGCACTTCGGGCATCGTGGTGTCCTGGTGGGAGATGCCCTCCTCCGGCAGGCAGAAGCTGGCCGAGAGGTTGAAGATGGCCTCGCCGTTCTGGTGGGCCACCACGCGCCGGGTGGTGAACGTGTGCCCGTCGCGGATGCGGTGCACGAGGAATCGGATCGGCGGCCCATGCCGTCCGGGCCGCAGGAAGTAGGCGTGCAGCGAGTGCAGCGCCGCCTCGTCCTCCACCGTGCGCATCGCGGCCATCGCCGACTGGGCCGCCACGAGCCCGCCGAAGAGTCGGCCCTGGCCCGGGGGCGTCTCCCCGAGGAAGAGGTCGCGATCGAGCGGGTCGAGGTCGAGCTGGCGCAGCAGCGCTTCGAGGGCCGACGGGTCCGACATGCGCCGGGCAGTCTAGCGTCTGCCCGCCAGCGCCTCGCGCAGGAGCGGAAGGCGATCGTTGCCGAAGTACATGTCGTCGCCGTCCACGAACATGGTGGGAGACCCGAAGCCGCCCCGGGCGATGAGCTCGTCGGTGTTGACGCGCAGTGCGTGCTTGATCTCGGATCGGCCGATCGCCGCCAGAAAGGCGTCTCGATCGAGGCCCACAGCGTCCGCGAGCGGAGCCAGCACCTCCTCGCGCGCGATGTCCTCGTCGCGACCCCAATACGCTTCGAAGACGGCACGGGCGAACGCCGGGAGCCTGGCCTCCCCGTCCGCCACCAGGCAGCCGCGCATCGCACGCACGCTGTTGATCGGGAAGATCGAGGGCCAGCCGATGCGGATCCCGTAGCAGCGTGCCCAGTCCTGCAGGTCCTTGGCATGGTACGCGAGCTTGGCGGGCACGGGATCGGCGCGCTGCTCGTACACGCTCCGATTCACCTCGTTGAACACGCCACCGACGAGGATCGGCCTCCAGACGAGCTGCGCGCCGGTCTCGGCGGCCACGTCCTCGATGCGGTGGAAGGCCAGGTAGGTCCACGGGCTCGAGCAGTCGAAGAAGAACTCCAGGCGCGCCATGGTTGGCAGTCTAGCCTCGCGCTGCGCTAGCGTGTGTCCCGCGCGCCCGATCGAGGTGATGCGGATGGCGGCACCCACCGGCCTTCTCCCCGCGCTCCGGGGCCCCGGCGATGTACGGGACTCGCGCATCAACCGGGACATCCTCGCGGTCTTCGTGCGGCCCCGCCCGGCCTGGTGGCTGCTCTTCGGCGTCGCAGCGAGCTTCTACCTCGCCGGCGTCGCCGCGTTCCTGTGGCAGACCTGGCACGGCCTGGGCGTGGCGGGCTACTCGCACCCGGTCTTCTGGGGCGCCTACATCGTCACCTTCGTGTTCTGGGTGGGCATCGCGCACGCGGGAACGTTGATCTCGGCCATCCTCTACCTGTTCCGCTCTCGCTGGCGCAACGCGATCAACCGCAGCGCCGAGACGCTGACGGTGATCTCGGTGCTCACCGCCATGCAGATGCTGGCGGTCCACGTGGGTCGCATCTGGAAGGCGCACTTCATCCTCCCCTACCCCAACCAGCGAGGCCTCTGGGTCAACTTCAAGAGCCCCCTCCTCTGGGACACCTTCGCCATCTCCACCTACGCCCTCGTGTCACTCCTCTTCCTCTACGTGGGGATGATTCCGGACCTGGCGGTCGCCCGGGACCGGTCGAGCGGCTGGCGGCGCTCCCTCTACGGCGCACTGGCGCTGGGCTGGCAGGGGAAGAACGGCCAGTGGAAGGCGCACAACCGGACGGTCCTGCACCTCTCCGGCCTGGCCACCCCGCTGGTCCTCTCGGTTCACAGCGTGGTGTCGTGGGACTTCGCGGCCTCGATCGTACCCGGCTGGCACGCGACCATCTTCGCGCCCTACTTCGTGGCGGGCGCAATCCTGTCGGGAATGGCCCTGGTGATCACGGTCATGATCCCGGTGCGACGCATCTTCGGACTCGAGCGCTACATCACCGCCTACCACTTCGAGAACATGTCGCGCTTCATCCTGCTCACGTCCCTGATCGTGGGCTATGCGTACGGCGTCGAGTACTTCGTGGCCTGGTACAGCGGCGTCGAGTTCGAGCGCACGTCGTTCTACCTGCGCGCGTTCGGGCCCTACGCGATCTCCACCTGGATCATGATCGGGTTCAACGCCATCGCCCCCCAGATCCTCTGGCTCAGGAAGGCCCGCACCCACCTGCCCACCCTGTTCGTGCTCTCGATCCTGATCAACATCGGGATGTGGTTCGAGCGATACGTGATCATCATCAGCGGGCTCTCC
Organism: Myxococcota bacterium; assembly: GCA_028278065.1. Taxonomy (GTDB): domain Bacteria; phylum Myxococcota_A; class UBA9160; order UBA9160; family JAFDET01; genus JAFDET01. The sequence continues at coordinate 24,221 of JANQFA010000162.1, forward strand.
CGCGAGTTCGACCCCGCGGTCTGGGGCCTCTACACGCCGAGTCCGATCGAGCTCGTCATCCTGGCCGGCACCTTCGGCTTCGTCTCGATGTGCTTCCTCGCCTTCCTGAAGCTCTTTCCGATCGTCTCGATCGCCGAGGTGAAGGAGCACCCCTCCTGAGCGGAGCCCGCTGCGGCCGAGCCGCGACGCACGGCTCCGAGGCGAGACGAGCCGGTGCCGGGACGTGGAGCCGCCGGCCGGGTGCGTGGTACGGTGGCCGGATGGAGCTGAACCCCCTGCGCGCAGTGCGCCGCATGATCCGCGGCGCGTCCCTCCTTCGTCTCAAGCCCGGCAGCGACTACACGGTGGCCGACCGCTTCGAAGAGCGCGTCGACGATGGGCTCGAACGGGTGTTCCTCAGACAGGAAGACCGGGCCCTCTCCTGGGTCGAGGTGGAGGCGGCCGCCAACCGCGTGGCCAACTGGGCGCAGGGCGAGGGCATCGGACGCGGTGACGTCGTCGCCCTGCTGATGGAGAACCGGCCCGAGTACATCATCTCCTGGATCGGGCTCGCCAAGCTCGGGGCCATCTCCGCCCTGATCAACACCAACCTGAGCGGACGCGCTCTCGACCATGCCCTGCGCACGGCCGGCGCCCGCCATCTCATCGTCGGCTCGGAGCTGCTCGAATCCCTGGCGAGCGCCTCCGACGAGGCGACCACGGGGCTGGCCGTATGGGTCGACCCGGATCCGGACGCCAGCGTGATCGCGCTCCCGGCCGGCGCCAAGGACCTGCAGGCCGCCCTCTCCGGCGCCTCCCACCAGCGACCGGACCCCGAGGTGCGCGAAGGCCTCGTGGCCGGCGATCCCCTCTTCTACATCTACACCTCGGGCACCACGGGCAATCCCAAGGCCGCCGTCTTCAGCCACCTGCGCTTCTTCCTGGCCGGCGACGGATTCGCCTGGGCGGTGGACTTCAACGAGGACGATGTCGAGTACCTCGCGCTGCCTCTCTACCACACCGCCGGCGGCGTGGTGGCCGTGGGGCGCGCACTCGACGGCGGCGGAGTCCTGGCGATTCGCCGCCGCTTCAGTGCCTCCCGTTTCTGGGAGGACGTGCGTCGATACGACGCGACCTGCTTCCAGTACATCGGCGAGTTCTGCCGCTACCTGCTCGCCCAGCCGCCGGGTCCCGGCGACAAGGACCACCGGATCCGCGTGATCGGCGGCAACGGCCTGCGTCCCGACATCTGGGAGGAGTTCCAGCAGCGCTTCGCCATCCCGAAGATCATCGAGTTCTACGGAGCCACCGAGGGGAACACGATGATCGTCAACCTGGGCGGCAAGGTGGGCGCCGTCGGCTACATCCCGCGCATCCTGGACCGCGTCAACAACTCGAAGATCATCCGTTACGACGTGGAAGGCGACGAGCACATCCGGGATGCGAAGGGCTTCTGCATCGAGTGCCAGCCCGACGAGCCGGGCGAGATGATCGGAAAGATCCCCGCCAGCAAGGACGCGCTCGCCGGCCGCTTCGAAGGCTATACGTCCAGGGAAGCCAGCGAGAAGAAGATCCTCCGCGACGTCTTCGAGAAGGGGGACGCCTGGTTCCGCACCGGCGACCTCCTGCAGCGGGACAAGGCGGGCTACTACTACTTCGTCGACCGCATCGGGGATACGTTCCGCTGGAAGGGCGAGAACGTCTCCACCCAGGAGGTCGCCGAGCTGGTCTCCGGCTTCCCGGGCCTGGACATGATCAACGTCTACGGCGTCCAGGTGCCCGAAACCGACGGCCGCGCGGGGATGATGGCCTACGTCTCTCCCGACGGAACGCCCTTCGACGGGGCGGCGTTCTACGCATACACCGCGGACCATCTTCCCGCCTACGCGGCGCCCGTCTTCGTGCGCCAGCTGACCGAGGCGGAGGTGACCGGAACCTTCAAGCTGCGCAAGGTCGAGCTCCAGAAGGAGGGCTTCGACCTGGACCGGGTGGGCGACCCCCTGTTCCTGCGCGACGACGAGGCGCGCGCCTACGTACCCCTCACGCCGGAGCTCCTGGAGGCGGTCCGGGACGGCCGCCGGCGCCTCTGACGCAGCGCAGCAAATCGCGGCGAAGCCGCGTCGCGAATGATATGTTCGAAATCCCGGGACCCGCCGGGTCGGGCTCCGGTTTAGCCGCAACCTGCTGGAAAGTATGGGAAAACCGATGTCACAGCCCAAGACCTCGAACCAGAAGCTCCTCGACTGGGTGGACCGCATGACCGCCCTCTGCCAGCCCGACGAGGTCCGCTGGTGCGACGGCTCCCAGGCCGAATACGACGAGATGTGCGGGCTCCTCGTGGAGGGCGGCACCTTCCGCAAGCTGGACGAGGCGAAGCGCCCGAGCAGCTACCTGGCCTGGTCCGACCCGGCCGACGTGGCCCGGGTCGAGGACCGGACCTTCATCTGCTCGCAGGACGAGGCCGACGCCGGCCCCAACAACAACTGGACCGACCCGGCCGAGATGCGGGAGACCCTGAACGGGCTCTTCGAGGGCTCGATGAAGGGGCGCACGATGTACGTGATCCCGTTCAGCATGGGCCCGGTGGGCTCGCCCATCGCCCACATCGGCATCGAGCTCTCCGATTCGCCCTACGTCGTGGTCAACATGCACATCATGACCCGCGTGGGTGACGACGTCCTGGACGTGCTCGGCGACGGCGAGTTCGTGCCGTGCCTGCACTCGGTCGGCTACCCGCTCGCGGAGGGCCAGCAGGACGTTCCCTGGCCGTGCAACGGGGACAACAAGTACATCGTGCACTTCCCCGAGACGCGCGAGATCTGGTCGTACGGCTCGGGCTAC
>JANQFA010000201.1 GCA_028278065.1 Myxococcota bacterium
ATGGATCCTCTCCCCCGTGCCTCCAGCAGTCTTATCGGGCGTGGCTGCCGGATCATGAGCGCGCAGATGGGACGCAGGCGGCCGGCAAGCAGGAGGGCGCCCGCGAGGGGGTTTGGCTACGCTGGGTCGGCTGCGAGCCCGCTACCCTGTGCGTGCCGCGCAGGGGGACCCACGCCAACCATGCCGCCGATCCGCGCGCTCGTCGGAGCGGCTGCCCTGGTGGCGGCTGCCGCCTTGGCCTCGTCTCCCGCGCTGGCCTTCTCCGCGCGTTCGCTGGAGGAGGTGGAGGCGGACCTCGCTGCGGCGGCGCCGGCCGAGCCCGCCCGCCCCGAGGTGTCCGCCCAGCCCGCTGCGCCCGTGGCGGACGACTGGGCGGCGGACGCCGACCTGTACGCGGACGAGGAGGCGTTCGAGGAGGAGGAGATCCCCGCCGAGCCCGACCCGTTCGAGACGATGAACCGCGGGCTCTTCCGCTTCAACAACCAGGTGGACCGCTTCGTCCTGGACCCGGCCTCTCGCGCCTACGCCTTCGTGGTGCCGGACCCGGCGGAGGCGGCGATCCTGCGCGGCTTCGAGAACCTGAACTCGCCCGTGGTCTTCGTGAACGATGTGATGCAGCTCGAGCTGAAGCGGGCCGGAGTCACGCTGACGCGCTTCCTGGTCAACTCCACCCTGGGCGTCGTGGGTCTCTTCGACGTGGCTGCGGACATGGGGCTGGAAGGGCACCAGTCGGACTTCGGCCAGACGCTGGCGCGCTACGGCCTCGGCTCCGGGCCCTACATCGTGATCCCGATCCTCGGGCCGGCCACGTTGCGCGACGCCGTGGGCTTCGGCGTCGACCTCTTCTTCCGGCCCCTGTTCTACTTGCTGGGCCCCTTCGACTTCCTGATCGTGGGATCCGGAAACGGCTTCGTCGTGCGGGCGTCCTACGTGGAGGAGCTGGATATCCTGCGCGAGTCCTCGGTGGACTACTACGCCGCCATGCGCAGCATCTACTTCCAGCGGCGCGCCGAACAGCTGCGCAGGCACGACGATCGTCGTCGCGACGTGGCGGCCGCGCCGCCTACCCCTCGCTGAAGTCCCCGATCTTCTTGTCGAGGGCCTCGATCAGGGAGGGGAACCCCTCGCGCCGCAGCAGCGCCGAGTACTCGGAGCGCCGCATGGCCAGCTCGCTGATCGTACCGTTCATGTAGACGTCGATGATGCGCCAGCCCGCATCGGTCTTGTGCAGGCGGTAGTCGAGGTTCACGTCGTCGTCGTCGGGCCGGACGAGCACGGTCTTCACGAGGCGGGTGTCGTGGACGCCCTCCTCCTCGCCGAGGGTCTGGAAGGCCTCACCGGACCAGCCGGTGAAGCGGCCCGCGTAGTTGGCGATGGTGAGATCCTCGAAGCGGGTGAGGAAGACGTCGCGCTCCTCCTCGGACAGGGTCTTCCAGTGGCGTCCCACGGACTTCCGCGCCATGAACGAGAAGTCGTAGGCATCGTTCACGGTGGGCTCGAGGAGCTCCGCGCGGCCGCCGTAGCCCAGCTCCTCCGCGCCCTTCATGACCTCGAGCAGGGTCGTGTGAAGCCGCTCGATGCATGCGGATGCGTCGCCGGGAGCCGCGGGCTCGGCTGGGGTCGGCTGTGCGATGAGGGCAAAGGCGAGCCCGATGAGACCGGCGCGCAGCACGGGTCGGGGAACCATGCGACTCCTTCAGCCGCGGGGCGCTCGCGGCGGCGCGCAGTGTAGCGAACCAGTGCGGCCCCCGGGGGCGAGATCTTCGCCAACCTGTGTCGCTCGGGGCCGAGCCCTAGTCGCCCAGGACGAAGGCCGCGACCGCCTCGTTGAAGCCCCGCGGGTTCTCCGCCATCACGGCATGGGCGCTCTGGGGCACGACGGTCAGGGTGCCGTCCGGCAGCGCTTCCTCCACCATGCGGTCCGCGGTCTCCGGCGAGAGGACGTCCGAGGCCGCGCCTCGTACGACCAGGGTGGGGCACGGGATCTTCTCCAGGGCCTCCCAGAGATCGCCGGCTTCGTCGCGGCTGGCCGTCGCCATCTCCGCCTCGCTGAGCGGCCGGGAGACGCCCTGCCGGAAGAAGGGATCGAGCTTGGAGACGAAGCGCCCGTCCTCCCGCTGGCGCACCCCGTGGCGGGCCAGTCTCGCCAGCACCTCCGGGGGAGCCATGGGCAGGGCGCGGGCCAGGCCGCTCTCGTACTCCTTCACCGAGGCGAAGGAGTCGGGCGAGCGGGCCGCATCGTCGCGGATCTTCATGACGCCGCGCCAGTCGAGGTCCGGGCCGGCATCCACGATCACCAGGCCGGCCATGCGCTCCGCGTTCCTCGCGGCGAAGCGGATCGCGGTGCGCCCGCCCATCGAGTGTCCCACCAGCACCAGGCGATCGATCGCCAGCTCCTCGGCGACGGCTTCGGCGTCGCGCACCAGCGCGTCGTATCCGTAGCGCCCCTGCGGATCCCGATCCGAGTCGCCGTGACCGCGGTGGTCCATCGCGATGACGCGGTAGTGTGGGGCCACGACCGGCGCGAAGTCGTCCCACACGTGGGCCTCGTTGCCGAACCCGTGCAGGAGGAGCATGGGAACCCCCTGCCGGCTCCACTCCAGCAGGTGAACCGACAGACCGTCGGTCGCCGGCACCATTCGCGAGACAGGCTCCATCCTCATAGCCTAGCCGGGGGCGGCGGCGTTGTTCAGCCGCGCGACCGGGCGCGCATCCGACCCGTGTCCGGGTCCCAGGTTCAGTAAGTTGGGGGGATGAGCGTGCCGGACGAGGTGCTGGCGGCCCTGGAGGCCGGCTTCGAGCGGACCGTGGCCGAGCTGATGGAGCTGGTGCGGATCCCCGGCGTGTCGGCCGCGGGCTTCGATCCGCGTGAGGTGGAGCGGTCGGCCGAGGCGGTCGCGCGCCTGCTCCGCGAGGCCGGACTCCACGGGGTGGAGGTGCTGCGGGTCGGCGACGCCCATCCCTATGTCGTGGCGGAGTGGCTGGGCGCCGGGCGTGGCGCCCCCACCGCGCTCGTCTACGCCCACCACGACGTGCAGCCTCCGGGCCGGCTCTCCCACTGGCAGACGCCCCCCTTCGAGCCGACCCGGCGCGACGACGGCCGCCTCTACGGGCGCGGCGTCGTCGACGACAAGGCCGGGCTGCTGCTCCACCTCGCGGCGCTGCGCGCCTGGCTGGAGGCGACCGGCGGGCTCCCCCTCAACGTGAAGGTCCTGGTCGAGGGCGAGGAGGAGATCGGCTCGGGCCACCTGGAGGCGTTCCTGCGCGAGCACCGGGCGCGGCTCGCTGCGGACGTGCTGGTGCTCTCGGACACGGCCAACCTGGCTACGGGACTGCCCTCCCTGACGCGGAGCCTGCGCGGTCTCGTGGCGGTGGACGTCACCGTGCGCGCACTCGACCACCCCATCCACAGCGGGATGTGGGGTGGACCGACACCCGATGCGGCCACCGCGCTCGCGGTCGTGCTCGGGCGGCTGGTCCGGGACGACGGCGCCATCGCGGTGCCCGGGATCTACGACGACGTTCCGGAGCTGGACGCCGGCGATCGCGAGCGCCTCGCAGCGCTGCCCTTCGACGAGGCGCAGTTCCGCGCCGACGCGGGCATCTCGCCCGACGGCGGGCTGGCGGGCGAGTCCGATCGCTCCGTCTACGAACGCATCTGGCACCGCCCCTCGCTCGCGGTCACCGCCCTCGAGGGCATGCCCATGGAGGGTGCCGCCAATCAGCTCATGGCCGAGGCGCGGGCGCGGGTGGGCGTCAGGATTCCGCCCGGCCAGGATCCCGTGCGCGTGCGCGATCGGGTCGCGGACTTCCTGAGGAGAGACCCACCCTGGGGAGTCGCAGTGGAGACGGCCTGCGAGGTGGCGGTCCCGGGATGGAGCACCAGGACGGAGGGTCCCGCCTTCGATGCGGCGCGTCGGGCGCTGGCCGCCGGCTTCGGGCGCGAGCCCGTCGAGATCGGCTGCGGCGGCTCGATTCCCTTCGTCGGCCCGTTCGTCGAGGTCCTCTCCGGTGCGCCCGCACTCCTGCTGGGTCTCGAGGACCCGCCCTGCAACGCTCACGGCGAGAACGAGAGCCTCGACCTCGCGGACTTCCGCAAGGCGTCGCGCGCTTCGGTCCATCTCCTCGCAGAGCTGGCGGACGCTCTGGGCTGAGCGCGCGGGCCGGAGCCGGCCGGTGCCGACGCCGTTCGCTAACCTCGCGTCTTCCCAAGGAGAATCGAATGCCCCCCATCGAGACCACGCCCGCGCTGGTTCGGGCCGTGTACGAGAAGACCGAGCGCAATCTCGATGTCGTGCGCCGCCGTCTCGACAGACCCCTGAGCTACGCGGAGAAGGTCCTCTTCGGGCACCTGCGCGATCCGGAAGGTCAGGACCTGGACCCTGGAAACGCCTACCTCGATCTCGATCCCGACCGGGTGGCGATGCAGGACGCCACCGCCCAGATGGCGCTCCTCCAGTTCATGTCCTCGGGCCGGGAGGAGACCGCGGTTCCCTCCACGGTGCACTGCGACCACCTGATCCAGGCCTACAAGGGCGCCGCCGAGGACATGCGGGCGGCGCGCATCGGCAACCGCGAGGTCTACGACTTCCTGCGCAGCGCGTCCGCGCGTTACGGAATCGGCTTCTGGGGGCCGGGCGCGGGCATCATCCACCAGGTCGTGCTCGAGAAGTACGCCTTCCCCGGCGGCATGATGATCGGCACCGACTCCCACACGCCCAACGCGGGCGGGCTGGGCATGTTCGCCTGCGGCGTCGGCGGCGCTGATGCCGTGGACGTGATGGCCGGCTTCCCGTGGGAGGTGCTGCACCCCAATCGCGTCGGCGTGTACCTCACCGGGAGCCTCTCGGGCTGGGCCGCACCCAAGGACGTGATCCTCTGGGTGTGCCAGCAGCTGACCGTGAAGGGCGGGACCAACCGAGTGGTCGAGTACTTCGGGCCCGGGACGCTTTCGATCAGCGCCACCGGCAAGGGCACGATCACCAACATGGGTGCCGAGCTCGGTGCCACCACGTCGATCTTCCCGTACGACCAGCGCATGGCCACCTACCTGAAGGCGACCGGGAGGCAGGAGATCGCGGACATCGCCGGCGAGTACACACAGCTTCTGTGCGCCGACGCCGAGGTGGAGGCGGACCCCGAGGCCTTCTTCGACGTCGTGCTGGAGCTCGATCTCTCGCAGCTCGAGCCGCACATCGTCGGTCCGCACACGCCCGACCTGGCGCGGCCCGTCTCGCGCATGGGAGAGGACGCGAGGCGGGAGGGCTACCCGCTCGAGCTGACCTCGGCGCTGATCGGGAGCTGCACCAACAGCTCGTACGAGGACCTCTCGCGCGCCGCCGATGTGGCGCGGCAGGCGGCGGAGCAGGGCGCCAGGGCGAAGATGCCGCTCTGGTGCACTCCCGGATCCGAGCAGATCCACAAGACGATCCAGCGCGACGGGCAGCTCGCCGACCTGGAGTCGATCGGCGCGACCGTGCTCGCCAACGCCTGCGGGCCCTGCATCGGTCAGTGGAAGCGGGACGACGTGGAGAGTGGCGAGGCGAACTCCATCATCAACTCGTTCAACCGGAACTTCCCGCGCCGCAACGACGGCAACCCGGGCACCCTCTCCTTCATCGGGAGCCCCGAGGTGGTGGTGGCGTACGCGCTGGCCGGCACCCTCGACTACGACCCGGCCACGGGCGAGCTGGAGGCCGCGGACGGCACGCGCTTCGTGCTGGAGGCACCGTCCCCCGCGCCCGAGATCCCCGAGCAGGGCTTCGTGGAGAGCCACGAGGGGTACGAGGCACCGCCCGTCGACCGCTCGGCGCTGCGCGTCGAGGTGGCGCCCGACAGCGAGCGCCTCCAGCTCCTCGAGCCCTTCCCCGCCTGGGGCGACGTGAGCGAGCTGACCGGCATGCCCCTCCTGTTCAAGGCGAAGGGGAAGTGCACCACCGACCACATCTCTCCGGCAGGCCCCTGGCTGCGCTTCCGCGGCCACCTCGACCGGATCAGCGACAACCTGCTCAACGGGGCGGTCAACGCGTTCAGCGGCGAGACCGGCGAGACCCTCGACCGGCTCAGCGGCGAGCGGGGCCCGGTCTGCCAGGTGGCCCGCCACTACAAGGCGGAGGGCAGGAGCTGGGTCATCGTCGGGGACGAGAACTACGGCGAGGGGTCGAGCCGCGAGCACGCCGCGATGTCGCCCCGCTTCCTGGGCGCCGCCGCCGTGATCGTGCGGAGCTTCGCGCGCATCCACGAGACCAACCTGAAGAAGCAGGGCGTCCTGCCGCTGGTCTTCGAGGATCCCGCTCTCTACGAGCGGGTCCGCGAGACCGACACCGTGTCGATCCTGGGCCTCGACGGCCTGGCTCCGGACGCGTCGCTCGAGGTCGTCTTCGTCCACGACGACGGCAGCGAGGACCGCGGACGGGTGAAGCACAGCCTGAGCCAGGACCAGATCGCCTGGTTCCGGGCCGGCAGCGCCCTCAACGTCTTGCGCGCGGACTGACGCGGTCCTGCGGAGCGCCCAGGCGGCGCTTGAGCCAGGCGCGGCTGCGCGGGTGGAGCAGCGGGGCGGCCGCCGCGGCGAAGAACACCGCTCCCGCGATCACGACCGTGCGATCGCCCTCCAGGATGGCGTTGCCGAACCACGCGTAGATCCCGGCGCGGATCAGCGCCCCGAGGCCGAGCGAGGCCACGAAGATGGGGATCGACATCGCCGTCAGACCGGCGCCGATGTGGAAGGCCGTGATCGGTCCCACCGGGTAGCCGGTTCCCGCGACGACCACCGCGGCGCCGGCGCGCGAGCTCGCCGCGTCGAAGGCCCAGCGCATGTTCTCCGGGATGCTGTCGAGCAGGGCGTCGCGCCCCACCCAGCGAGCCACGGCGAAGGCGCCGAAGCCGGACGCCATCAGGCCGAGGGCGCCGTACAGGGTGCCGGCGAACGCTCCGAAGCAGAGCCCGGCCGCGATGAGCATGATCTGCGACGGGATCAGGATGAAGGCGCGGAAGGTCATCAGCGCGACGAAGATCGCGGGCCCCCAGGCACCGTATCCCGCGACCGTGTCGCGGACCGATTCGGCGTTCCACTCGATTCCGAGCGCGTCGCGCGCCAGGAACGCGAGAGCGACCATGCCGCCCAGGACGACCAGGGTGACGAGGCTGCGGCGCAGTTCGGGGTCCAAGTGGGCGACCATAGCGTCACGCCGGGCTCCGCCCCCGGGTGCATTCCCCCAGACTCGATCTCGGTCATGATTTGCGAACGCGTTCTCGGAGATCCAGTTTTCCATTCGCGGACAGCGACTTCGGGCAGGGGTTTCGGACGGGTGCGGGATCTGGCACCATGATCGGTTAAAGGTCCGACCTCGTACCTCCGACCACTAGACCTGCCTCAGGAGCAATCACCATGGCCGCAGACCTCCAGCCCCTGGCTCCCGCACGCCGCTCCGAGGAGGTCTTCGAGCGGTTGCGTTCCCGGATTCTTTCGGGTGCATTCCACCCCGGCGAGCAGCTCCCGACCGAGCGCGAGCTGGCCGTGGCCCTGGCCGTGAACCGGTCTTCCGTGCGCGAGGCCGTGAAGCGCCTGGAGTTCCTCGAGCTGGTGGAGGTGCGCCACGGCCAGGGGACCTTCGTGCGCGAGCTGGGCGAGTCGTCCGCGCTGCAGCTGGTGGAGACCCTGCTGCGCGATCCGCGCACCGTGAGCCGCGACCTGATGACCCAGCTCCTCGAGTTCCGTCGCCACGCCACTCTCCACCTGGTCGAATTGGCGGCGCGCAACCGCACGCCCGAGCACGTGGCGCGCGGCCGCGAGCTGATGGCCCAGGAGGACGCCGCGGGCGGCGATCCGCAGCGAGCCCTCGAGCTGGACATCGCCATGAACGGTCTGCTCGGCGAGGCTTCGGGGAATCTCCTCTACCAGATCGTCGGGAACCTCTTCACCAAGCTCGTGCGGCGTCTGGGGCCGCTCTACTACAACGCCGAGCGCGACCACCGACGCTCCCACGAGACGCACCGCCGCCTCCTCGCCGCGCTCGAGGCGGGTGATGCCGAGGCGGCCGTGGGAATCGTGCGGGTCATGCTGGACTACAGCGAGGCCAAGATCCTCGAGGCGATCGACCGCCTGGAGGCCCAGGGCCTGATCGGTCCCGACGCGACGGGGCAGCTTCCGTGAGCAGCGGCGCTCGCAGCTGGACCGCGGCCGAGCGGCGCACGGCTCTGTGCGAGGCGTCGCGGGAGGGTGTCGACGTGCTGGTCGTGGGTGGCGGGATCACCGGTGCCGCGGTGCTGCGAGATGCCGCGTCCCGCGGACTGCGCGCCCTCCTCGTCGAGCGGGACGACTTCGCCTGCGGGACATCCAGCCGCTCGTCGAAGATGATCCACGGCGGGCTTCGCTACCTCGGCGAGGGCCAGTTCGGAGTGACGCGGGAGTCGTGCCGCGAGCGCGATCTCCTCGCGAAGCTGAACCCCAACCTGGTCCGCCCGCTCCCCTTCCTGTTTCCGGCCTGGCGTGGGGGCAAGGTCCCCCTCTGGCAGGTGCGCGCCGCGCTCACGCTCTACGCGGGGCTCTCGGGATTCCGGCGCAGCGCGCGCTTCCGCATGCTGGCCGCCGACGCGATCGCCGCCTTCTGCCCGGGCCTGCGCCGCGAGGGCCTGCGCGGCGCCGGGCTCTACCACGACGCCCAGGTCGACGACGCCCGTCTGGTCCTGGAGGTGCTGAAGAGCGCACGTCGCCTGGGCGGAGAGGCGGCCAATCGCGCCGAGGCGGTGGGCTTCGAGCGCGACGGTGCAGGACGCATCCGCTTCGCCCGCGTATGCGATGCCCTCGCCGGCGACATCCTGAACGTGCCGGTGCAGGCCGTCGTCAACGCCGCCGGTCCCTCGGTCGAACGCGTGCGGGGTCTCGACCGCCCGATCGCGCGTCCGTCCCTCAGACCCGCCAAGGGAGTGCACCTGGTGATCCCGCGCGAGCGGATTCCGGCGGCCGGCGCGGTCACCTTCGAGGCTCGGGACGGCCGCCACCTCTTCCTCTTCCCCTGGGACGACGTGGCGGTGATCGGCACCACCGACGACTGGAGCAGCGAGATCGACGAGCCCGTCGTGACCCTTCAGGAGGTGCACTACCTGCTCGACGCCGCGAATCATGCCTTCCCGGACGCGACCCTGACCACCAACGACCTGCGCTCGGTCTTCGCCGGCGTGCGGCCCCTGGTGGACGAGGGCGATCAGGAGCGTCCCTCCACATCGGTGTCCCGCGAGCACCACGTATGGGACGATCCTTCCGGGCTGGTTTCGGCGGCCGGCGGGAAGCTCACGACCCACCGCGCGAGCGGCGAGGAGATCGTGGACCGGGTGCTCGCCCACCTTCCCGCGGAGCGGCGCGACGCGGCGGTGCCCTCGCGCACGGCGGAGCTGCCCCTGCGCGACGACGCCTTCGAGCGCGTGGAGCTGGAGGCACACCTGGCCGCCCGCTTCGATCTGGAGCCCGCGCGAGCCGAGCACCTCGTGACGACCTGGGGAGCCGAGAGCGAGACCCTCCTCGCGGAAGCCTCGCCCGAGCTGCGCCGACCCATCGGCGGCACGCGCTTCACCCTCGCCGAGGTCCCGTGGTCGCTGCGCACCGAGTGCGCGCACGGGCTCTGCGATCTGCTGGAGCGCCGCCTGCGTCTGGCGATCTTCGCCGTGGGGCAGGGGCTCCCCGAGCTCGACGTCATCGCCCGATCGGCCGCCGACGCTTCGGGATGGGATGCCGCGCGCGTCCGGGCCGAGTGCGAGGCGTACCGGGACGCCGTGCGCACCCGCTACCAGATTCGGCTCCCCCGGCCCGCGCGCCCCGACGCGAGGTCGGCCGCAGCCTGATCCCGCGGCGTTCCGGGTCCTGTAGGATGCCGCCATGACCGCGAGCACCCTCTTCATCGTGAACCCCGCCGGGCGGGGCGGCGCACTCGGCCGTCGCTGGCCGGTCGTCGAGAGGAAGCTCCGAGCGGTGCTGGGCGACGGCTTCGAGGTGGCGAGGACCGGCGGGCCTCGCGACGCCGTGCGCCTCGCGCGCGACGCGGTGCGCGCGGGCGTGGAGAGCGTCATCGCGGTGGGCGGGGACGGGACGGTACACGAGGTGGTCGACGGGGCTCTCTCGGCGGGATCCCCGGTTGCGCCCCGGGTGGGCCTGCTTCCCTTCGGGACCGGCGGTGACCTCGCTCGCGGCCTGCGCATTCCCAAGGACGTCGACGCGGCGATCGCGGTTCTGGCCGCGGGGAAGAGCCGCCGCATCGACGCCGGTCGCGCGACGCTTCGAGGCCGCGACGGCAGCGAGCTTCGCACCTCCTTCGTCAACGTCGCGAGCATCGGCCTCTCCGGTCTCGTCACCGAGCTGGTCAACACGGCGCCGAAGACGCTCGGCGGGCGCGCGTCCTTCCTGATCGGGTCGCTGCGCGGCATCGCGCGCTGGAAGAACGAGCGCGTCACCCTGCGCGTCGACGGAGAGACCGTCCACGACGGAGCGCTCTCCCTCGCCTGCGCCGCCAACGGGGCGTGGTTCGGCGGGGGCATGCACGTCGCGCCCCAGGCCCGCTTCGACGACGGTCTCCTCGACGTGCTCTGGGCGTCGGGCCTTCCGCGCCGCCGTCTCCTGCGTCTCCTGCCGATGATCTACGAAGGAAGCCACGTGGAGAGCGATGCGGTTCGCTTCGCGCGCGGCGCGCGCATCGAGGCCGACGCCGAGCCGGGTCGCGTCTGGGTGGAGCTCGACGGCGAGCCGCTCGGCACCCTTCCCGCCGTCTTCGAGGTCGTGCCCTCCGCCCTGGAGTGGATCGGGGCCGTGGATTGACGGGCTACTCCGGCGGTGTGTCGATTCCTGCCGCACGTCGTAACGCCAGGCCGAAGGCGGCGCGCATCACCGGCGTGGCGACGTGTCGCTGGAAGAAGCCGTCGAAGGCCTCGCGGTAGCGCGCGCGCTGGACGTCCAGCATCTCGCGGGTGTACAAGCGACCGTCCTGGACCACCGCGAGCATCGTATCGAGGGCGGCGAGATCGCGCGTCGGGTCCTCCCGATAGAGCACGAAATCGGCGGGTGCCCCGGGCCGCAGGGTCCCCATGCCGGTCTCGTCGAAGATCCCGGCGGATCCCCGGCTGGCGATCGCGAGCGCGTCTTCCGGGGAGATGCCGGAGCCGACGTAGAGGCGGAGCTCCTGGTGGAGGCTGGCGCCGGGGACGGTGAGCGGCGCCAGGGTGTCGGTTCCCGCGCGCAGCGGAATCCCGGCGTCGTGCAGCCGCCGGACGGCCCGCTGCATGCGAGCGACCGCGCCGCGCACCATGGCGAAGTCCTCGGGCGCGAGGTCGCGCGCCGGATTCATGCCCACCTCCACATCCCAGAGGGCCCGACCGTACCAGGGCGGGAGGAGTCGCTGGATGGGATCGTCCGGATCCGACAGCACCTCGTGCGCCCGCGAGACGCGGTCGGCGACGACCAGGGTGGGTGTCATCGATGCGCCGTCGGCGAGCACCGCCTCGATCACACGGTCGATGCGCGCGTCGTCGACGGAGAGCCAGTTCTTCAGGTCCGCGGGGAAGCGTGGCGGGCCGTCGTTGGGGTAGAAGCCGATCAGGTGCTGGGGATCGTCGAGGTGTGCCTCCTCGTGGGGGACCCGAAAGGGGACGTGTCCCACCACGGGCAGGCCGTGTGCGCGGGCGGCCTCCCGGATCGCCGCCAGGGAGGCGGCGTCGAGCTGGTTGTAGACCTTGACGCAGTCGAAGCCGGCTTCGAC
>JANQFA010000210.1 GCA_028278065.1 Myxococcota bacterium
CGAGCGACTGCAGCGTGCCTCCATCCGCTACGCGTTCGTCTTCTCCGGGCCCTTCGGCGCCGACGGAAGCCTGCCGGACTACGCCTTCTCCGATACCGCTCGCGCATCGATCCGGCTCCTTCGGGAGCACCATCCGGCCGTGCGCATCCTGCCCTGGATCGGGGGGATCGAGGGCAGGCAGGTACACCTCGGAGACCCGGGCTGGGTCGAAGCTGCGGTCGCCAGCGCCGTCCGGCTGGCCGCCACGATGCCGATCGACGGCCTCCACATCGACCTCGAGTACATGTTCGCCGTCTCGCCGCCGTCGGCGCGCGAGCCGTACGCGGTCGGGCTACCGCGCTTCCTGGCATCCCTGCGGCACGCGCTGCCGGACGTCTTCCTGTCGACCGTCCTCCCGGCCACCGTGGATGGACCCCGACAGTGGAAGCTCCGCCACGACTCCGACGCCGTCGCTGCGATCCTCGCCAGCGTAGACCAGCTCGCGGTGCTGTTCTACGACACGAGGCTCGAGAGCCGAGATGCCTTCGCTCGAGCACTGGACGACCAGGTAGCCGTCATGGAGCAGTGGCGCGGGGAGTTCCCGGAGGTCGAGCTGCTCGTGGCCGCGGGGACCTTCGAGAACCGCGGCCGATTGCGCGAGTTCCGCGATCCGACGATCGAAGGCCTGGATCACCACTTCGCCTCCCTGCGAAAGGCGACGGAGCGGCGCCCCGGCGTCGTCTCCGGGAGCGCCGTCTACTGCGACTGGGAGACGGACGCGGACGAGTGGCATCGCCTGTACCGGAATCTCGGTGACGACTAGCCTCGCGAGCCCCCCCGCGAGTCGCCCTCGGTGCCAGCCGACTACGGCGCCACTCCGGCTCCTGGTAGAATCGTGTCCCAGCCCGCGACGGGAAGCCCAATGACTCGAGCTCATCACGCCCTGCTCGCTGCCCTGCAGCTTCCGTTCGACCTCCAGGACGGCTTCCCCGCCGGTCGTGCCCGCCTGGATCGCCAGCCTCCGGCGCGAGGCTGAGCCGCCCTGCGCCTGGGACGCCGTGGCAAGGGTCTCCTCATCGCGGGCGGCCTGGTCGTGCTCCTCGTCGTGGGCGGCACACTCGCGCTGCTCCGGTCCCTGCCCCCCCTGGGCGACGTCGAGCAGCGCGCCCGGGGGACGACCGACTTCATGCGCTGGCGAGCACGGCAGATGGATGATCCGCTGGATGCCTACCGCATCCTGTGGACACCGACGTCCGAGATCCCGGCCGTTCTGCTCTGTGCGATCGCCGCGGCGGAGGACAAGCGCTTCTTCCGCCACGCCGGCATCGACTGGGTGGCCACGCGTCGCGCCCTGCTGGGCGCCCTCGGCGGGGGCGACCGGGTCGGCGCGAGCACGCTCACGCAGCAGCTGGCACGAAACCTCTACCTGACGGGCGAGCGCTCGATCGCCCGCAAGCTGAGGGAGATGCTGCTGGCCCGGCGGCTCGAGGCGCAGCTCGACAAACGGGAGATCCTGACCCTCTACGTCAATCGCATCGAGTGGGCACGGGGTGTATGGGGGGTGGGAGCGGCCAGCCGACACCACTTCGGGAAGCCGCCGCCCGAGCTGTCGCCCGCGGAGATCGCGCACCTGACGGCCCTGATCGCCGCACCGACGAGCCGTCTCGAGGGCGACGCGCTCGATGGCTACCGTCGTCGCGCGACCTTCACCCTGCGACGTCTGTATCGCTGGCGTGTGCTGGGCGACGAGACGATTCGGGACCTGACCGGGTGGAACGTGCCGCCCAGCGTAGCGATCGAGCCCGACGCGCTGCTGGCTTCGAGCTGCGGCTCGCTCGACGTGGCGCACCACGCGCCGGGACCGGCGCGGTGAGCGCTCCGGGGCGCGGGCGACGTCTCGGCCTGTTCGCACTGCTGCTGACGCTCGGCGGATCGGCGCTCCTGGTCGGCTCGTCGGGTGCCCGGCTCTGGGCGGAGAACCACCTCCCCGTCGGAGCGCTCTACGCCGCCTTCAACCGCTTGCGCCCGCAGCTGAACCAGGCGAACGGAGCGGAGTGCTTCGAGCGTCTCCGCGAGCTCGGCGTTCCGGGGCGACCCTTGAGCCAGGAGCTGATGCGCCGGGAGAACAGCCGCGAGCGCGATTGCCCGATCGTCAACGGCTTCGCCATGCGCTGGCCGCTGGCCGAGAAGCGCTACGTCACGTGCGCGCTGGCCGAGGCCCTGTACCGCTTCTACCAGGTCGATCTGGTTCCCGCCTCCGTTCGGCGGTACGGCCAGCCGGTGGTGTGGATCGAGGACGCCGGGGTGCGCAGCTGCCGGAACATGTCGGGGCACCGGCACCTGCGCAGCGAGCACGCCTACGCCAATGCCATCGATCTGCGCGCCTTCGTGCTCGGCGACGGACGGACCATCGAGGTCGCATCCCACTGGGACGATCCCGAGCACGCGGCCTTCCTGCGCGAGGTCGCGGCGGCAGCCTGCGCGCGATTCCACGTGGTCCTCACCCCCGACTCCAACGAGGACCACCAAGACCACATACACGCCGACCTCGGCCTCTGGAAGCACTGCGAGTGAGGGGCGCGCCGGGCCGGTCACCACGCGGCCTCCGAAATCCTGGAGCGGGAACCTGACTCGACCCCGCGACCCGCAAAGCCGGGCCCGCGTCCAAGAACTAGCGCGCGATTCCGGGGACTTGGCGGCTTGAGCGCCGATCGAGTCCGCGGATTTCGACCCCGTTGCCGCCGGAGCTGCCTTCATACGCGATGGTCTCGGGGCGTACAATATCGGTATCGGCGACGCGCATCTCGACGGCTCCGCTCCGCGCGAGATCGCGTGTCCCGCCCGGCGGCCCCAGGATGCTCATCGCTACCCGTCCGGCGCACGACTGGCTCCGCGCTGCAGTGTGCGCACTCCCCATACTCGCGGCTTCGCCTGCCGCCGCAGAGCCGGCGCTGGAAGCGGGCGCGCCCAGCAGCGTCCCGGGGTTCACGTGTCCGGCTCCTCCACGTCCCGCCGCCACCAAGTTCGAAGGCGCACGGTTGCTGATCCTCGTCGACGCATCGTATTCGGCCAGGGCTGCCAGTGGCTTCGACGTCGATGGCGACGGGATCACTGGACTGATCCCACGAATCGATGCGGAAGCGTGGATCGCGGATCCTTCCCTACTGGCCGCGCAAGAGCCGACCCTCTCGACAGACCCGGGCGACAACTCGCTTGCGGCTGGGCTCATGCTCGCGCGTCGCTGGATCGACTCGCGACCTGAGGGCCCGCTCTGGATCGGCCTCGCGCGATGCTCCGGCGAGGTCCATCCCGACACCAACGAGGCCGTAGCGGACGGCCGACCCGCAGCTTCAGTCGTCGTTCACCCCACTGCGGACCGCGACGTGCTGCTGGGCGGACTCGAAGCGATTGCAGAGGAAGGCGCATGGGGAGCCTCGAACTTCTCGGCTGGGATACACGCAGCGCTAGACGCCCTATCGGACGGCGGAGCTGCAGATCAGGTGCGACACATCCTGTTCTTGTCAGACGGTCTGCCGACCCTCCCCGTAGGTAGAGGAGACTCTGCCGATCCTGGCGACACCGAGGCCGCGCTTTCGGCATCGTGTCGCGCCGCGGCTAGAGGGGTGAGGATTCACACGTATCTCGTTGGGGCAGTATCCCCCGAGCGAGGCTCGACGATCGAGAGGATGTCGATGCTGACTGGTGGCACCTACACGATCGTCCGGGGCTCGGGCCCGCTTCCCTCGCTGCCGCTGCCTCCTCTTCACTAGGGGCGACCCAGAGGTTCTGGGCCACCCCCGGGCAGCGGCGGCGAGCTCACGCCCCTGCCCTTCCCCGACGTCCTACCTGTTGGTTGGGGCAGGTGGATTCTCGAACGTGGCGAAGACCCAAACGGCGCTCAGACAAACCACCTCCGGTGACATCTCAGGCAAGGGCTCCGCGGCTCGTATGGCATCAAGGACGCTCTGCTCCAGACGCGGGTCGGTCGAGTGGACCACTTCGACATGGAGGGCTTCACCAGCCTCCGTGAGGACGAACCTCACTTGTACGGTGTTGTCGGCTGCGACTCCAGCCGGGAGCACCCACGCCTCGACGATCCTGCGCTCGACCTCCCGGAAGTGATCAACCACTTCCGGCTGCACCCGGCACGGTCGCCCCTCCTCTGCCCGCGAGGCCAGTACAGCGGAGCGATGAGCGGAAGGCGCCGTCTCGCAGGCCCCAGCTAGCGCGACCGTCCAGATGGCACCAAAGAGGAGGGTGCGGCGTCGGGCGAACATCTCCCACTCCGCGGCGGAACGGCGACTGGCAGCACGCCACTCGATCACACGAAGCCGACAACCGCGCGTTGGTCGCGTTCATCGCGATCGTACTGCTAGACACCGTCGCCTGCATCCGGACCCTAGGTCCTACGTTCGTCAAGACCGGCATCGATCGGAGAACTGAGCGGCGGCCCGAAAACGAGAGGCGCCGCAACTCCCTGCGACGCCTCTCGGAATTCCTGGAGCGGGAAACGGGACTCGAACCCGCGACCCCAAGCTTGGGAAGCTTGTGCTCTACCAACTGAGCTATTCCCGCGTGCCCGGCAGTGTCGCACGCGGAGCCGGGGGGGGCAAGGCGGCGAGTCGTCGCGGGGGGCGGCTCAGTCGTCGATGAGACCCTCGAAGAGGTCGTCCACGTCGCGGTCCACCTCGGCGGCGCCACTGGCCATCACCACGGTCGGAGGCGACCCGGATTCGAAGAAGGTGGCGCGGACCTCCTAGTCCTCCTTCTCCTGCTCCGCCGAATCGAAGGGCTCGGGCGTGATGGCCGGCTCCTCGTCGAAGAC
>JANQFA010000268.1 GCA_028278065.1 Myxococcota bacterium
CACCGCGTACTCCTGCCCGCGCACCGCGAAGATGGCGAGCTCCACCTGGTTGTCGCCGAACCCGGCGACTGCGGCCTCAGGACTCGTCGCCGACATCGAGCACCTTCTCCAGATCGATCAAGGACACGAACTCGTCGCCGCGTGAACAGAGCGCGTGGACCGAATCGGACTCGCCCGGCGCGGTCGGGGCGATGGCGTCCTCGCTCACCCGCAGCACCTCGGTCACCGCGTCCACCAGGAGCCCCGCGGTGCGGTTGTCCTCCCCGTGCATCACGATGATGCGCGTGCGGCGGTTGGGGTCGGCCGCCGGCATGCCCAGCCGACAACGCAGGTCGAGCACCTGGATCACCTCACCGCGCAGGGAGATCACGCCCCGCACCGCCTCCGGGACGCGCGGCATGGGCGTCACCGGTCGCAGGCGCACGATCTCGCGTACCCGTTCCACGGGCACCGCGTACGGGTCGCCCCCCAGCTCGAAGGCGAGGAACTCGCGCAGGAGCGTCGCGTCCTCGCGGTTCGCGGGCGCGGCCGCCGCGCGGGCCAGGCTCTCCCAGTCCCGATCCGGGAGGGTCGCGTCGCTTCCGGGCGCGCTCACGCCGCCTCCCTGCGCCGATAGGCGTCTTCGACGAGGGCGGCCATGTCCAGCACCAGCACGGCGCCCAGATCACCCATCTCGGTGGCGCCCGCGATCCCGCGCACGTCCTGCACGGGCCCTTGAACCGGCTTGATGACGGTGTCCTGCTGTCCCTCGAGCCGGTCGACGACCAGACCCAGGCGCATGTCGCCGAGCCCGATCACCACCACGTGGGGCTTCCTCTGGCCCGACTCCGCGAGCCCGAACTCGCGATCGAGCCGGCGCAGCAGCAGCGGCTCGCCACGCAGGTTGAGGATCTCGCGACCCTCGCTGCGCTGGATGTCCGAGGTGTCGATCAGCAGCGTCTCGAGGACCGAGTTCAGCGGGATCGCGTAGCGCTGATCGCTCGCGCCGACGACCAGCGCCTGGATGATCGCCAGCGTGATCGGCAGCGTCAGGGTCACGGTGGTTCCGCGGCCCTCCCGCGAGTCCAGGTCGACCACGCCGCCCAGTGCGGTCAGGTTGTTCTTGACCACGTCCATGCCCACGCCGCGCCCGCTGGTCTCGGTGACCGCATCGCGGGTGGAGAAGCCCGGCGCGAAGACCAGATCGAGGAGCTCGCGCCGCGAGAGGGTCTCGCCCTCCGCGAGCACTCCGCGCTGGACGGCGCGCACGCGCACCGCCTCCTCGTCGATGCCGCGACCATCGTCGGCCACCTCGATCAGCACGTGGTTGCCGCGCTGCGAGGCCTCGATGCGGATCGTGCCTTCCTCGGGCTTGCCCGCTGCACGGCGCTCCTCCGCGCCCTCGATGGCGTGATCGAAGGCGTTGCGCACGATGTGCATCAGGGGATCGACGAGCTCCTCGACGATCAGCTTGTCCAGCTCCGTATCCGCCCCGCGCAGCTCGAGCCGCACCTCCTTGTCGAGGTCGCGACGCAGGCGGCGCACCACTCGCGAGAGCTTCTCGAATACCTGGCGCAGGGGGACCATGCGGACCTCGAGGACGCCCGCCTGGAGCTCCTGGATCTTGCGGTCCAGGAGCTTGTGGGTCTTGTCGAGCTCCATGCCCGCGCGCGTGGTGGCCGGGTCGTCGAGCAGGCGGCGGGCGATCGACGCGACGGCGGCGCGCTGGATCACCAGCTCCCCGACCAGGTTCATCAGCTCGTCCAGCTTGCGGATGTCGACGCGCACGGTGTCGCTGATCGACTTCAGGCTCTCGAGCTCGGTGGGCTCGTGGGCGGTGGGCGCGGCCACGGCGGCCGCGCTCTCGGTGGCCACGGGCTCGCCGGGGCGATCGGCGGGGGCCGTGGCGCCCGGCGACCAGACCGGGCGCACGTCCGCGTGCGGGAACTCGATCCGCGCGCGCAGGGCGTCGGCGTCGAGGTCGGAGGCCGCCAGCAGCCCGAAGCGGATCTGCGACTCCGGCGCGGCTCCAGGCGAGGGCAGGGTCGACAGCACCTCACCGGACTCGCGCACGGCCTCCGAGAGCTCGGCCAGCCCCTCGTCGAAGGCGAGGATCTCGAAGGTGGCTTCCACGAGCACGATGAAGCGCCCGCGCCGCATGTTCTCGCGCAGGCGGTGCTCCTCGTACTCGGTCAGCGCGCGCAGCAGCGCCGGGTCGAGGTCGAGACCGGCGAGATCGTCATCCTGCGCTGCGGGCTCGCGTACGGCGCCGTCGATGCGCCCGATCAGCTCGGCGACCTCCTCCGATCCCTCGGGCGGGGTCTTGGGGTCGTCGAGGCGCCCCAGCTCGCTCGCGAACAGGGCAGTGGCTTCGTCCACCAGTCCGGCAGCCGGCGAGTCCATGGCCACGCGCCCCAGGCGCATCCCATCGAGGATGTCTTCCAGGTGATGAGCCAGCTCGGAGAGCCCGTCCAGGCCGAACATCCCGGCCAGCCCCTTGAGCGAGTGCGCCGAGCGGAACAGCGAGTTCACCAGCTCCGGGTCGACGTCTCCGTCGGCGGCGCGCTGATCCGCCAGGTCGGAGAGGTCCGAGCGCATGCGCTCGAGGATCTCCTCCGCCTCCGAGACGAACTCCCGGTAGGCCTTGCTCCGCCGGGAGCGCGGACGCGAGCGGCGCGCAGCCACCGCCTAGCCCTCTCGCTGCTTCCCGAGCAGCTCGCTCGCGGTGCGGACCAGCTCGTCCGGATCGAAGGGCTTGACGATGTACGCGTCGGCGCCCAGCTCCAGGCCCTTGGCGCGATCGCGGTCCGAGCCCTCCGTCGAGATGATGATCAGCGGGATCTCGCGATACGCGTCGCTGGTCTTGACGAAGGAGACGAGCTCGAGCCCGTTGATGTCGGGCATGTTGATGTCGGTGACGATCAGGTCGAACGCGTCGCGCGGGAGGATGCGCAGCGCATCGAAGCCGCTCTCCGCCTCGCGCACCTCCACGCCAGCTCCGAGGCCCTCCAGGGTCGAAGCCAGGAGGGATCGCATGGTGGCGGAATCCTCCACGATCAGGATGCGCTGCACGCCGTCTCCCTCCACGTCCGGACAGGGGCCCATGGGGATATCGGCCAGCGGACGGGGTTCTTGAGCGGGGTCGGCCACTTCGGCGGGCTTCGCGCACCCTCATGGAAGCCCCGCCGGGGGCGCAGGAGGGGCCGCTTCGCAGGGGCGCGCCCGGGCGCCGGGCGCCTTCTCAGGCGCCCTCGGCCTCGGCCAGCTGGCGCTCCAGGGTTGCCCGGTCGAGCGCCAGGCCCGCCTCGTGCAGGACCACCTCGAGGCCCTGGGTGTCACCCAGGGGGCCGCCGCCCGGCAGGTTGTCCGCGTAGAGGAAGGCCGCGACCCCTCCGCCGCTCTCCAGCGGCGCGACGTAGGCCTCGTCCGGAGTCACGTCGCCGAGGAGCTTGAGGAGCAGGCGATCGCCCTCGTCGCTGGGGCCGCCCCGCACGGCGCCACCGGCGGCGGCCACCGTGCGGAACCAGGCGGGCGCATCGGCGCGCAGGGCGATCTCGCGCAGGCCGGCGTCGTCCGGCCCGCCGGCCGCCTGCAGACCCACGCCCGCCATCCCCACGGCCAGCTCGTCGCGCACCATGAACATGGCGACCCGCGAGAAGTGCTCGGACGCGAAGCGAAGCACGACGGGGATGATCTGCCCGTTGGCGGCCGCCTCGCGCAGCTCCGCGCTCACCTCGCGCAGGCGGCGCAGATCCGAGCCGCCGCGCGGCGCCGCCGAGGCTTCCGGCTCGGGGGCCGCTGCGGCGCGGAGGATCTCGCCCAGCTCCTCGAGGAGCGGAGCGCGGCGCGGGTTGTAGAGGTCGCCGCGCTCGGGCCGTGCGCGCACGACGGCGATCTCCTCGAGCGAGAGCTCGGATGCGCGCCCGGACAGGATCGCGATCGACATCCGCGGTGCCTGCGCCCGCAAGCGCGCCGCGATCTCCGACGCCTCCTGTGCCCCGCTGTTCGGGTCGGGCGGCGCCTTCTCCGAGAGGAGCACCACCGGGGTCTCGTGTCGCACCAGATACTGTCGGATGCGGGCGATCGCGAGCTCCGTCTTCTGGAAGATGTGCACGCGTGCGTAGCTCAGGGAGAGGACCCGCTTGGCCCACTCCAGCACCGCCAGCTCGGGATCCACCACCACCACCGGCACCTGCGAGCGCGGGGCGGCGTCCTCGGCCAGCTCCACCGCGTCTTCGGCGTCCGATTCGGCCTCCCCTTCGAGCGGCGTCGCCTCCAGCTCGATCTCCCCCTCGAGCACCCCCTCGTCGATGCCCTCGGGCTCGACGTCCGGCCGCGGGTCGTGTCGCTCGACGCTGGCCAGCGCAACCGCCTCGGCCGCGTCGAAGGGGCTGTCCTTCGCCTCCTCGGCCGCGTCGAAGGGGCTCTCCCTCGCCTCTTCGGCGGGCTCCGCCACCAGCTCGGTGACGGCCTCTTCGACGGGCTCCAGGACCGGGCGCGCCGACACGGGAGCGGGCAGGGGCTCGGCCACCGCCTCGAGCAGATCCGGCTCGGGCTCGACCACGGCCTCGGCCAGCGCGACCTCCTCCGGGTCGTCGCGAAGCTCGGCACCGAGATCGGCGAAGCTCGAAGGGTCGGACGGGTCGGGCAGGGGCTCGGGGCGGTGCTCCTCGTCGCGCAGCCGCGCCCCCTCCATGGCGAGGTACTGGGCATCGATGCCGCCCTCCAGGCACAGCCCCGGGTCGACGCTGTCGAGATCCTCGCGCACCTCGAAGCTGAACTCGCCGGTCGGCCAGGAGAACATCGTGAAGGCGGCCTGCTCGATGTGCTGCTGTCGCACGCCGTCCAGACGCGGCCGGTCGAACCCAGCCAGCTCGCAGAGCACCGCGACCAGGTCGCGCCCGTCGGAGTGCGCGGTCCGCGCCGCCGCGGCGAAGGTCGCATCGTCCAGGATGCCGGCCCCCACCAGGAGGCTGCGCAGGTCGGCGGGTCCGCCCTTGCAGACCGCACCGTTCACACGCCCGTCACGGAACAGAATCTGTCCCTCGCCGTGCTCGGAGCGCAGCAGCAGGACGCCCGACTTCCGCGACAGGCTGATGATCTGAAGGATGTCGCCGAGCCCCAGGTCCTCGAGGCTTCCGACGAGACTCATCCGCACCTCCGCACACGACTGCGTCGGAGGGAACCTCCCCCTCGCACCCACTCGTCTCCAGGGAGATGAATCGGCCTGCGGAAGCAGGACTTAAGGGCGGCCCGGAGCGTGGGAAACGGCCGCCGAGCCCGCGACGCCGGAGACCGGACGCACCGCCTGTCCAGGCTCGGGTGCGAGATCCGGGAGCTCGAGCTCGACCTCCGCGGCACGGGCCCGCGAGACGGCGGCCTCGAGGCCGCGCAGTGCGCGACTCGCCGCGCCGGGCGCGACGGCCAGCCGTAGCGAGAAGCCCTCCCCGGCCGCCGGCGCAGCTCCGGCATCGGATCCCCGAGGGGAGAGCGCCTCGAGCGCACCGCGCGCCACCGCCTCGGCTCCCGGCCGGGTGGGGACCGCGCCGATCCACTCGCCGGGAATCCCCATGGCTGCGGACGAGATTCCCAGCTCGAGCAGCCGGCGGACGGCATCGCGGCTGGCCGCCGCGATCTCGGGAGCGCCGAACCGGGCGGCGTCCCCGAGACCGAGCACGAGCAGCCGGGGCGCACGCAGCCTGCCGGAGGTGGGCATCAGGACCGCGTCGCCCGGCCCGCCCGACATGTGCCCTCCCACGACCAGCTCGGAGAGCATGCCGCAGAGGCGCCAGTCGGCACGGCCCGCGGCGCCGCGCAGCGGGCGATCGGACTCGAAGAAGCCGGCCACCGCCGCATCCACCTCGATCCGCTCCAGAGGCTCGGCGTCCACCAGGATGCGCAGGATCGGCGTCACGCCCCGACCTCCTCGCGGGCCAAGGCGTCGAGGATGCCGTTCACGAAGGCGGGAGAACGGTCGGCTCCGAAGCGCCGCGCCAGCTCGACGGCTTCGTCGATCACCACGGCCGCCGGGGTGTCCGTGGCGCAGATCTCGTAGCTGGCGAGGCGGAGGACGTTGCGGTCCACCGCGGCCATGCGTTCGACGCGCCAGTTCGCCGCGTGGCGTGAGATGCAGGCGTCCAGCTCGTCGCGCCGCGCCACGACGCCGAGGACCAGCTCCTTGGCGAAGGCCCGCGCGCCCTCGGGCAGCTCGAAGTGCGAGGCCGCACTCTCGAACATCTCCTGCGCGGACGGCGCCGGCGGCTCGTCCCGTGCCGTCAGATCGACCGCGTAGAGCACCTGGAGGGCCGCCTCGCGCGAGCGGCGCCGCGACGCCATCCGCGATGCGCTCACGGCTCCTCCACCGGGGGCTTCTCGAGGGCGGGGGCGAGGCGCGCCATCTCGACGGCCGCCAGGGCCACCTCGCGGCCCTTGTTGCCCTCCCCCTCCGGCGCGCGCGCCAACGCCTGATCCACGTCGTCGCAGGTGAGGACGCCGAAGGTGACGGGCACCCCGGTCACACGAGCGGCCTCGAGCACGCCGTCCGTGGCGGCGCGACAGACGTAGTCGAAGTGCGGGGTTCCGCCGCGGATCACGACTCCCAGGGTCACGACCGCATCGTAGCGTCCGCTCGCCGCCAGGGTGCGCGCCGCCAGCGGGATCTCGTAGGCCCCGGGCACCCATGCGACGTGCACGTCGTCGTCCGCCGCGCCTCGCCGGCGCAGCTCGTCGAGGGCCCCGTCCAGGAGACGTGCAGAGATCAGGTGGTTGAACCGCGAGACCACCACCGCGAAGCGCAGGCCGCTGGCGTCGCTGCTGACCGGGTAGCTCTTCAAGCCCTTCCTCCCCTGCTCGGCCGCCCCGACACCAGGACGTCGTCCCCGAGGCGGCGCACCTGCGGCGAGGCCAGGATCGGCGCCCCCGCGACGCGCGCCACACCGATCGGCCCCAGGGCCGCGGCCCCGTCTCCGCCCACCAGCTTAGGGGAAACGAACCAGTGGAGTTCGTCCACCAGATCCGCGGCCAGGAGCGAGCCGGCCAGCTCACCGCCGCCCTCCACCAGGATCTCCCCCAGGCCCTCCCGGGCCAGGCGGCGCAGCGCACTCGGGGCGTGCACGCGCCCGCCGCGGGTCCGCACCCGGAAGAGCCGCGCGCCGCACGCCTCGAGAGCCCGGAGGCGCGCGGCCGGCGCCTCGCTCCCGTGGATCACGAAGACCGGCGCGTCGGCGTCGAACAGGCGCGCCGCTGCCGGCACGCGCAGGCGCGTATCGAACACGATGCGCGCCGGCCGGTGCACGATCCGGCCGTCGCGCCGGGCGGTGAGGGCCGGGTCGTCGGCGCGCGCGGTCCCCACACCGACGGCGACGGCGTCGCAGCGCCCGCGCAGGCGATGCACGAAGGCCCGCGCGGCGGGGCCGCTGATCCAGCGCGCGTCGCCCGTCCGCGTGGCGATGCGCCCGTCGAGGGTGGCCGCCAGCTTGAGGGTGACGAACGGAAGCCCGCGCTCGAGGACCGACAGGAAGCCGCGATGCTGCTCGGCGCAGGCCTCCGCCAGCACCCCGACCTCGACGCGTACGCCGCGGGAGCGGAGGCGACGCAGGCTCCGCCCGGAGGCGTGGGGGCT
This sequence comes from Myxococcota bacterium, assembly GCA_028278065.1. Classification (GTDB taxonomy): domain Bacteria; phylum Myxococcota_A; class UBA9160; order UBA9160; family JAFDET01; genus JAFDET01. The sequence continues at coordinate 7,601 of JANQFA010000268.1, forward strand.
CGGATCGCGCACCCCGACGTGGACGCGCCGCAGGCCGGCCTCGAGGATGGCGTCGGTGCAGGGGGGAGTGCGGCCGGTGTGATTGCAGGGCTCGAGGGTCACGGCCAGCGAGGCGCGCCGCACGGCAGCCGCGCCATGGGCGCGCCGCGCGGCGCGCAACGCCACCACCTCGGCGTGGGCGCCACCCACGGGCCGCGTCGCGCCTCGGCCGAGAACGGTGCTTCCCCGCCAGACCACCGCGCCCACGGCGGGGTTGGGCCAGGTGCGGCCCGACGCGCGCCGAGCGCTCTGCAGCGCCAGGCGCATCGCGTCTTCCGGGGTCATCCCTCGCGGCGCTCGCGCAGGGATGCGAAGAACTTGGCGTAGTCCTCGGGTCCCTGGAAGTCGCGGAAGACCGAGGCGAAGCGGGCCGCGGCCACCGCATCGAGCTCCACGAGCTCCTCCATCACCCAGTCCCCCAGGCGGCGGCTCTCGACCTCCTTCTCGCCCAGCTCCTGGAGGCGCTTCTCGATGCGGTCGACCACGCGCTCCAACGCATCCGTGCTGACCGAGCGCTTCTGGCACGCCTTCACCAGCGACGAGATCACCTTGCCGCGGTCGTAGTCCTCGCGGCGTCCGTCCTTCTTGACGATCTTCGGCAGGACCTCGTCGAGTCGCTCGCGGGTCGTGAAGCGGCGACCGCACTCGACGCATTCGCGCCGACGCCGGATCTCCGAGCCGTCGCGGACCAGCCGCGAGTCGATGACGCGGGTCTGCGCATCGCCGCAGGAAGGACAGCGCATCCGCGGCTACTCGTCGTCCCAGCGGTCGGCGTAGAGCGGGAAGCGCCGGCAGAGCGTCTCGACGTCCGCCCGCACCGCGTCGAGGGCCTCGACGTCGCCCGGACGCTCGAGCACCCGGGCGATCAGGCCGGCGATCTCCGCCATCTCCGGCTCGCCCATGCCGCGTGTGGTCACCGCCGGGGTCCCGATGCGCACGCCCGACGTCACCATGGGCTTCCGGGTGTCGAAGGGCACCATGTTCTTGTTGGTGCTGATCCCGGCCCGCTCCAGGGCGATCTGCGCCGCCTTGCCGGTGGTGTCCCGATCGAGGAGCGAGAGCATGAACAGGTGGGTGTCGGTCCCGCCCGAGACGATCTGGTGGCCGGCCTGGTCGAGCCCGGCGCAGAGGGCGCGTGCGTTGTCGAGCACCCGCTGGCAGTAGCCCTTGAACGAGGGCTGGGCCGCCTCGAGGAAGCCGACCGCCTTGGCCGCGATCACGTGCATGAGGGGTCCGCCCTGCCCGCCGGGGAAGACCGCGCTGTCCACCTTCCGGGCCAGGTCCGCGTCGCACAGGATCATGCCCCCGCGCGGCCCGCGCAGGGTCTTGTGGGTGGTGCTCGTCACGATGTGCGCCTTGCCCACCGGCGTGGGATGGAGCCCCGTCGCGACGAATCCCGCGATGTGCGCGATGTCCGCGAGCAGCACGGCGCCCACCTCGTCCGCGATCGAACGGAAGGCGTCGAAGTCGAGGACCCGCGAGTAGGCGGTCGTGCCGCACTGGATCAGCTTGGGACGGTGAGCGAGCGCCAGCCGACGCACCTCGTCGTAGTCGATCTGCTCGGTGTCCCGGCGCACGCCGTAGGGGACGATGTCGTAGAGCTTGCCGGAGAAGTTGACGGGGCTCCCGTGGGTGAGGTGCCCGCCGTGGTCCAGGTTCATGGCGAGGATGGTGTCGCCCACGTCGAGAACGGCGCGGTACGCCGCCTCGTTTGCCTGGGAGCCGGCGTGGGGCTGCACGTTGACGTGATCGGCCCCGAAGAGGGCCTTGGCCCGCTCGATGGCCAGGCTCTCGGCCTCGTCCAGGACCTCGCAGCCGCCGTAGTAGCGGCGCCCCGGATAGCCCTCCGCGTACTTGTTGGTCGCCACCGAGCCCACCGCCTCGAGCACGGCGTCGGAGACGAAGTTCTCCGATGCGATCAGCTCGAGGTTGAGTGCCTGACGGCGCGCCTCGCGACGCAGGATGTCGGCGATCGCCGGATCGCGTTCGTACAGCGCGCGGTCGTGGCTGCGCGTGAGCGCGTCGATCTTCTCCACCCGCGGCACGTGGCGGCCCGCCTCGAACTCCGTGGACAGCCAGCGCTCGACGATCGCCCAGGCGGTCTCGGGATCGGTGCGATCCGCGGAGAGAGCCAGCACGTTGGCGTCGTTGTGCAGCCGTGCCATCTCCGCGGTGTCCACGTCGCCGGCCAGGGCGGCCCGCACCCCGGGGAAGCGGTTGGCCGTGTAGCTCACCCCGAGCCCGCTCCCGCAGATCACGATGCCCCGGGGAATGCGCCCCTCCGAGATCTCGCGGGCCGCCGGCGCCACCGTGTCCGGGTAGTCCATCGAGTCCTCGGTCTGGGCGCCGAAGTCGTGGACCTCGAAGCCGCGCTCCTCGAGCCGCCTCTTCAGGTCCAGCTTGAGCTTGGTGCCCCGGTGGTCGTTGGCCATCGCGATGGCGTCGCCCATCTCTCGCCCTCTACGCGTTGTGGGGGGCCCGGAGGACGAGCGCCGCGTTCGTCCCTCCGAACCCGAAGGAGTTGTTCAGTGCCACGCGCACCCTCGCCTCGCGTGCCTTGTTGGCGACGTGGTCCAGGGCGCAGTCGGGATCGGGATCCTCGAGGTTGATGGTGGGCGGGATCACGCCGGTCTCGAGCGCGCGCACGCAGAGGATGCTCTCCACGGCGCCGGCCGCGCCGAGCAGGTGGCCGGTCATCGACTTGGTCGCCGACACCGCCACGCCGTCGGTGTGCCTGCCCATCACCGCGCGAATCGCCTGCGCCTCGATAGGATCGCCGGACGGCGTGCTCGTGGCGTGGGCGTTCACATAGTCCACTCCGTCGCCGGCGATCCCGGCGTCGGCGAGGGCCAGCTCCATGCAACGCCGCGCGCCGCCGCCCTCCGGATCCGGAAGGGTGAGGTGGGAGGCGTCGGCCGTCGCACCGTAGCCGGCGAGCTCCGCGCGGACCCGGGCGCCGCGCGCGCGGGCCGCTTCCTCGGCCTCGAGCAGGAGGATACCGGCCCCCTCCCCCATCACGAAGCCGTCGCGGCCGCGGTCGAAGGGCCGGCTCGCGCGCTCGGGCTCGTCGTTTCGGGTGGATAGGGCCTTCATCGCGGCGAAGCCCGCCACGCCGAGGTCCGTCACCGGAGCCTCGGTCCCGCCCGCGAGCATGGCGTCGGCTTCGCCTCGCTCGATCATGCGCGCTGCCTCGCCCAGGGAGTGGGTGGCGGTCGCGCAGGCGGAGACATGGCAGAGGTTGGGGCCGCGGAGCCCGTGGCGCATCGAGATGAGACCGGAGGCGATGTTGCCGATGACCATGGGGATCAGGAAGGGCGTCACGCGCCGCGGCCCGCGCTTCTGGAGCACCCGGTCGTACTCGGAGATGGTGGCGAGCCCCCCGATTCCGGTGCCGATCGCGACCCCGACGCGGTCGGGGTCGAACGCGCCGTCCGTGAAGCCGGCGTCGGACAGGGCCTGGTCGGCCGCGGCGATACCGTAGGCTGCGAAGCGGTCGAGCCGGCGCGCCTCCTTGTCGGGCATGTCGCCGAGGTCCGGCTCGCCGGGGAGCTGCCCGGCGAGCGTGACGGGGTAGCCTTCGGTGTCGAAGCGCTCGATGGTGCGAACCCCCGAGCGCCCGTCCACCGCCGCGCGCCAGGTCGCGTCGAGATCCAGGCCGAGCGGGGTCACGCACCCCATCCCGGTGATCACCACGCCGCGACGCCCGGGGGCGGACACGTTCAGCCCCCCTTCTTCTCGCGCAGGTAGGCGAGGGCATCCCCGATGGTCTGGATGCGCTCGGCGTCCTCGTCCGGAATCTCCACCTCGAAGGCCTCCTCCAGCTCCATGACCAGCTCGACGATGTCGAGCGAATCGGCCCCCAGGTCGTCGATGAACGACGCCTCGGGCACCACCTCTTCGCGAGCGCATCCCAGCTGGTCGACGATGATGTCGATCACGCGGTCTTCCAGAGCCATCCGCCCTCCTCTGTGCCGCTGTCGCGGACCGTCAAGAACCGGTGCGCGACGCGAGCGCTACCGCCCCCTCAAGATCGTCCAAAACGCCGAGGTTCGCCCGCGCGAGACCGCGCTCGATCCGCGCCACGAGGCCGGAGAGCACCTTGCCCGGTCCCACCTCCACCACCCGGGTCACGCCCAGGCCCGCCAGGCGCTCCACGAGCTCGGTGAAGCGCACCGGAGCCGTGACCTGGCGGCGCAGGAGCTCGGGGATGCGCGCGGGGTCGGCGTTGGGCTCGGCCTCCACGTTGGTGACGACCGGAGGCGACGGCGCCCGGAAGCGGACCGCGTCGAGCTCGGCTGCCAGCTTCTCGGCGGCGGGGGCCATCAGCGCGCAGTGGAAGGGCGCCGAGACCGGCAGGTCCACGGTCCGTCGCGCGCCGGCCTCGCGGGCGGCGGCGCAGGCTGCTTCGACGGCTGCCGTGTGCCCGGCGATCACGGTCTGGACCGGGCTGTTGTAGTTGGCGGGCGAGACCACCTGCCCCGTCGCCTCGCGAACGCCTGCGCAGGCCGCCTCGACCCCCTCCACCGCGAGGCCCAGGACGGCAGCCATGGCGCCCTCGCCCTCGGGTACCGCCTCCTGCATGTAGCGCCCGCGGTGGTGCACCAGGCGCACCGCCTCCTCGAAGTCGAGGGCGCCGGCCGCCACCAGGGCGCTGTACTCGCCCAGGCTATGGCCCGCGACGAAGGCCGGCGCCGCGTCGCTGCGGGCCTCCAGTGCACGCAGCAGCGCGATGCTGGTGGTGAGGATGGCCGGCTGCTGGATCTCGGTGGGCAGGAGCGCGTCCGCGGGTCCTTCGAAGCAGAGACGCGAGAGCGACAGGCCCAGTGTGTCGTCGGCGGCCTCGAAGACGCGGCGCGCCTCGGGGACGGCGGAGCAGGCGTCGCTTCCCATACCGACGCTCTGCGAGCCCTGGCCCGGGAAGACAAACGCGAGCACGGCCTAGTCCCCTTCCCAGAAGAGAAGCGCGGGCTCGGCCCAGTCCTCGTCCGGGAAGACATGGGCGAGCACGGCCCAGTCCTCGTCCGGGAAGACATGGGCGGGCACGGCCTAGTCCTCTTCGGTATCGATGACCGTCCGGTCGCGGTAGAAGCCGCAGTGACCACAGACCCGATGGGGGGGCTTGGGCTCGCCGCACTGGGGACAGGTGGAGCGCCCGGGCGCAGCCAGGTGGTCGTGGGCGCGGCGCTTGTTCTTCCGCGAGCGCGAGGTGCGGCGCTTGGGAACGGCCATCTCAGTCTCCTCGGTTCGTGAGCCCTTTGAGAACGGCGAAAGGCGAGCTGGCGCGCGCCTCCTCGCAGCTGCAGGTCGTCGTGTTGCGGTCGATACCGCACTGGGGGCAGAGCCCCCGACAGTCCTCCCGGCACAGGGGCTGCACGGGGAGTCCCAACGCCACCACCTCCTGGAGATAGCGGGTCAGGTCGATCTCGCTTCCGTCGTACCAGCCCGCATCGAGCTCATCGCCGAGCCAGACCCCGGTCTGCGCCAAGCCGGCCGCCCCCTCGGGATCCGAGGGCACGCGGCCCGCCGCGGGCTCGAGGACGATGCGAAACGGTTCGCGGAGCGCGTGACGATAGCGTGTGAGGCAGCGGCTGCACCCACAGGAGAACTCGCCGCGGGCCTCTCCCTCGACGTAGATGTCCTCGCCCAGGAGCTGGATGGCCACCTCGAAGGCCAGCGAGCCCTCGAGCTGTGGCTCGAGCTCGTCCGGCGCCCGGGCCACCTGCGCCCACCAGCCCGCATCGCCCTCCCACGAGAAGCGATCCGGCGTCGGATCGAGCCTGTCGACGAGCACCTTCACAGCGCGAAAACCCTTTGAAAACTGAGCCTTTCGAGCCCCGTAGGGGGCCAGTATCACCGCCCCGGCCGCCGCGTCAAGAAGCGCGGGCCGTGCGTTACCCTCCGCGCGCCATGAGCGGCGTACGCACCCGTTTCGCACCCAGCCCCACCGGGTTCCTCCACATCGGAGGGGCCCGCACGGCGCTCTACAACTGGGCCTATGCCCGCCGCCACGGCGGCGCCCTGGTGCTGCGCCTGGAGGACACCGACCGGGAGCGCTCCACCCGCGAGGCCGAGCAGGCGGTCCTCGAAGGCCTGGCCTGGCTGGGGCTCGACTGGGACGAGGGCCCGCTGCGCCAGACCCAGCGCGCCGAGCGACACCGCGAGGTGGTGGAGGAGCTGCTCGCCCGCGACCGCGCCTACCGCTGCACGTGTACACGTGAGGAGCTGGAGGCGCGCAAGGAGGCGACGATCGCGGCGGGCGGCAAGTGGACCTACGACGGGCGCTGTCGCGAGGCCGCACACGGCCGCGAGTGCGGGCCGCATACGGTGCGACTCCGGGTTCCGGCCGCGGGCCTGCTGGGCTGGGACGACGCGGTCTTCGGCGCCAGCGGCCAGGACGCCTCCGAGATCGGCGACGCGATCATCCGGCGCAGCGACGGCCAGCCTCTCTATCACCTGGCGGTGGTGGTCGACGACCTGGACATGGGGATCACCGACGTGATCCGGGGCACCGACCACCACAACAACACCCCTCTCCAGATCGCCCTCTACCGGGCGCTCGATGCGGAGCCTCCCCGCTTCGCGCACGTCCCCCTGATCGTCGGAGCCGGCGGCAAGAAGCTCTCCAAGCGCCTCGACGATGTCTCGGTCCAGCAGTTCCGCGCCCAGGGCTACCTGCCCGACGCCATGCGCAACTGGCTGGTGAGGATCGGCTGGTCGCACGGCGACCAGGAGGTCTTCTCCCGCGACGAGATCGCGGCGCTCTTCGACCTGGGCTCGGTGAACCGCTCCAGCTCCCAGGCCGATCCCGAGAAGCTCGCCTGGCTCAACCAGCACTACATCCGCGAGATGCCGCGCGACGCGCTGGTCGCCGCCCTGCTCCCCTTCCTCGAGCGCGAGGTGGGCCACGCGGTGGAAGCCACCCCGGACCTGGCAGCCCTCGTCGATCTCCTCCGCGAGCGCTCGAAGACGCTGGTCGAGATGGCGGAACGGGCCGTGTGGCTGGTCGTGGGCAACCTGGCCTACGACGAGAAGGCCGCCCGCAAGCACCTCACCGAGGCCGCCGGCCCCATCCTGAAGGACCTGCACGACGGCCTGGCGGAGCTCGACTCCTGGGACGGGGCGGGAATGGAGCGCGTCTTCGACTCGGTGCGCGCGGCTCACGGCGACGTGGGCATGGGCAAGCTGGCCCAGCCGGTCCGGGTGGCCGTCACCGGAAGCTCCGCCTCGCCCGGCATCTACGAGACCCTGGAGGTGCTGGGCAAGCCACGCTCCCTCTCGCGCCTGGCCGAGGCCCTCCACTTCATCAAGCACGGCGGCTAGGCGCGGGCCCGCGCTTGAGCGCGGGGGCGCCGTCGGCTACCCCTCTGACGATTCCCCGGTCGTCTAACGGCAGGACGGCGGATTCTGGCTCCGCTAATGAAGGTTCGAATCCTTCCCGGGGATCCACCCGGCTCGAAACGGCCCCTACGGGGTCTTCGCCTTGTAGATGACGTCGGTGCTCTTGATCGCCGACGAGAACCGGGACTCCCAGCACAGGCTGTTGTCGTCGTGCGAGAGCTGCACGATCACGTCGCCACTGGTGTCGAGGGGAAGCGTCGGGATGGGCGTGCCTGCCTCCCGCGACAGGATGAACGCCCGGGGCTTGCCCGCATCGCCGCCCTTGAGCTGTGCCTTGAAGAGCCCGTCGTTGGTGGCCAGCAGGTCCTTGTACTTGTAGCCCTTGTCACTCAGGGCCTCCCACGGGGAGCCGGACGGGAAGGCGAGCGAGGTCACCAGCGCAGGCGTAGAGCCCGTGTAGAGGCACAGCCCGTAGTCCGCTGAGCTGGTGGGGTCGCCGAAGTCGGCCTGCACTCCCGCGTCTACACCCTTTAGCCACTTCCAGAGGATCTTGTCCCTGGGGCCCGGGCCGTCCGCATCCTTGTCCTTGATCGCAGTGCCGGGAAGAGAAGGATGGAAGCAAGACGCGCCAGGGCGATCGGGGAACGGATCATCACAGCCTCCTGTCGGAGTCTCGCTGGGGCGCGCGCCGGCACGCCTCGCACGTCCGCCCACGCCTGGTGCATTCGACGGCCGCGCTCCCAGTCGACACCGATGTGTTCAGCATGCCTGTCGCCTGGGCGACAGCGAAGAGAGGCCGAAAAGGGGGGCGGCTCCGCATCCTCCCGATTCTGCACGAATCGCAGTGTCGTGTAGACGTCACTTGTGCGTGTGGACCGCATGGTAGGATGCTCGGTCGATCGCCTAGCCTCGCGTCGCGCAGCCGCCGGCGCACGCCCTGGAGGGCTTCCAAGTGGCCTCTCGCGTTCGCTCCGCCCTGCTGCCCTGCATCGTGACGTTCGCCGCCGCCGTCCTCGGCGTGGCATCGGCGGCCTCGGCCGCCGACGCGACGCACCGAGCCTCCCCGGGCCCCGACCTGCGTGCGGCCGTCGAGGGCGCGCTCTACCGGATCGAGCCGCACCCCGAGACAACGGAGGACTGCCCGGCGTTTCGCGCCGAGAACCGCCGCCAGCGTCTCCGAGCGCGCTTCGACTGCGAGGGGTTTCGCGTCGAACGTCGCTCGGGCGAGCGGGTTCACGCCTGGCGCCTGACGTTGCGCGCGGTGGGGCGGGGCGACCGACTCACTCCAGTGCCGCCCGTAGCGCCCGCGGCGTCGGGCAATCGCGTCCAGTACGAGCACCGGCTCCTGACCGAGTGGTACCTGAACGATCCGCGCGGGATCGAGCAGGGCTTCACGATCGGCGAGCGGCCGGCGGGCTCGCCCGCGGAACCCGTGCGTCTGGAGCTGGCCATGCGGGGCGATCTCGCCCCCATGGCCGGCGAGAGCGGCGAAGCGATCGCCCTCGGCGCGCGAGACGGCGGCCCTGCGGTGCTCCGCTACGGCTCGCTCGTCGCGTTCGACGCGACGGGTCGCAGGCTCCCGGCGCGACTGCACCTGTCGACGAGCCCCGACCCGGGTGCCGATCGCCTGCAGCTCGTCGTGGACGACACGGGCGCGACCTACCCCGTCACGATCGATCCCCTGGTCGGGGCCGCGGAGACGATGAAGCTGGTCGCGTCCGATGCGTCGGCAGACGACCGGTTCGCGGCCTCGGTGGCGATCTCCGGCGATCTGGCGGTCGTGGGCGCCTTCGACGACGACGACGGGGGGACGTCGTCGGGCTCCGCCTATGTCTTCTTCCGGGACCAGGGCGGATCCGACGCCTGGGGCCAGATCAAGAAGCTCACCGCGTCCGATGACGACCCGGGCGACTTCTTCGGCCAAGCTGTGGCGATCTCCGGAGACATCGCCGTGGTGGGCGCGAGCTTGGACGACGAGGAAGGGTCGCTCGCCGGAGCGGCGTACGTCTTCGCGCGGGACCAGGGCGGCCCGGACGCCTGGGGCGAGGTGAAGAAGCTCACCGCCTCCGATGCGGCAGGCGGGGAGCTGTTCGGGAGGTCGGTCGCCATCTCCGGAGACACGATCCTGGTGGGCGCCCTCGGTGCCGGAGCCGGGCCCGGAACCGCCTATGTCTTCTCGCGCGATCAGGGCGGGCCGGACGCCTGGGGCGAGGTGGCGAAGCTGAGCGCACCGGACGAGGCGGCACTCGGCCGGTTCGCGGCGTCGGTGGCCCTGTCCGGTGATACGGCGGTCGTCGGGGCCGCGCAGAGCAACGACGCCGGCAACCGCTCCGGCTCGGCCTACATCTTCTCGCGGGACCAGGGCGGACCGGACACCTGGGGCGAGGTGAAGAAGCTCACCGCCTCCGATGCGGCGGCCGAGGACGAGTTCGGCTACCGGGTGGCGATCGACGGGGACACGGTCGTCGTCGGCGCCCACTACGACGACGACGGGGGAAGCGGCTCCGGCTCGGCCTACGTCTTCCTGCGCGATCAGGGCGGACCGGCCGCGTGGGGCGAGGTGGCCAAGCTCACCGCCCCCGATGCCGCCGAGCTCGACTTCTTCGGCTCGTCCGTCTCCATCTCCGGCGACCTGGTCCTGGTCGGGGCCACCCGCGATGACGCCGCCGGGCTGAACTCGGGCTCGGCCTACGTCTTCTCGCGCGACGAGGGAGGGACGAACGCGTGGGGCGCAGCGACCAAGATCGTCGCCTCCGATGGCGCTGCGGACGACCAGCTAGGCTCCGCCGTCGCGATCTCAGGGACCACCGCCGTGGTCGGCGCCGCGTTCGGCGACTCCACGGTCGCGGACTCCGGCTCGGCCTACGTCTTCACCCTGGCCGAGGGCACGACCCGACTGGTTCCGTCCGATGGAGGCCTCGGCTTCGGCGCGCCGGTGGCGGCCTCCGGAGATGCGGCCGTGGTGGGAGCGGTGGGGGACGACCACGCGGGCGACGACTCCGGCTCGGCGTACGTCTTCGTCCGCCGCCAGGGGGAGGTGGCGAAGCTGGTGGCTTCCGACGCCGCCGCTCACGATCAGTTCGGCTTCGCGGTGGCGCTGTCGGGAGACACGGCGGTGGCCGGCTCACCGTACGACAGCGATACGGGCTTCGGCTCCGGCTCGGCCTACGTCTTCTGGAAGGACCAGGGAGGACCGAGTGCCTGGGGAGAGGTCACGAAGCTCACTCCCCTCGACCCGGCATCGGGCGACAACTTCGGGACGGCGGTCGGCATCTCCGGGGACACGGCGGTGGTCGGGTCCCCGGGCGACGGCGACGCCGGGTTCTCTTCCGGGTCGGCCTACGTCTTCTCGCGCGACCTGGGCGGTCCGGACGCGTGGGGGCAGGCTCGGAAGCTCACGGCACTCGACGCGGCCTTCAGCGACAACTTCGGCTACGCGGTCGCGATCTCCGGGGACACGGCGGTGGCCACCGCGCCCTTGGAGGGCGTCAGCGGCTCCGCCTACGTCTTCTCACGGGATCAGGGCGGAGCCGGCAACTGGGGCCAGGTGGCAAAGCTGACCCCTTCCGACGCCGCCTCGAACTACGGCTTCGGCGAAGCCGTAGCGATCTCCGGGGACACGATCCTGGTCGGAGCCCCGTACAAGGACCCCGCGGGCTCGGTCTATGTGTTCTCGCGGAACGAGGGAGGGCCGGACGCCTGGGGTGAGGTGACTCAGCTGGCTGCCTCCGGGCTGGATCCGGACGCCTTCTTCGGCGGCTCGCTGGCGGCTTCCGGGGACTTCGCTCTGGTCGGTGCTCCCGACGACGATCTCTTCGTCGGCGCGGCCTACGTGTTCGTCCGAAACGTGGGCGGGCCCGACGCCTGGGGTGAGGTCGCCAAGCTCACACCCTTCGACGGGGGATTCGGCGCCTTCGGTGCGTCCGCCTCGGCCTCGGGCAGCGCCGCCGTGATCGGCTCCTTCGGCGCGGCCTACGCCTTCGATCTAGCGGCCTGCGGGGACGGCGCCCTGGACGAAGGCGAGGGCTGCGACGACGGCGGGGACACGCCGGGAGACGGCTGCGACGCCACCTGCCAGGTGGAGCCGGGCTACTCGTGCTCCGGAGAGCCCAGCGTGTGCACCCCGCCCTGCGGCAACGGCCTCCCGGACCCCGGCGAGGAGTGCGACGACGGGGGCGAGTCGGCGACCTGCGACGCGGACTGCACCTTCGCGCTCTGCGGCGACGGGAACGCCAACGCCACCGCGGGCGAGAGCTGCGACGAGGGCGGCGAGACCGCGACCTGCGACGCGGACTGCTCTGCGGTCATCTGCGGCGACGGGACCGCCAACTCCGCCGCGGGCGAGATCTGCGACGACGGCGGCGAGTCCGCCACCTGCGACCTGGACTGCACGCCCGCCTCCTGCGGAGACTCCACCCACAACGCGACCGCCGGGGAAGCCTGCGACGACGGCGGTGAGTCGGCCACCTGCGACCCGGACTGCACCCTCGCGCTCTGCGGCGACGGGACCCCGAACGCCACCGCGGGCGAGGCCTGCGACGAGGGCGGCGAGACGGCGACCTGCGACGCGGACTGCACGGCGGTGAGCTGCGGAGACGGCCACCCGAACGCGGCCGCGGGCGAGCAGTGCGACGACTCCGGCGAGTCCGCGAGCTGCGACGCCGACTGCACGCTCGCCGTGTGCGGAGACTCCACCCTGAATACCACCGCCGGAGAGATCTGCGACGAGGGCGGCGAGACCCCGACCTGCGACGCGGACTGCACGCCCGTGGGCTGCGGAGACGGCGAGACGAACGCCTCCGCGGGGGAGCAGTGCGACGACGCCGGCGAGTCCGCGACCTGCGACCTGGACTGCACCCTCGCCTCGTGCGGCGACTCCACGCTGAACACGACGGCGGGAGAGAGCTGCGACGACGGTGGCGAGTCGGCGATCTGCGACACGGACTGCACGCCCGCGGCGTGCGGCGACGCCACCGTGAACGCCACGGCCGGCGAAGCCTGCGACGACGGCGGCGAGTCGGCGGGCTGCGACGCGGACTGCACGCCGGTCTCGTGTGGCGACGGCGTGGTCAACGAGCCGGCCGGCGAGCAGTGCGACGACGGCAACGGAGCGCCCGGAGACGGCTGCGACTCCCTCTGTCAGGTGGAGCCGGGCTTCAGCTGTCCCGGGGAGCCCAGCGTCTGCAGCGCCCAGAGCGCCGACGTGTCCGGGTCGTGGCAGATCAACTACTCGTGCGCATCCGGCCTCGGACCGTTCACCGGCACCGCGTTCCGGCAGCTCGACCACGACGTTCCGACCGGCGTGGTGACCTCCACGCTGACGGCGACGTGCGGGAGCATCCTCGCCCAGGAGCGGATCCATGCCCTCGGGGCGTGCAGCCTGACACCGGATCCCGAGCTCGGGACCGTCGCGGGAAGCCAGCTCGCCCTGCCGACCAGCGGCCACAGCGCCTTCACGGGAACGGCGGCCGTGCCCTTCAACTGGCCGGACGTGTGGACAGACGCCGAATGTGGCAGCGCGAACGACCTGATCGCGGAGCTCGAGCTGGTCGTCCGCAGCGATCTCACGATCAGCGACGACGGTCAGGGCAAGGCGATCCGTCTGGACGGGACCGCCGACTTCAGCGGGGTCACGCTCACCAACTCGGACGACGCGACCTGCGGACCGCTCTTCCCCGCCCTCTCGTGCGATCTGGTGGGTCTCCCGAACGGCGTCGAGGCGGGCCCATCCCAGGCGGTCGAACCCTATCCGGATGCCTCGATCACCTTCGACGAGGTGACGAGTCCCGGCGAGGTGGAGATCGTGCTGGTGACGACGCCCTCGGCCTCGGTCCCGGGCAACTTCGTGGTCTTCGACCGGGCCTTCCAGATCACGACCACCGCCGACTTCAGCGGAGACGTCGAGGTGTGCCTTCCCTACCTGGACGAGGACGACGACGGATTCGAGGACACGACCCACTTCGACGAAACGCTGATCCGGATCTTCCACGACGAAGGCGGCACACCCGTCGATCGGACCTCCAGCTTGGACCCGGTCGGCAACCAGGTCTGCGCGGTGGTGTCGGGGTTCAGCGACTTCGTGCTGGCAGTCCAGAGCGTGCACTGCCCGGTCGCGCCGACCCTCGGCTGCGCGGATACGGTGGGCAGCGGCGGCAAGTCGATCCTCCTCGTGCGGGACAAGGGCGCGGACGGCGTCGGCCCGCGAGACCAGCTGCTCTACAAGTGGGTCAAGGGACCGCAGCTCAACCAGGCGGACTTCGGCGATCCGACCGATGGCGGGGACCACCATCTCTGCATGTACGAGGAGGACGGGGGCGACTTCCGCCTGGTCCTCTCGCTGACGGCCCCGACCGGGGGCTTCGTTCCGCTCGGGAGCAAGGGCTGGAAGCTCATCGACCCGCAGACCACCCACGACGGGATCCTCAAGGTGATCGAGGCCGGAGGGAATGCGGGCAAGAGCCGGGCCCTGGTCGTGGCCAGGGGAGGCAATCTCCCCGCCGAGCTGGCGAGTGTGGTGCAGCCGTCGCCCAGCGTGACGCGCTGGGCCGTGGAGCTGCACAACGACGACAACACCTCCTGTGTGGGGAGCGTCTTCGACCGCTCGACCGATCTGCTGGTCGAGAGGGACCAGCCCGGCCGGATCCGGGACCTGAAGCTGAAGACCCGATAGGACGCGGAAGGGCCTCTCTCCGCGACCCTAAAGTCCGCCGAATCGTACGCCGATCCAATGAGTTGCAGCTCGGAGGTGCGGTGGAATGACGGGCGGACCCCGGCCGGGGGTGCTGGCCGCGGCGATCGCGGTCTGGGTCCTGGCCGCCTATGCGCCGGTCCTCGACGGCGACTTCGTCTGGGACGACAACTTCCTGATCGCCGGGCACCCGGCGGTCGTCGAGCTGGGGGCGCCGGCGGACTACTTCGGTCGGGTGTTCTGGTCCAGCCCCGAGTACGCCGACGACTCGCCGGCCTTCTATCGGCCGCTCACGGTGCTCTCGTTCGCGATCCAGCACCACATCGTCGGGCTCGAGCCCGCCTTCTTCCATCTGGGCAACGTGCTCCTGCACGCCGGCTGCGCCGTGCTCGTCTTCCTGCTCGCCCTGCGCGCCGGTGCTGCGCCGCTGGCGGCGGCTCTCGCCGCGCTGCTCTTCGGGACGCTCCCGCGCCTCACCGAGTCGGTCGCCTGGATCAGCGGACGCACCGACGTGCTCGCGACCTTCGCGGTGCTGGGCGCCCTCCTCCTGCACCGCTCCGAGCGCGAGCGAACGGGGAGCCGGGTCGCGGCAGCGGTCGCGATCCTGGCCGGGCTCTTCGCCAAGGAGGTGGCCGTCGCCGGAGCCGCCGCGCTGGCCGTGCACGAGGCCTGGCGCGCGCGACACGGCCTCGCGACGCCCCGCCGCGCGCTCCTCAACCTGGCGCCCCTCGTGGGAGCCGGACTCGTGTACACCGGGATGCGCGTCTGGGCCAGCCGCGCCAGCGCGGAGCTGGTGCAGCGGGTCGACGGCCTGCCCGTCGCGGAGCGCCCCGCGGCGGCGCTGCAGGCCCTGGGCAGCTACGCCGCCATGCTGCTCGATCCCCTGCGTCCGCGCGTCATGAACGGAGTCCTGGGCGAGACGCACGCGGGCCTGGTCGCCCTGGGCACCGTCGCCCTGCTGGCCGCGCTCGCGCTCGCCTGGCGCGTCGCGCGGCGCAGCGACGCACCCCATCCGCTCGCCGCCCTGGCGCTCGCCGCCGCGGCGCTCCTTCCGGTGCTGCATCTGGTCCCGCTGGCCGGCGACATCGTGGCGGCCGATCGCTACCTCTACCTGCCGGCCGCCGGACTCGCGCTCCTCGTCGCCTGGAGCGCCGGACGGCTTCCCACGGGCGCGCGCGGCCCCGCAACGGCGCTCGCCCTCTGCGCGTGCCTGGTCTTCTCGATCGCCACCGCCCGACGCGCGGCCGTGTGGGCCGACGAGCTCGCCTTCTGGACCCACGCCGCCCGGGAGGCGCCGCCCCACCAGGCCCAGGCCCACGCCGGACTGGGTGAAGCCCTGCTGCGCCGCGGCCGCTTCGAGGAGGCCCTGGCCGCCTTCCGCGAGGCCGAGGCGCGCAGCCGCGCGCGCACCCGGGGCGGACTCCCCCCCGAGTACGTGGCGGGCAACATGGCGCTCTGTCTCGCCGAGACCGGTCGGCTCGACGAGGCGCGCGCGCTCCTCACGGGCCTCGTGCGCGCGCGTCCGCAGGTGGCCCTGAACCACTTCAACCTGGCACTCATCCACGCCATGAGCCTCGACTTCGACGCAGCCGACGCCTCTCTCGCCGCCGCCCTCGAGCGCTATCCCGGCTACCCGCGCGCCCTGGGACTGGAGCGGTCGGTGGCGCGCGCACGCGAGGAGTGGCGACGTCTACCCCCGGCACAGCCCGACGAGGCCACGGCGCTGCGCGCGGCGCGCGCGCGCGTATACGCCCGCGTCGGCAACCAGCGCGAAGCCGAAGCCCTCTGGCGGGAAGTGCTCGCCCGGCCCGACGCGAGCGCCGAGCACCTGGACCGGGCCGCGGTCTTCCTCGTGGTGCGGGGGGATCCGGACACGGCAAGGCGGGCGCTGGCGCTGCTGCGCGAGAAGGCCGGGCGGGAGGCACGGGTCCGCGAGCTGGAGGCGGCGCTGGCGGCGCGGCGCGAAGCCGGCTGACGCGCTACCCAGGCGACGAGATGGGTGTGGGTGAAGCTCCGGTCGGTGGCGAAGGAGCGGGTCGGCTCGGCGCGCTGCCGGCGCCCCTCCGCCTGCTGCGCCTCCACCACTGGCTGAAGAACGGCTTCGTCCTGGCTCCCGTCCCCTTCGCGGTGGCGGCGGGATCGCCGCTGCGGCCCGTCGCCCTGGGCGCCGGCCTGCTGGGCTTCTGCCTGCTCTCCTCGGCCATCTATGCGCTCAACGACGTGCGCGACGCCGAGGCCGACCGCCGGAACCCGCGCAAGCGACACCGCCCCGTCGCCTCGGGAGAGGTCTCTGCTTCGACCGCCTGGGCTCTCTGCGCGGCCCTGCTCGTCGGCGCCTTCGCGCTGGCCGCCGCTACCGGCGAGCGCAGCGTGGCGCTTCTCTTCGCCACCTACCTCGGCCTGAACGTGGCCTACTCCTTCGGCGCCAAGCACGTCGCCGTGCTCGACGTCTTCATCCTGGCGTCGGGCTTCCTGATCCGCGTCCTGGTGGGCTGCGCGGTCCTCGACGCGGAGCCCTCCCAGTGGCTCCTCCTCTGCACCTCGGCCCTCGCCCTCTTCATGGCCTTCGCCAAGCGGCGCGGCGACCTGGTGGAGGGAGCCGGCGCCGATCAGCGCCCCTCGCTGAGCGGCTACGACCTCGCCTACCTGAACGCCGCGATCGGCCTGTGCGCGGGTGTCACCCTGGTGGCCTACGCGCTCTACTCGATGGAGGCCCCGGTGATGGTGCCGGGACGCGAGCTCGTCGGCCTGGTCTTCGTCGCCTTCGCGGTCCTCGACTACCTGCGCATCATCTACACCCGCAACGAAGGCGCCTCACCCGTCGGGATCGCCCTCCGCTACCGCTCGCTGCAGCTCGCCGGCCTGCTCTGGATGCTCGCGACCGCCTGGAGCCTGGGCCTCTTCTAGAGCTCCGGCCCGGGACCCGTCGGATCAGCGGGACTCACGCCAGGAGAGGGCCAGGACATCGGCGCCCTCGGACTGGAGGCGGGCGACCTGGTCGCGCTGGAAGTAGCCCATCAGGACCTCGACGCGGCCGCCGAGATCGTCGGGCTGCGGACGATGGCGCCGGCCTTCGGGAACGAAGAAGAACGGATCCGGGACCAGGGGCGCGGCCGGGCGCCCGAGGATCGCGGCGGGGACCCAGGTCTCGCGGAAGCGCGGATCGGCGAGGAGTCCCCGCAGCACCTTGTCCTGCATGTAGCGGTCCACCGGTCGCACGCCGCTCACGAAGTCGAGGAGGGCGGCGGCCGGGTCGTCGCTGCGTACGTAGCGCGGCCACACCACATCGGGGCGCAGCTCGAAGAAGACCTCGGGCTGGAAGGCCGCGTGGTTCTTGGGCCCCCGGCGGTCGCCGGCGGCGCGCGCCATGGCGGCCAGGTTGAGCCCCATGAGGTCCACCACCTCGCCCTCGTAGGCGACCGCGATCCCCCCAGCGGTGATGACGCCCACCGACGGACGCCAGCCGGGGTGGGCGCGGTTCAGGGCCTCGCCTTCGCGGCGCCCGGCCTCGGCGATGGCGAACTCCTTGTCGAGCCGCGAGGACTTCTGGAAGCGGGTCCAGGGGACCGGGGCCGATACCACCAGCGCGGGAGCCAGGACGCACGCCGCCGCCCACGCGAGACGCGGCCGCGCGCCGACTTCGCTTCCGCGACGCTCCGCGAACTCCAGCCCCAACGCGATGGGCGGGAGGATCATCAGGGGCCAGAGCGGCTGGTAGAAGCGGAACTGGCCGAAGTGGTCTCCCCCGGTGAGGACCGGCACGGCGAGCCCGCCGAGGACGAGCACCGAGAGGGTCAGGCTGACCGCGCGAGCTCGTTCGCCGGCCCCCGCCGCAGCGCTCCCCGACCCGTTCACGACGCCGAGCGCGAACGCCAGATTCAGGACCACACCCGCCAGTGCCGCACCGGCAGCGAGTCCCGCCAGCGGATGGGCGGCCAGGAAGTCGTACAGATAGGCGACGCCTTCGACCAGGTTGTGCACGCGATCCGGCGACACCTTGGCGTAGTAGGTGTTGGGAAGCGGCTGGCCGAAGACGAGCAGGCGCCAGGCGGTGAGACCGGCCAGCGCCGCCGCCCAGGCGAGCGCCGAGGGGAGGGCCGCGCCGAGCGCCCGGCTTCCGTTCGCGCCGCGCAGGCGCGCGCCCAGCAGGAAGCTGGCCGGCAGCGCCGCCGCCACCGCCATGCCCTCGGGCCGGACCGCGGGGAGCGCCGCGGCGAGGAGCACGCCGGCCGCGAGCCTTGCGGACGAGCCGGCGACGGCGCTCACCTCGACGGTGCAGAGCGCGGCGAGCGCACACCAGGCCAGGCACCAGAGGGCGCCGTCCATGAGGGCGACGCTGGTCCAGGTGGCGAAGGCCGGCGACGCGAAGGCCCAGACCACCACCACGACGCCCAACGCGCCGGCGCCCGGCCCGTCGGAAGCGACCCGCATGACGGTGCGCGCCGCCAGGCCCACGGCCGCCGCGGCGAGCAGCACGTTCAGGAGCAGCAGCGCGCCCTCGGGCTCGGACGCGAGAGCCCAGATCGCGGCCATGAGCAGCGTGTAGAGCAGCGAGGTGAAGCCCTCCTGCGGCTCGCCGCCGGCGTTGTAGGCGAAGCCCTGGCCGGACGCGAGGCTCTCCGCGTAGGCCATGAAGATGTTCGCGTCGTCCATCCCCACGTAGGGGTGGTCGAAGGCGCGCAGCGCGACGAAGGTGGCCACGGTCGCCGCCGCCAGCGGCAGCGCGACGCTGATCGCGATGGTGTGTATGCGCCCCACGGTTCCGGCCGGTGCCGCGAGCAGGCGGCGCGAGCATCCTACCCCAGAAGCGACAGGAGCGGAGGATGGGGAATCAGGGCCACGGCGAGAGCCCCCGCCGCGATGGCCGGACCGAAGCCGAACGGCCCGCCGCCGTCGCGCGTCAGCGCGGCCCAGGCCAGGCCGAGGAGCAGGCCGAGCAGCGATGCCGCGACGATCGTCTCGAGGACCCCGACCGGCCCCAGGAAAGCCCCGATCGCCGCCATCAGCTTGACGTCGCCGAGCCCCAGCCCCGGGAACCAGAGCCAGTAGTCCGCCTGCCCGGGCGTGGGCACGTCTTCCCCCTCCCCGGGCCAGTGCTCGAACGTGCGGCCGAAGGCGACCGACGCGCGGGCGTGCACGAAGCCGACCAGCCACAGGAGGCCGCCCCCGAGCAACGCTCCGAGCGCGGCGCGCGTGGCGGCTTCGCCCAGAGGCTCGCCGTTCAGCCAGGCGGCGGCGGGCGACAGCCCGAGACCCGCCACCAGCCCGCCGAGGGAGACCGAATCCGGGATGAAGCGGTGCTCGAAGTCGATCAGCGCCGCCACCACGAGGCCCGCGGCGAGCAGCATGGTGAGAACGAACTCGGGGCTCGCGCCCCAGCGCCAGGCCGCGGCGCCGAAGAGGAAGCCGGTCACGACCTCCACCGCCGGATAGCGGGCCGAGATGGGCGCACCGCAGCCCCGGCAGCGCCGGCCCAGCGCGAGCCACGAGACCACCGGCACGTTCTCGAGCGGCCCGAGGACGTGCCCGCAGTGCGGGCAGTGAGAGGCCGGGCGCAGGATCGACTGCCCCAACGGGACCCGATGTACGACGACGTTCAGGAAGGACCCGACCAGGAGTCCCCAGACGATCGCCCCGCCGACCAGCACACGCCGAATCTAGCGGAAGTCGCGGCGCTGGAAGATCACGCTGGCCAGGCAGAGGGTGGCCGCCACGTAGGCCACGCCGTACGCCAGCGGAATCCACACCTCCGTCGACGGATCGATGGCCAGCCCATGGCTCGCCTTCAGGCCCAGATTGAAGAGCGCGAGATCCGGGAGCACGTGGAAGAGCGCGCGAGCCACCCCCATGATCTCCGACACGTTCGTCTGGCGCGCCAGCTCGGCCAGGTCCCGGGTGAGGTTTCCGGCCACCCAGATTCCGGTGGTGAAGAGCGCCGCGAGCATCGGCGTGGTGAAGGCCGAGAAGAGCGTCGCCACGGCCACCACCACGGCCAGCTCCACCCCCAGAAGACCGATCGCAGCCGCGTGGGCCCAGCCCACCGGGCGTTCGTCCACGAGCGACACGCCGAAGAACGCCACGCCCATGGCCACGACCATCATCCACAGGGTCGCCACCAGACCCACGTACTTCCCCAGCAGGAACTCGGTGCGCGACACCGGCTTGGCCAGGATCGTGTAGATGGTGCGGCGCTCCACCTCCTTGTAGATCAGCGTGATCCCCACCGCGATGGCGATCACCACGCCGAAGAGCCGCGCCGAGCCGAAGGCGAGGTCCTGCAGGATGCGCCCCTGCTCCACGTAGGAGAGGTTCGAGAGGATGATGCTCGAGCCGATCATGACGAGAGCGAAGGCCGCCAGGGTGTAGAGCACCTTGTTGCGAATCGCCTCGCGGATCGTGTTGCCCGCCACCGCGGCGACGCGTCCCGGCGAGATCATCGTCCCTTCTCCTCTTCGTGGACGGCGCTGAGGAAGATGGTCTCGAGCGACGCGCGGTGGGGCGTGACCGAGATCACCTCGGCACCCGAGCCCAGCGCCGCGCCCAGCACACCCTCCACGTCCTTCTGCGCCACCCGCAGCTCGACGCGCTCGCCGTGACCGCGCAGCACGGCGGTGAAGCGATCCTCGATGATCGCCGCCGTCTCCGGAGACAGACGGGCCAGCACCACGTCCACCGACGGCTCGTCGCCGTCGACCATGAACTCCTCGATCCGTCCGGTCCAGCGGATGCGCCCGTTCACGATGATCGCCACCCGGTCGCACACCATCTCCACGTCGTGGAGGATGTGGGTGTTCATGAACACGGTCTTGCCCTCGTCGCGCAGGCGCAGGATGAGATCGCGGATGTCCTTGCGGCCGATGGGATCGAGTCCGCTCATCGGCTCGTCCAGGAAGACCACCTTGGGATCGTGGACGAGCGCCTGGGCGATCGCCAGACGCTGGAGCATGCCCTTGGAGTAGGTGCGCAGGCGCGCGTCCGCGGCGTGGCTGAGCCCCACCCAGCCGAGGAGCTTCTCGATGCGCGCCTCGCGGGCCGCGCGGTCCATCCCGGCGAGCCGCGCGTAGAAGCGCAGGAACTCGCGGCCGGTCAGGAACTCGTGCAGATACGGATTCTCCGGCAGGAAGCCGATGTGGCGCCGGAACCCGGTCTCGCGCACGTCACTTCCCAGGATCGAGGCGGATCCGGCCGTCGGGCGGATCAGGCCGAGCAGGATCTTCAGCGTCGTGGTCTTCCCGGCCCCGTTGGGGCCGACGAAGCCGAAG
>JANQFA010000273.1 GCA_028278065.1 Myxococcota bacterium
GAGTACCCCCACGCTCCTGTCCGGTGGATCGGGCTCAGGTGAAGACGCCCGAGCGGGCCCGCAGCCCTTCCTCCATCAGGCGCTGGATCGAGACGCGCAGCTCCTCGGTGAGGCGCGACACGAGCAGCTCGTCGCCGGCGTCGTCCGGGGTGAGGCGATCGAAGGCCAGCGGCTCACCGAAACGGATCCCCCAGCGCGCCGGCAGGGGCACCAGACCCAGCGGGCCGAGCCACGGGAAGGTGGGCGTGACGGGGACCGGGGGCAGGCCCACGGCCCGCGCGGGTGCCGAGACCTTGAAGAGCACCGGGTGGGCTTCCTCGGCCCCGACGACGCCCACCGGAACGAGCGGCACCTGGTTCTCGAGGGCGACCCGCACGGCGCCGCCACGCCCGAAGCGCTGCAGCCGATAGCGCTGCCGGAAGACCTTCGCAGCGCCCTTCTGGCCCTCGGGAAACGCGACCACCCAGCGTCCCGAGCGGAGCAGGCGTTCGGCGTTCTCGCGACAGGCGCGCACGCCGCCCACACGCGCCAGTGTGGGCTGGGCGAACGGGAGCGTGATCAGCCAGTCCGCGACCAGGAAGCGCGGGCGCACCCCCTGCGGGTGCCAGCGGCTCACGGTGTGGGAGATCATCAGCCCGTCCCAGGGCAGGAGACCCGAGCGGTTGGAGACCAGCAGACAGGGGCCCTCCACCGGGAGGTTCTCCAGCCCGCTGACGTCGGCGCGCCACCACCTCTCCAGCAGGAAGTCGAGAAGCGGCTGGGCGCGCGACACGACCACGTCGTCCAGCCCGAACTCGTCCACCTGCCCGGACCGCTCGACCATGCCCAGGGTCTGGAATCTCCGGCGCAGCTCGTCGAAGAGCTCCAACCCGTCGCGCGCGGCGGCCCGGGGCGACGGCACGGCCGGACGGCGGAAGCGGGTGTCGATCTCGCGGCGCAGCTCGGACAGCGCCTCGCGCACCTCCACGAGGGCGTCCTCGTCGTAGACCGGGCGGCTCTGCGGCTGATCGTTCACGGACGTCTCAAAGGTAGCGCCGCAGCCGCCGCGCGGAGAGGAAGGCGACCCACGCCTCGCGGGTCGTGTAGCGCGGCTCGCCGAACGCGGCCCAGCCGCGGGCACCGTCGGCCACCCACAGGTAGCGGAAGTAGTCGTAGAACCCGTCGGGGCGATCGCCGGTCATGCCCTGGGAGGGCACGTCGCGCATTCGATAGAGAATGGCCGAAGGCAGGGGCAGGCTGCGCTTCCCCGCCTGGCGCAGCAGCGTGGAGAGCGGAAGCACCCCGCGTCCCACGACGTTGAAGATCCCGGGGTGGGGCTCGTCGACCGCGGCCTCGAAGGCGTCGAGGCAGTCGTCCTCGTGCACGAACTGGAGCAGCGGATCGTAGCCGAGCAGCGTGGGGACCACGGGCCGGGCGAGGTAGCGCGTGACGTGGTCCCAGTAGGTAGGACCCATGATCCAGCAGGGCCGCAGGACGGTCACCTGGGTGTCGGGGTGGCGGGGTGCCCACTCGGCCAGAAGCGCCTCCGCCTCGCGTCGGTTCTCCACGTTGTGCGCGCTCGGGTGCCCGCGCAGTGGGTGCTCCTCGGTCAGGAAGTTGGGATTGTCGGGCCAGGGGCCATAGAGCATCGTCGACGACGCGACCACGAGGCGGCGCACCTTGGCCGCCGCGCACGCGTGCATCACGTGCAGAGTGCCGATCGTCTCGAGGTCGTGGTCGTACTCGATGTCCGGGTCCGGGTCCTGGCGGTAGGCCGCGTGCACCACCACTTCGACGCGCTCGCGCTCGAAGAGCTCGGCGAGCTGGGCGTCCGCGGTGGGCCGGGTCAGGTCGGTGTCCTGGAAGCGCGCGCTGCGCGCCAGGCCCTGGGGTCGATGCAGGTCCACGGCGACCACGGTCGGGGGAGCCTCCCGCTCGAGCAGGCGCTCGGCGAGGCGGCGCCCGATGAAGGTCCGGATCCCGGTGATGGCGACCGCCCCGTGCATGCCCCCACGATGTACCATCGCCCGCCATGGAGCGCAGCGTCGCCATCGTCGAAGATCCCCGCTATGGCAGCCACGAGGGGCCGGCCGGCCACCCGGAGCGACCCGCCCGCCTGGAGGCGGTGGGACGGGCCCTGCGGGCGCGCAGGGCTTCGCTGGCGCCCCTGGCGGCCCGGCCGGCGGACGACCCCGAGCTGCTGAGGGTACATGGGGCAAGCCATCTGGAGCTGATGGAGGAGGCGGCGCGGCGCGCGCCCTGCCGCCTGGACCCGGACACCTACCTGTGCGCCCAGAGCCTCGACGTGGCGCGGCTGGCCGCCGGAGCCGCTGTGGACCTGGCGCGCGGGGTGGCCCGCGGCGACTGGCAGGCCGGCTTCGCGGCGGTCCGCCCCCCGGGCCACCATGCGGAGGCGGATCGCGCGATGGGCTTCTGCCTGTTCAACAACATCGCCGTCGCCGCCCGCGCCCTCCGGGAAGAGGACGGCGTGGGGCGGATCCTGATCCTCGACTGGGACGTCCATCACGGCAACGGCACCCAGCACAGCTTCGAGGAGGACCCGGACGTCCTCTACGTCTCCACCCACCAGTTCCCCTACTACCCCGGCAGTGGCGACTTCGACGAGATCGGCCGCGGACGGGGCGAAGGAGCCACCCTCAACGTCCCGATGCCGCCCGGCTGCGGGGACGCGGAGCTGGTGGGCGTGCTCCAGCGCCTGCTGGTCCCCGCGGCCCGCGCCTTCCGTCCAGAGCTGATCCTGGTCTCCTGCGGCTTCGACGCCCACCGCAGCGACCCCCTCGCCTCGATGGACGTGAGCGGCAACGGCTTTGCCGACGCGGCGCGCGTCGTGCGGGCCCTGGCCGAGGAGCTCTGCTCGGGCCGCCTGGCCCTGGTGCTCGAGGGGGGCTACGCGGAGGACGGGCTGGAGGAGAGCACGGGCGCCGTGCTCGACGTCCTGCTGGCTGCCGACCCCGGATTGCCCGAAACCGTCGCGGCGCCCCCCGGAAGCACCCTGCGCGGGCTGGTCGAGCGGGTCGAATCCGTCCACGGCCCGCGCATTCCGGGTCTCGGCGCTCCCTGAGACCCCATTTCATCCCACCCGACCCCATTCTACCGCCGACCGGATACCCCTACATATGGGGTCGATCACCCGCATCGACACCCAGATATTGTGTGAACCCCGCACCCTCGAAAAAAAGTGCATGAGGACGCGAACTTTCGTTGCTTTTTGCGGATCCGCTGGGGTAGAAAGGGGTCCGAGGTGGGATGAAGTGGGATCAAGTGGATTGATGATCCCACAGAGGGCACCAAGAGGGGTCAGGGTCCCATCGAACGATGTTCCGGGGTCGAGCGGTTCACACGATCGATACGAAGGGCCGCCTCAGCATTCCGGCGGGGTTCAGGATGGAACTGGAACGCTACGGAGACCGCACGCCGATTCTCACGAATCACCCCGAGTGCCTCGCACTCTACCCGTGGGAGTCCTGGCGCAAGATCGAGCAGGCGCTCGAGGACGGCTCCCCGTTCCAGCCCGAGGTCCAGGAGCTGCAGCGCTACCTCATCGGCGGCTCGATCGAGTGCCCGGTGGACAAGCAGGGCCGCATCAGCATTCCCCAGCACCTGCGCGAGTACGCCGGGCTGGAGAAGGAGGTCACCGTCGCGGGCGTAGGCCCGCGCATCGAGATCTGGGACCGCACGCGCCACGACCAGGCGCTGGCGAAGACCCAGGCACGCTTCAACGAGCTTCAGGCTGCGGTCGCCAGGGGGCGACAGCCGTCGTAGCACGGTCATTGGGGGGTGGAGGAGGAGACTCCTCCGACGAGAGATTGGGGTGTCCCCGGTGCGCGATCCGCGCAGGGAGTCAAGGGGGGGACGAACTGCGCGGCGCCTCCGGGGCACCCCAATCCCCCGAATTTCGACGGAGCCTGTTCTTTCGGGCGACATGACACGGGGCGGCGGCGCCTCCCCTTCCCGCGAGACAGCTCGAACAGGTAGAGGGGGTGGGGCGACGCTGAGGCCCCGACGGTGTCCGGGGAATACGATCACGTACCCGTGATGCTCGAGGAGACGCTGGATCTCCTCGCACCCGGACGCGGAGCCACGGTGCTCGACGGCACGGTGGGCGGCGGCGGACACGCGGAAGCCATCCTGGACAGAATTGGCCCGAACGGGCGGCTGATCGGTCTCGATGTGGACGCCGAGGCCCTGGAAGCCACGCAGCTTCGTCTCGGGCAATACGGAGATCGGATTCGGCTGGTCCGCTCTTCGTTTCGCGAAATCAAGGCCGTGCTGGGGGAGCTCGGCATCGACGAAGTGGACGGCGTCCTGCTGGACCTGGGCGTCTCCTCCCGTCAGCTCGACTCTCCCGGACGCGGATTCCGCTTCGGGCAGGAGACGGCCGACGTGACGCCGCTGGACATGCGCATGGATGATCGGCTGCCGCACACCGCGGCCGATCTCCTGGCACACGCGTCGATCCCCGAGCTCGAACGCTGGTTCCGCGACTACGCGGACCTGCCCGGTGCGCGCAAGCTGGCGCGCTCCATCGCCGCGGCACGGGAGCGCGCGCCGATCGCCACCAGCGCCGACCTGCGCGCGCTCATCCGCGAGGCCGCGGTCGGCCGCGGTCGACGCCACGATCCCGCCACCCTCGTGTTCCAGGCGCTGCGCATCGCTGTGAACGACGAGCTGGGCGCCCTGCGCGACGGGCTCGCGGACGCGATCGACGTGCTGCGCCCCGGCGGCCGCGTGGTCGTCCTCTCCTACCACTCGGCCGAGGACCGCATCGTCAAGAACGCGTTCCGCGATCAGGCGCGGGGGCGAACCGGTCCGCCCGGGACTCCCGACGAGATCTTCGGAACCGACGCACGGCTGCGGGTCCTGACCCGCCGTCCCCTGCGCCCCTCCCCGGCAGAAGAGGCGCGCAACCCGCGCGCCCGCTCGGCTCGCCTGCGTGCCGCCGAGAAGCTGGAGGCGGCAGCATGACCGGGCCGGACCGAAGCACCGAGGAGGCAGCGGGATGACCGCACCGGACCGCAGCATCGAGGAGACGGCGGGATGACCGCGCCGGACCGGAGCATCGAGGAGACGGCGGGATGACCGCACCGGACCGCAGCATCGAGATCGCGCCTCGGCGACGCCCCCTGGCCCTGCGCGAGGGCGCCCTGCCGCGAGCGCTCGGAGCGGCCACCTTCGCCACGATCGTGCTGCTGGCCCTCGGGTTCTCCGCGCTGCGCGGAGAGATCATCGATCTCCGCTATCGCGCGGCGGAGGTCGTGCGCGAGGAGCGCGCCCTGGAGGCGCGGCGGCGCGAGCTGGCGCTGCGCGTCGGGGAGCTGCGCGACCCCTTCCACCTCGCCAAGCTGGCCGAGCGCCGGGGCTTCGCCCGCCCCGAGCGCGTGGTGCACCTCGAGGCGCAGACGGGTCCGGGCACGCGATGAGAAGCCCCGCCCTGCGCATCTCGAGGCGTCGCATCGGGATCGCGAGGGCGGTGCTCATCCTCGTCTTCGCCGGGCTGGGCGCGCGCGCGTTCCAGCTCGCGATCGACCAGCAGGCGCTCGAGCGCGCCGAGAACCAGGCGGGGACCGTGCTGCGGCTGGCGGCCGAGCGCGGCCAGATCGTGGACCGGGATGGCCAGGACCTGGCCATCTCGGTGGACGCGCCGTCGATCTTCGCCCGCCCGCGCGAGGTCGACGACCCCGCGGCAGCGGCGCGTGCGCTGGCGCGGGCACTGCGCGTACCGCGCAGCCGCCTCCACTCGCGCCTCACGCGCGACTCCAACTTCGTCTACCTGGCTCGCTGGGTGGACGAGGCGGCAGCCGCCCGGGTCGAGAAGCTCGCCCTCCCCGGAATCGGGATCGTGCCCGAGCCGCGCCGCCGCTACCCCCATGGCGTCCTCGCCGCCTCGGTGCTGGGCTTCGCCAACATCGATGCGATCGGCGTGCGCGGCGTCGAGCAGCAGGAGAACGACTGGCTGCAGGGCACCCCGCAGATCTACCGGGTCGAGCGGGATGCCCGGGGGGTGCTGCTCGGCGCGCCCGGAGTGCGGGCGGCCGCAGCGCTGGGTGGCGACGTCCGATTGAGCCTCGACGCCGCCTTCCAGGCGCACGTCGAGACGGCGCTCGAAGACGCCATCGCCGAGAGCGGTGCGCGCGGAGGCATCGTGGTCGCGCTCGATCCCCGCAGTGGCGAGGTGCTCGCCCTGGCCGAGCGACCGACGTTCGACCCCAACCGCTTCCGCGAGATCGACTACCGCAGCACGCGCTCGCGCGCCTTCCTCGATGCGATGGAGCCGGGCAGCACCTTCAAGAGCTTCCTCGTCGCGGGCGCGCTGGACGCCGGGGCCGTCACGCCCGGCGACCCGATCGACACCGAAGGCGGCAGCTACCGGGTTCCCGGCAAGACCATCACGGACACCCATCCCCACGGCTTGCTGGACCCCGCCGGCATCCTCCAGGTGTCCAGCAACGTCGGCGCCGTCAAGGTCTCCCAGGCGCTGGGGGCCGAGCGCCACTACGAGGTGCTGCGCGCTTTCGGGTTCGGACGGCGCAGCGGCAGTGACTTCCCGTTCGAGTCGGCCGGCCTGCTGCGCCACTGGCACGACTGGAAGCCCCTCGACCAGGCCACGATCGCCTTCGGCCAGGGCGTCAGCGTCACGCCCGTGCAGCTCGCGGTGGCCGGCGCAGCCCTCGCCAACGGCGGCGTCCTGACGAAGCCGCGGCTCGTCACGGCGCGCCGCCGCAACGGCGGTCCCTGGCGCGAGACCGAGCCCGAGCGGGTGCGGCGGGTGATCTCGGCCGAGACCGCGGCGCGCACCGTGGAGATGCTCGAAGGGGTGGTCGGACCCGAGGGGACGGCACGGCGCGCCGTGATCAAGGGCATCCGCGTGGCCGGAAAGACGGGAACCGCGCAGATCCTGGACGCCGCGACGGGTACCTACTCCGTGGAGCGCTATCATGCGTGGTTCCTGGGAATCGTGCCGGCGGACGAGCCCCGCCTCGTCGTGGTCAGCGTGCTCGACGAGCCCCGGCTCGGTTTCCATCACGGTGGAAGGTCCGCGGCCCCGCTGTTCAAGCGGGTCGCGATCGCCCACCTGGCGGACCTCGGACTCATGCCCGAGCCCGCCCGGCAGCGGCCGCCCCGAGCGGTCGTGGCCACCCGGCGCGTCGAGACCCGCACCCCCCGGGCACGACGCACGACCGAAATCGAACGACTGACGAGCGACGGCACGAGCCTCTTCCTTCCTGACCTGAGCGGCCGCACCCTGGCCGAGGTGAGGGCCATCACGGCGGGCGCACCCGTCGAGCTGGAACACGTGGGAAGCGGCCGGGTCGTCGACCAGGAGCCCGATCCCGGCACCGTTCTCGCCGGTGCCCGCATGCGGGTGCGGATCTACATGAAGCGCGACGGAGACGAAGGCTGATGCGGCTGTCGGACCTCGTGAACGCCCTGCCCGGGGAGATCCGGACGCGCGTGCACGGAAAGGAGGACCCGGTGGTGGGCGGGCTCGTGTACGACTCGCGCAAGGTCGTGCCGGGCGACGCCTTCGTCGCACTGCGTGGTGCCGACCACGACGGCCACGCCTACCTCGGGCAGGCCCGGGAGCTGGGCGCCGCGGTGCTGGTGGTCGAAGAGCTGCCCCGCGACTTCGATTCCGAGCGCGATGCCGCCCTGGTGGTGGACGACACGCGCCGCGCTCTCGCCCCGCTCGCCTGCCACTTCTACGGCCAGCCGGCGCGCGAGATGCGCCTGGTCGGTATCACGGGCACCAACGGGAAGACCAGCACCAGCTACCTGGTCGAGTCGATGCTGGCGGCGGCCGGACGCAACACGGGCCTGATCGGGACCGTCGAGATCCGCTTCGCCGACGTCAGGGAGCGCACGGTCAACACCACCCCGGAGAGCGCCGACCTCCAGCGCACGCTGCGAGCCATGCGCACCCGAGGCGTGGGCGACGCCGTGCTCGAGGTCTCGTCCCACGGCGTGGCCCTGGGCCGGGTGGACGGCTGCCAGTTCGCCGCGGCGGGGTTCACGAACCTGACCCAGGACCACCTCGATTTCCACGAGACGATGGAAGCCTATCGGGACGCCAAGCTGCGCTTCTACGCGGACTTCCTGGCGCCCGACGGAGTCGCGGTGGTGAACGCGGACGATGCGGCGGGGCCTCGCTTCACCGAGGCCGCGCGCAGCCGTCCGGGGCGTCGGGTTCTGCACGTCTCACGCGACGCCAGGTCCGATGCGGAGGTGGCCCTGATCGAGGCGCAGCTGGGCCTCGACGAGACCCGGGCCCGCCTGCGCCTGCCGGGCGGCGAGCTCCGCATCACGACCCCGCTGATCGGCGACTTCAACCTCGAGAATCTGCTCGTCGCGGTCGGGACGGGCGTCGCCCTGGACCTCCCGCACGACGCGATCGCCCGGGGCGTCGCGGCCTGCCCCCAGGTACCGGGCCGCATGGAGCGCGTGGAGTCCCGGGAGCACGAGCCCACCGTCCTGGTCGACTACGCCCACACACCCGATGCCGTGGACAAGCTGCTGCGCACGATCCGGCCGCTGGCCGAGGGGCGCGTCGTGACGGTGTTCGGATGCGGTGGCGACCGCGACCGGAGCAAGCGCCCGCTCATGGCCGAGGCGGCGGTGCGCTCCAGCGACCGCGTGGTGGCCACCAGCGACAACCCGCGCACCGAG
>JANQFA010000007.1 GCA_028278065.1 Myxococcota bacterium
AGGCGGCCCGCTCCGAAGAGGCGCTGCGCGTGCTGGCGCACGGAGCCGACGTCGCGCTGGTGTCGGATGCGGGGACGCCCCTGGTCTCGGACCCCGGCGAGAGGCTGGTCGCCGCCGCGTTGGAGGCGGGACACGCGGTGGTGGCGGTCCCGGGCGCCTCCGCGGTGCTGGCCGCCCTGGCGGTGTCGGGCCTTCCGGCCGTGCCCTTCGCGATGCTGGGCTTTCCGCCGCGCGCGGCGGGGGCGCGGCGCGCCTTCCTGGAGGCCTGGCGGGGGCGACCCGAGACCCTGGTGCTCTTCGAGTCGCCGCGCCGCATCGGGCGCACGCTCGCCGAGGCGCTGGAGATCCTCGGCGATCGCCCGGCCTGCCTGGCCCGGGAGCTCACCAAGCTCCACGAGGAGGCCGTCCGCGATCGGCTCTCCGTCCTCGCGGAGCGCTTCGCCGACGGCGCCCGAGGCGAGGTGACCCTGGTGGTCGGAGGCGCGCCTCCCCAGGCCGTGGACGCCCAGGATCTGGAGGCGCGCATCGAGGGGCTCGTCGCCGCCGGGCTCTCGGCGCGGGACGTGGCCGCGGAGGTGGCCGCCGCGACGGGCGCGCCGAAACGCGAGGTATACGCTCGAGCCGTGGCGGCCCGGGAGCGCGCGGATCGGTGAGTCCCGCTCCCGGCACCGTGCTGCGTACCCTGCTGCACCTGCGTCCCGGGCAGCTGGTCCATCAGGTCCGCGACACCCTGCGCGGTCCGCCGCGACCGGCGCCGGAGCCCGCCGTCCCGCCGGAGCTGGCCGTCCGCGCGGCTCCCGCCCCGTTTCCCGGTGCGCCCGCCCACGCCCGGCTGCTCGGGCCGGGCCGCGTCGCGCTCCTGAACCGCACTCTCGACTCCGGCGACCGGATCGACTGGGCTTTCGCCGGCGAGGGCCCGCTCTTCGCCTTCCATCTCCACCAGCACGACTTCCTGCGCGACCCCGACCTCGCGTCCGAGCAGCGCGCCGGCGTGATCCTCGACTGGATCGAGCGCCACCGGAACGGAACCGGCTGGCATCCGGCCCCGATCAGCCTGCGCGCCCTCACCTGGCTGCGCCTCCTGGCCACGCCCGGGGCGCTGGCCCTGACGGACGCGGACGCGGGACGCGTGCGCGCGTCCCTCGCCGCGCAGCTCGATACGCTGGCGCGCCACCTGGAGCTGCGGCTCCTCGCCAACCACTACCTCTCCAACCTCCTGGCGCTGGTGGCGGGCGGCGTGGCGTTCGAAGGCACCGCGGCGGACGCGTGGCTGGGCCACCGGACGGCCCTTCTCGAGCAGCTCGACGAGCAGGTTCCGGCCGACGGCGCCCACTTCGAGCGCAGCCCGATGTACCACGCGCTCATGCTCGAGAACGTGCTCGACCTGCTCAATCTGTCGCGCGCCTCGGGACGCGGCGGGGCGGCGCTGGATGCGGCCCTGGGCGACGCGGCGGCGCGCATGCTCGGTGCCCTCGAGGTCTTCACCCATCCCGACGGGGAGATCGCACTCTTCGCGGATTCGGCCTTGGGGATCGCGCAGCCGCCGGCCGCGCTCGAGGCCTACGCAGCGTCTCTCGAGGTAGAGGTGCGTCCCCCGGTTGTGCCCGGTGTGCTCGGGGACGCGGGCTACGTGCGCCTGGAGGCGGGTCCCTGGAGCCTCCTAGCCTCGGTGGCGGGCCCCGCGCCGGAGTACCAGCCGGGCCACGCCCACGCCGATGCGCTCTCGTTCGAGCTCTGCCTCGACGGGCACCGGTTGGTTACTGACACGGGCGTCTTCGAGTACATCGCCGGCGAACGCCGGGACCGCTCACGCGCCACAACGTCGCACGCCACACTGGAGGTGGACGGACGAGACCAGGCCGAGCTTTGGGCGGCGCACCGCGTCGGCGGTCGGCCTCGCGTGTGTCTCTGTCGTGTGGAGCCGGGCCATCGCGCTGAGGCCACCTGCGAGGGATGGGCGAGCCGAGGCAGCGTGCACCGCCGCGTGCTCGAGGTTTCGCCAGAGGGCCTGCGAATCGTCGACACCCTGGAGGGGCGCGTGCGGCCTTCGAAGCTGGTGCTGCCGGTGGTGGCCGGCGTCGATGTGGACCTGCGCGGAAGCGAGGCGGTCCTGGGAGCCTGTCGTGTGAAGCTGCCGGCCGATGCCGCGTTCCGGGTCGAGTCCGGCGCGGCGTACGTCGAGTTCGGTCGCAGCGAGATCCGCTCCGTTCTCGTCGGCTGCGCATCCGGGCCGGGTCCCTTCGTCTGGGAGTTCCGCCGGGCCTAGCTTCGGGCCGCCGGAGGTCCCGCAGATCGACCGGAGCCCACTCTGTCCCCTGGGGGAGCGGGCTGGCCTGGCTTCGGGTGCAGCCGCGCGGGTGCCCGGCGTTGGCCTAGAATTCCTGCTCCGTCCCGAGGCGGGCGCTCCGGATGCGGTCCGGGCGCCGCGTCGGTAACCTGGGGAGGCTCCCCGCTGTGGGAGAATCATGAGTGAATTCAGCAGCTTCGTAGACGACTACTATCGGCGCTGGGGCGCGGTCCTGGAGTCCTTCGACCGTGCTCCGATGGAGGGGATCCTGGATGTCTTCCTCGACGTGGCCGAGCGGGGCAGCACCCTCTGGGTGGCCGGAAACGGGGGAAGCGCCGCCATCTCGGACCACACGGTGTGCGACAGCAGCAAGGGCACACACGTAGAGGGACATGCGCCGATCCGCTCGGTGTCGTTGACCGCCAATGGGCCGATGATCACGGCACTCGGAAACGACGTCGGTTACGAGGAGATCTTCCGCCACCAGCTGATGTACTACCTGAAGCCCGGCGATGCGGTGCTGCTGGTGAGCTCCAGCGGCAACTCGCCCAACGTGGTCAATGCGTGCGCCTTTGCCAGGGAGCAGGGCGCTCCCACCATCGCCTTCGTGGGCTTCTCGGGCGGGGAGCTGGCGCGCATGGCCGATCACGTGATCCACGTCGAGGTGGACAACTACGGCATGGCCGAAGACACGCACCAGAGCCTCATGCACGTGATCACCCAGTACATCACCAAGGTGCGCAGCCGGGACGGCTCCGAGAAGGCCGCCTAGAACCATGCGCATCATCGTGACCGGTGGCGCCGGCTTCATCGGCAGTCACCTCTGCGATCGGCTGGTCGAGGAGGGGCACTCCGTCGTCGCGGTCGACGACCTCAGCCTGGGTCGGACTGAGAACCTCGCGCATCTCGCGGGCCGGGCGGATTTCCGCTTCGAGGAGGTCTCGATCCTGGATCCCGCGTTCGACACCCTGGTAGGGGAGGTCGACTTCGACGCGGTCTTCCACATGGCCGCGAACAGCGACATCCAGGCGGGGAGCCGCGACCGACGGGTGGATCTGGACAGGACCTTCCTCACGACCTGGCACGTTTGCGAGTCGATGGCGCGTCACGGCGTCCGACAGCTCGTCTTCGCCTCGACGTCTGCCATCTACGGCGACGTACCCGAGGCCACCCACGAGAACCACGGGCCCCTGATTCCCATCTCCTTCTACGGTGCCGCGAAGCTGGCCGGCGAGGCGTACTGCTCGGCCTATGCGCATCGCCACGACATCCGGACGTGGGTCTACCGCTTTCCGAACGTGGTCGGCTCCCGCGCCACCCACGGCGTGATCCTCGACTTCGTAGAGAAGCTGGAGAAGGACGGCAGCGTGCTCGACGTGCTGGGAGACGGCACCCAGGAGAAGCCCTACCTCTACGTGCACGATCTGCTCGACGCCATGCTGCTTGGCTGGGACCGTGTAGTGCCCGCGCCGTTGGAGGTGTTCAACATCGGCCCCGAAAGCGCTACCCGGGTGCGCAGCATTGCCGAGGCGGTCGTGGCGGCGATGGGTCTGCGGGGCGAGGTGGAGATCCGCTACGGCGACGAGCCGCGGGGCTGGCCCGGCGACGTGCCTCGCTTCGCGTATGACCTGGGCAAGATCCACGCGCTCGGCTGGAAGGCTGCCAACACCTCCGACGAAGCCATGCGTCGGGCCGTGAAGGACGTGCTGGCGGAGCGCTCGGCGGCATGACCCAGGCTGTCATCCTGGCCGGGGGACGGGGGACCCGTCTGGCCGAGGTGAGCGGCGGTCTTCCGAAGCCCTTGGTGCCCGTGGGCGGCGTGCCGGTGATCGAGCGTCAGATTGCCCTGCTCGCGCGCTACGGGGTGAACGAGGTCTTCCTGACCACCCGCCATCTCGCGGAGCGGCTCGAGGCCTACCTCGGCGACGGATCGCGGCTGGGGGTCCAGCTCGAGCACGTTCGCGAGACCGAGCCGCTAGGAACGGCCGGAGGCGTCGCCGCCCTGCGTGATCGTCTGCGCGAGAGCTTCCTCGTGGTCTACGGCGACGTCCTGGTCAACATGGACCTGCAGCGCCTGCTGGCCTTCCATGCGGCCCGAGGTGCGGTCGCGACCCTGGTCGTACATCCGAACGACCACCCGTACGACTCCGATCTGGTGGCGTTCGAAGAGGACGGGCGCGTGACGGGCTTTCACCCAACGCCGCGGGCCGCCGACACGCCCGATCTTGCCAACCAGGTCTCCGCCGCCTTCTACGCGCTCTCGACGCTTGCACTCGACTACATCGAGCCCGGGTGCGAGCAGGACTTCGTGCGGGACGTCTTCCCGCGCATGCTGGCTGCCGGGATGCCGGTGTACGCATACGGCACCACCGAGTACCTCAAGGACATGGGCACGCCCGAGCGTCTGCGGCAGGTCGAGGCCGACGTGGCATCCGGGCGGGTGGAGGCGATGCACCGCGACCATGCGCGTCCCGCCGCATTCCTCGATCGCGATGGGACGATCAACCGCGAGGTCGATGGGGTCCACCGGCCGGCGGACCTCGAGTTGCTGCCCGACGCCGCCGCGGCGATCTCGCGACTGAACCGGGCAGGCTGGCTGGTGGGCGTGATCACCAACCAGCCCGCGATTGCCAAGGGCTTCATGACCCACTCCGACCTGGCGCGGGTGCACCGCCGGCTCGAGCGCATTCTGGGCGACGCGGGCGCGTGGGTGGACGCGATCGTCTCTTGTCCTCACCACCCCGAGCGCGGTCACGCAGGAGAGGTGGCCGACCTGAAGCGGGACTGCGCCTGCCGCAAGCCGGGGGTGGGCATGCTCGAGGCGCTCGCCGGGAGTCTGCCGGTCGATCGATCCGCCTCCGTCGTCGTAGGCGACAGCTGGCGTGACATGGCCGCTGCCCACGCCTGGGGCATCGACGCGATCGGTGTCTGGACCGGCCACGGTATGTGCGCCGTTCCGCCGCTGGACCAGACCGCTCCGGGTCGCCCGGACGTCCTCGTGGAGAACGTCGGTCAGGCGGTGAGCGTGCTGCTGGATCCCGATCCGGGCGTCGAGAAGCTCGCGGCGGAGGTGATATCGGCCCTGCGCGGCGGGGCGCCCCGCCCCCTCCCGATCCAGGTGGGCGGGCTGGCGCGGGTGGGGAAGTCGCTGTTCGTGTTCCGGCTGCGACGCCTGCTCCGGGCACGGCGTCTCGAGGTCGCCTGGCTGCGGCTCGACGACTGGCTGGTTCCGGCCGACGAGCGGCCGCCGGACTCGAAGGTGGCGGAGCGCTTCCGACTGGCTGAGGCGCGCGAGGCCGCCCTCAGCCTGCTCGCGGGCGAGACCGCCGAAGCACCAGGCTACGATCCTCTCACCCGGGGTGCCCTCGGATCTCGGATTCCCATGGATGCGGCGCGCGCCGATGTCATGGTGGTGGAGGGCGTCCCTGCGCTGCTACCCCAGCTCTCGCTGCCCCACGGCCTGCGCGTCCATCTCGAGGCCGACTCTGAAGATGTCCGTCGGGCACGCGTGGAGCGCTTCTATCGCTGGAAGGGATTCGACGGCCAGGCGGCCAGCCAACTCCTCGACTCAAGGGACGAGGAACACCGGATGATCGAGTCGGTCTCCCGAAGCGCCGACTTCCGACTCACCGTGCCCGCCTTGGTGGATCCGGGCCCCGTAGAGGTGAAGCCGTGATCATCGCTCGCGCGCCCTTCCGCGTCTCGTTCGTCGGGGGTGGCTCCGACCTTCCGGCGTTCTGCGACAGGCGGCCCGGTGCGGTCCTGTCCGCGACGATCGACAAGGCGATGTACCTGACGCTGCATCCCTACTTCGACCGGACGAAGACCCATCTTCGCTACTCGAGGACCGAGCTCGTGGATGCCACCGCCGAGATCGAGCACCCGATCTTCCGCGAAGCACTCAAGCTCGTGGGGATCGAAGGCGGCATCGAGGTCTCGTCCACGGCCGACGTGCCGTCGGGCACCGGTCTGGGGTCCTCGAGTTCCTTCACCGTCGGGCTCCTCCACGTGCTGGCCGCCTATCAGGGCCGCTACGTGTCCCGGGAGTACCTGGGTGCGACCGCCAGCCACCTCGAGATCGACGTCCTGGGCGAGCCGATCGGACGTCAGGATCAGTACGCGGCGGCCTTCGGCGGCATGAACGTGATCGAATTCCACGAAGGGGGTCGCGTGGTGGTGGAGCCGGTGACGATCTCCCGCGACGTGATCCGAGCACTCGAGGAGCGGCTGCTGATGTTCTACACCGGGGACCAACGGGATACGCGGTCGGTGCTGGCCGATCAGTCCGAGGCTGTGGCGAGCGACGGCGAGAAGTTCGAGGCCACTGCCAGGATGGTGGACCTGGTCTACGAGATGCGCGACGCGCTCCATGCCGGCGAGCTGGGCGTCTTCGGAGATCTCCTGCACCGGAACTGGCAGCTGAAGCGCAGCCTCTCGAATCAGGTCTCCAATCCGGAGGTCGATGCCACCTACGAAGCGGCCCGCGCGGCGGGCGCCTCGGGCGGCAAGCTCCTGGGCGCCGGGGGAGGCGGCTTTCTGCTCCTCTACGCCGAACCATACCGCCACGAGGCCGTGCGCAGGGCGCTCTCTGGGCTAGCCGAGTTCCCGCTCGCCTTCGATCGCAGCGGGAGCAGCATCATCTACACCGACGGGACCGACGCTGACGGCGACGGCGGCTTCGTCGGCTAGTCACGAGTCGCCGAGGGCGCGGTGGACGAGGGACGCGTAGCGTCCCTGTCGTCTTGCCGGGGGTCGCTCTCGCCGGTCTCCTGGCCGGCTGCGGCTGCCTGCTCGGCGAGCAGGGCCTCCAGACCCGCCTGGTCCAGGATCTCGATCTCGAGCTCCTCCGCCTTGCGGAGCTTGCTGCCGGGGTCGACCCCGGCCACCACGTAGTCGGTCTTCTTGGAGACGCTGGTGGTGACGCGGCCTCCCGCCGCCTGGATCCGCTGCTTCGCCTCGTCCCGGCTCATGCCCTCGAGCGTTCCGGTCAGGACGAAGGCCTTGCCCGCCAGGGCTCCCTCCCGGTTCACCTGAGGCGCCTGGGCGGTGAAGCGGACTCCGTGGGCGAGGAGCGCCTCCACCTCGGCGGTGTTGCGCGCCTCGGCGAAGAAGCTGGCCACGCTCTCCGCGATGATCGGTCCGACGCCGGGCACGGCAGCGAGCTCCTCCTCCGATGCGTTCATGAGGGGCGCCAGGTCGCCGAAGTGCGCGGCCAGGAGATCCGCCACCCCCGCGCCCACGTGGCGGATGCCCAGGGCGATCAGGAAGCGCGCGAGGGTCGTGTTGCGGGCCCGCTCGAGCGCGGCGATCAGGTTGTCGGCGGACTTCTCGGCCATGCGCTCGAGGCCGAGCAGGGCGTCGCGGTCCAGCGCGAAGACGTCCGAGAGGCGCTTCACGTGGCCCCCGTCGACGAGCTGCTCGATCAGCTTCTCGCCCAGGCCGTCGACGTCCAGGGCGCCGCGACCCGCCAGGTGGCGCACGTTGGTCTTGAGCTGGGCGGGACAGTCCACGTTGGGACAGCGGGTGACCGCCTCGCCCTCGAGGCGCACCGAAGGGGTCCTGCACACGGGGCAGCGTCTGGGTAGCCGGTAGCGCTTCGTGCCGCGGGGTCGCTTCGACTCGACCACCATCACGACCTGTGGGATCACGTCGCCGGCGCGCTGCACCACGACGGTGTCGCCCACACGCACGTCCTTGCGATCGACCTCGTCCTGATTGTGCAGCGTGGCATTGGAGACGGTGACGCCGCCCACGTGCACCGGTCGCAGGACTGCCACCGGCGTGAGGGCGCCTGTGCGCCCCACATTGGCCTCGATGGCCTCCACGACGGTGGTCTCCTGCTGGGGCGGAAACTTGAAGGCGATCGCCCAGCGCGGCGCGCGCGACAGCTCGCCGAGGTCCTGCTGCTGGTCGAAGCGGTTCACCTTGAAGACGGTTCCGTCGATCTCCACGCCGAGGTCGTTGCGGCGCTCCTGGAGCGAGGCGTGGTAGGCGATCGCCGAGTCGACACCCTGGCAGACGTCGCTCTCCGGCGTCGTGTCGAAGCCCCAGTCGGCGAGGGCGGAGAGGAGCTCGGACTGGGTCTTCACCTGCGGTGGGGCCCCCACGCCCACCGCGTAGGCCCGGAAGCGCAGCGAGCCGAGGCGCTCGCGGTCGATCTTGTGGAGGAGCCGCAGCGCGCCCGCTGCGGCGTTGCGGGGGTTGGCGAACGGCTCCTCTT
>JANQFA010000033.1 GCA_028278065.1 Myxococcota bacterium
CCTGGGAGGCCCCGAGTCCGGTCAGTCGAGATCGGCCGCCGAGTGCCGCTCCGGGACGCGGAGCGCTTCGTCGCCCGAGACCTTGTTGACGCGCTGGCCGCGCCGTACGGCGGGGCGCCGGCCGATCTCGTCGGCCCAGCGCAGGACGTGGGCGTACGACTCCACGTCCAGGAACTCGCCCGCCTCGTAGAGCTTCCCCCTGACCAGGCGGCCGTACCAGGGCCAGGTGGCCATGTCGGCGATCGTGTAGTCCTCGCCGATCAGGAAGGGCCGCTCGGCGAGGTTGCGGTCCAGCACGTCGAGCTGGCGCTTCACCTCCATCGCGTAGCGGTTGATCGGGTACTCGTACTTCTCGGGGGCGTAGGCGTAGAAGTGACCGAATCCACCGCCCAGGAACGGGGCGCTTCCCATCTGCCAGAAGAGCCAGGACAGGCACTCCGCCCGCGCCGGCGGATCGTCGGGCAGGAAGGCGCCGAACTTCTCCGCCAGGTAGACGAGGATGGCGCCGGACTCGAAGACGCGGGTCGGCGGCGAGGTGCCGTGGTCGACCAGGGCCGGGATCTTGGAGTTGGGGTTGGCCGCGACGAAGCCGCTTCCGAACTGATCGCCCTCGCCGATGTTGATCAGCCAGGCGTCGTACTCGGCCTCCTTCCTGCCCAGCGCCAGCAGCTCCTCCAGCAGCACGGTCACCTTCACCCCGTTGGGCGTCGCCAACGAGTAGAGCTGCAGCGGATGGTCTCCCACAGGGAGGTCCTTCTCGTGGGTGGCGCCGGATACGGGTCGGTTGATGTTGGCGAAGCGGCCGCCGCTCTCCTTGTCCCACTTCCAGACCCTGGGGGGCGAGTACGTCGGCGAGTCGGACATGGGGGACCTCTGGAGTGGAGCCCTTCGGCGGGGCGGGGTGGGGGCGCACCACGCTATCCCGGAGGCCGCCCGCCGGCAACGCCGGATGCCCACGCCGCGCTTGCCGCGGACCGGTCGTCGCCTGTATAAGGCGACAGGGACGGGGTGCCGTACCAAGGAGGGATCGATGAAGCGTTGCCTGATCGTTCTGCTGGCGCTCGTGCCCGGCCTCGCGCTGGCCGGTGAGAGAGTGGTCCTCGAGAAGGTCACCCTGCAGCCCCAGGAGAGGAGGTCGGTCTCCATCGATGCGGCGAAGAAGACGAAGCTGGGCTGGGATCACACCGACTCGAAGGCGTCGGACCGCTGCAAGAAGAACTGCGTGATGATGTACCAGCACGATTCCAAGGCCGGGTATGCGCAGGCCTTCGGCGGTGCCATGCGGATCTCTCCGCAGAACGGGAAGGTCGCGGCGACCTTCGAGAACGTCGAGGACTTCCCCCTCGAGATCGAGATCTACAAGATGGAGCTGCCCTAGCGGGCCTTCCACCCTTCCGCGATCCGCCGGGCAGCTGGGCGACGAGGGGCACGCCGGTCCATGCGCATCCTCTTCGCCATCACCTACTACGACCCCCACTGGACGGGTCTCACCCGCCACGCGCGGCTCCTCGCCACGGGACTTGCGTCGCGTGGCCACGAGGTGGGCGTCCTGACGCTGCGGCACTCCCCCGAGCTCCCATCCTCGGAGTGGCGCGACGGGGTCCGGGTCGAGCGGGTGCGCCCCGTGGCGCAGGTGAGTCGCGGAATGCTGGCCCCCGGCTTCGCGAACGCGGCCTGGCGCATGGTGCGGGAGCACGACGTGGTCGTGGTGCACACCCCCATGTTCGAGTCGCTGCCGCTCGCGCTCGCGAGCCGGGCGCTCGGGCGCCCCGTGGTCCTGGTGCACCACGGCGACCTGGTGATGCCGGATGGCGTCGCGAACCGAATCGTGGAGCGCGTGACCTCCGCGTCGATGGTGGGGGCGCGGCGGCTCGCGCGCCACGTCACCAGCTACAGCCTGGACTACGCCGAGAACTCGCCCTTCCTGTTGCCCGCGCGACGCAAGCTCAGCGCGATCCTCCCGCCGGTGGAGATCCCGAGGCCCGATCCGCATCTCGCTGCGGCCGAGCTCCAGGAGCTCGGACTCGGCGACCGGCAGGTGGTCGGCTTCGCCGGCCGCTTCGTGGCCGAGAAGGGCGGCGACACCCTGCTGCGGGCGTTGCCGTTGCTGCTCGAGACGCATCCGCGCGCCCACCTGCTGCTCGCGGCGGAGACGAACGTCGTCTACGAGGACTTCTTCGAGCGCTGCCGGCCCCTGCTGGAGGCCGTGGAGGAGCACGTCACCCTGCTCGGGCTGGTGCGCGATCGGGAGCGGCTCGCCCGGTTCTACGCGAGCTGCGACGTGCTCGCCGTTCCGAGCCGCTCGGAGTGCTTCGGGCTCGTACAGGTGGAGGCGATGCTGTGCGGCACGCCGGTGGTGGCGAGCAACATCCCCGGCGCGCGCGAGCCCGTGCGCATGACCGGGATGGGGAGGATCGCGCCCGAGGGTGATCCCGCCGCCCTCGCGGAAGCGCTGGGCGCGGTGCTCGACGATCCCGAGGTGCACGGCCGTCCCCGCGACGAGATCGCGAGCGGCTTCGATCCGCAGCGCACCCTCGACGCCTACGAGTCGCTCCTGGAGGACGTTCGGGCGGGGCGCTGCGCGGCCCATACACCGCGGATCGAGGCGCGCGTCCCGAGCGGGTCTCCGCTGGCGGCGTTCGGCGAGCCGGATCGCGCGGTGCTGGAGTCGGCCCTGCGCAACGAAGCCGACATGGCGTACCGGCGCCGGCTCCCCATCCTGCTCGACTATCTGGAGCTGCGCGAAGGCGACCGGGTGCTCGACGCGGGCTGCGGCGTCGGCTTCCAGCTGAGCGTGATGTCGCGACTGCGCAAGCTCGAGCTCACCGGGGTCGACCCGGATGCGAAGCGCCTGCGCCGGGCTCGGCGCGAGCGGGTGTCCGCGCGGCTGCTGCGGGCCGATCTCGAGGCTCTGCCGTTCGCGCCCGGGAGCTTCGACAAGGTGCTCCTGAGCGAGGTGTTGGAGCACGTCGCCGACACGGCGGCAGCCCTGCGCGCGATCCACCGGGTGCTGCGCCCCGGCGGGGTTCTCGCCGTCTCGGTTCCCCACGCGCACTTCCCCTTCTCCTGGGATCCGATCCACGCCACCTGGTCCGCCCTGGGCGGCCGGCCGCTTCGCGAGGGTCCCCTGGCCGGGATGTGGTCGGGCCACCGCCGGCTCTACTGGCCGGAGGACCTGGCGAGACGGGTCGCCGAGGCCGGGTTCGAGGTGGAGCAGCTCGAGGAGGCGACCCACCATGCCTTCCCCTTCTCGCACTTCCTCGTCTACGGGATCGGCAAGCCGCTGCTCGAGCGCGGGTGGGTGCCGGACCGTCTCCTCGCGACGACCGACCGGCTCCGCGGCGTCGACAACCCCGGCGGCCGGCTGCAGCCCATGAACGCGGCCCGCAGCCTGCTGCGTGCCGTGGACCGCCGGAACGAGGAGGCCGGGATCGGACCGGGCGGCCGCTTCGTGAACGTCCTGCTCAAGGCCCGCAGGATCTAGCGGTACGGGCGCGCTGCCCCGGTCGGACGATCCGCGCGCCAGGGATGGACCCCGTCCGACCTCTCGCGTACCCTGGGCGCGTCCTCCCGGCACCTGCGGGGCCGTCCGGACGGGGAAGACGCGATGTGGAGCTCACCGGCGCGCCTGCGCCACTTCTTGATCCTGTGTGGCCTGCTGGTCGCTGCTCCCGCTTCCGGGCAGCTCGACTCCGCCCAGCAGAAGTGCGTCAACGCCCTCAACAAGGCCGGCGCCAAGGTCAACAAGGTCCAGAACAAGGAGAGCGTGTGGTGCTGGAAGCGCTTCCAGGCCGGCAAGGAGCTGAGCGCGTCCGGCTGCTGGCTCAGCGACCCTCGCCAGAAGGTGGCGAAGGCGGCCCAGAAGGTCTTCGACAAGCACCAGAAGGCGTGCAGCGACATCACGATGCCGCCCTTCGCCTACACCAGCGCGTTCGTGGTCGTGGCCGCCGGTCGCGACCAGTCGCTCTACTTCCTGGAGGACGTCTACGGAGGCAGTCCGGACACGCCCGCCTCTCTCGGAGCCTCGCTGAAGGAGATCGGGAAGTGTCAGGGGGAGGCCCTCAAGCGCGGGCACAAGCTGGAGGAGTCGCTCCTCAAGACGGGCAACAAGACGAAGAAGACCTACCTGAAGGGCACCCGGCAGATGCCGCCGGTGACCGACGCGACGAGCCTCTCGAGCCTGATCGGCGGCGTGATGCTGTTCGATCCGAAGCTGGACAAGCTCGGCGCGAAGCTCGAGCAGGGAATCGGCAAGCGCTGCGGCGCGCTCGACCCGTCCGCGCTCCAGTCCGCGTTCCCCGGCTGCAACGCGACCACCGCGAGCGGATTGGCGGAGTGCGTCCGGGCATCGGCACGCTGCCGGGGCTGCTGGAAGCTGAACGAGATGGACGATCTCACCGTGTCGTGTGACCAGGTCGACGACGGTATCTCCAACACGAGCTGCACGGCGATCCCGCCGACGGGGACGCCGACGCCGTCGCCCTCCGGAATCCCGACGCCGACCGGCGGGCCCACGCCGACCGCAGGCCCCACGCCGACGTCGACGCCGGCGCCGACCGTAGGCCCCACGCCGACGCCGGGCCCCTAGTTGGCTTCGCGGCCGGCGTCGCCGCCGCGCCCGCTCAGCTGACGAGCCCGATGCACGCGCGGCCGCAGCCCGACACCGCGCGCGTCGAATGCCTGGCGCTCCTCGGCGTCGTGCTCGTGGGCGCGGCGCTGCGCCTGACCGGGCTCGACTGGGATGCGGGCCAGCATCTCCACCCCGACGAACGCTTCCTCACCCTGGTGGGGGTCGCCCTGGAGGCGCCCGAGCGCTGGGCGGACTGGTTCGATACCGAAGCCTCGACCCTCAACCCGGGCAACCGGGGATTTCCGTTCTTCGTGTACGGGACCCTCCCGCTGCTCCTGGTGCGCGGCGTGGCGGGTCTGCTGGGCCTCGCGGACTACGCGCACCTCCACCTGGTCGGGCGCGTCCTGGCGGCGCTCTTCGACGTGGGGACGATCCTCCTCACCTGGGGCCTGGGGCGGGCCGTCTCGGGGCCCCGGGTCGGCCTCGGCGCCGCAGCGCTGATGGCCGTGTGCGTGGCGGCGATCCAGCACGCGCACTTCTTCACGGTGGACGCCTTCGCGGCCTTCTTCGCCACGGCGGCCCTGCTCGGCGCGGTGCGGGTCGCGGCGGGCGCTGGCGTCGGCTGGCATCTGGCCTTCGGGGTGGCGCTCGGTGCGGCGGCGGCGTGTCGCGTCAACCTGGTGTTGCTGGCGCCGCTCTACGCCGCGGTGCTCGCGATCGCGCTCTTCCGGCGCTCGGTCTCCGCTCCGCGGACGGCCGCCGGAGCGGGTCTCGCGGCCCTGGCAGCCCTGCTGGTCTTCCGCGTCGCCAATCCCTACGCCTTCGCCGGTCCGGGCTTCGCCGACGTGGGCCTGTCGGCGGGATTCCTGGACAGCCTGGCCCAGGTGCGCGGGATGGTGGACGGGAGCGCGGACTACCCGCCGTCCTATCAGTGGATCGGTCGCGTGCGCCCGCTCTTCGCGCTGCAGAACCTGGCCGCCACGAGTCTCGGGCCGGGCTGGGCCCTGGCCGCGATCCTGGGCGGGACGGCCTGGCTGCGGGGACGCCTGGGCGGCGGCAGCGGGGCGGGCGCGCTCGGCGGGCGCCCCGTCGCGCTGGGCGGGCGCGTCGTCGCGCTCTGGACGCTGGTCTTCATCGCCTACCACGCCAGCCAGTTCGTGGCGACGCAACGCTACTTCCTGCCGGCCCTCCCCGTACTGGCGGTGGCGGCCGCCCTGCTGCTGGAGGGAACGCGCCGGCAACGCGCGGTCTTCACCGCCGCGCTCTGCGCCACGGCGCTCTGGGCCTCCGCCTTCCACGGCATCTACCGCGTGG
Source organism: Myxococcota bacterium (assembly GCA_028278065.1). Taxonomy (GTDB): domain Bacteria; phylum Myxococcota_A; class UBA9160; order UBA9160; family JAFDET01; genus JAFDET01. The sequence goes on from JANQFA010000033.1 coordinate 5,885, forward strand.
AGCATCCGCGGGTAGCGGCCTCGCGCTGGCTGGTGGAGGCGGCTCCTGCCGGCGCGACCCTCGCCCACGAGCACTGGGACGACGTCCTCCCTCTGCTCCTGCCCGGCGTGGCTCCCGACCACTTCGCATCGGTGGAGCTCGAGCTCTACCGCCCCGAAGACGCCGCCAAGCGCGCGTCCTTCGCCGCGGGGCTGGACCGCGCCGACTACGTCGTGCTCTCGAGCGATCGCGGTCATGCCGCCATCACTCGGGCGCCCTGGCAGTACCCGCTCGTCCGCCGCTACTACGAGCTCCTCTTCGGCGGCGCGCTCGGCTTCCGCCTCGAGCGGAGCTTCCATTCCTTCCCGCGTCTCGGCCCGTTCACGCTCCCGGACACCTGGAGCGAGGAGGCGTTCCGCGTCTACGATCATCCCGGCGTCCACGTCTTCGCCAAGACCGATGCCTACGATGGCGCGCGCGTGCGCGCCCTGCTGGGTGCAGTGCGCCTCGACACCGTCCGGTCGCGGACGCCTCGCGAGGGCTCGGCCGCGTATCGCGAGGCCCTGCCGACGACACCGAGGCCCGGCCGCTCACCGGTCTCACCGGGGCTGCTGACGGGAGCCGCCATGGGCTCGGCCGAAGCCCTGGCGCGTTGGCTGCTGTGCTTCGGGGTCCTGGCCGCGGCTTCCCTGCCGCTGGCGAGGCGCCTCCTTCCGGAGCACCCGACGCTGGCGGCGCTGCTGGCGCTGTTGGTCCCCTGGCTCGGTCCGGCCCACGGAGCCTGGTGGCTCGCCTGGACCGGAGTGGCGCCCTTCGCGGGCGGCTCCACCCGGATCCTCGCCCTCGCCCTGTGCATCGCAGGAGGCACGCTCGCGTGGCGAGACCGGGCCGTGCTCGGCTCCTGGCTGCGCACGCACCGCAGTGCCGTGCTGCTGCCGGGCGCCGCCTTCCTGTTCGCCTTCGCGGTCTTCGCGCTCCTGCGCGCCCTGAACCCGAGCATCTACTGGGGCGAGAAGCCCATGGACTTCGCGATCCTGGGTGCCCTCGGGCGGGCGCGCGCGCTTCCGCCGGCAGATCCATGGTTTGCGGGCGCGACCCTCAACTACTTCCACATGGGGCATGCGCTGGTGGCGGCCTTCGCACGGGCGGCGGGGGTGCCGTTCGCGATGGCGTTCAACCTCGGTCTGGCGAGCGCGGCCGGTCTCGCCTCGGCGGCTGCCTTCGCGATCGGGCGCACCCTCGCCGGTGTGCGCAGCGCCGGCGCTCTCGCGGTGTTCGGGGTGCTCTTCGCGGGCAATCTCGCGGCGCCGGTCGCCTGGCTCGGCGGGGCTGGACGCCCCGTGGACTTCGACTTCTTCTGGGCCGTCTCGCGCGTGATCGAAGGGACGATCAACGAGTTCCCGTTCTGGACGTTCCTGTTCGGTGATCTCCACGCCCACGTGCTGGCGCTTCCCATCGAGCTGGCGCTGGTCGCGTTCGGGGCGGCGTGGCTGTCGGGGCGGGTGGCACCCGCGGCGTTGGTGGTCCTGTGCGGCTGGCTCCTGGGCGTGGCCGCGGCCACCAGCACCTGGAGCCTGCCGCTCGCCGTGGGAGTGCAGGGCGTCTTCCTCGCCACGGCGGCGCGCGGGGGCATCTCCTCGTGGCCGGGTGCCGCGCTGCGCCTCGCGACCGTGGGTGTCGTCGCCTTCGTGGTGACCGCGCCCTTCTGGCTGGACTACACCCCTTCGCCGCTGGTGCGCATGGGGCTAGAGCGGGTCTCGCGGGCGAGCGCGGGAGAGCTGGCGACGATCTTCGGTCTCTTCGCGGCGGCGCTGGTGCTCCCCCTGGTCGCGGCCGTCCGCGACGCGCGCGCTCTGCACTCCGCGGCGGCGGCGACCGGCGTACTCGGCGCCGCCCTGGTCGCCCTCGCGCTGCGCGGTCCGGGCGCGGCCTGCGCGGCGGGCTTCGTCGCGCTGGCCGCCTTCGCCTGGTGGGGGGCGAAGAGCCCGCAGCAGCGGGCAGCGGCCGCACTCGCCGCCCTCGCGGCCGGAGCCGTGCTCGCCGCCGAGGTCGTCTTCGTCAGCGACCGCATGAACACCGTCTTCAAGCTCCATCTGGGGGCCTGGTCGCTGGCCGCCGTGGCCGCAGCGGGCCTGGTCCCCGCTGCAGCGGCGGCGCTCCCGCACGGTTGGCGCCGGGCGTTCGTCGCAGGGCTGGCCCTCGTGTCGGTCGGTGCGCTCTCCACGAGCGTGGCGGCCGCGTGGGCGCTGCTGCGACATCCGAAGCAGGCCAGTTCACCGACCCTCGACGGCACGCGCTATCTCGCGGACCGGGCACCCGACGAGCTGGCCGCCTACCGCTGGCTGAATCAGCGCGTGGCGGGGGTTCCGGTCCTCGTCGAGGCAGCGGGACCGGCCTACTCGCAGGCGACCCGCGTCGCCATGCACACCGGTCTTCCCACTCCCGTCGGCTGGGAGCACCACCTCGTTCAGCAGGCGCGCGGTCGCGACGCGGTCCAGCGCCGGGCGGCGGAGGTGGAGCGCTTCTTCGAGACCACGGACCTCGGCGAGGCCGGACGTATCCTCGACCGCCTTCGGGCGGACCTCGTCTTCGTCGGAGGGGAAGAGCGGCGTCGCTACGGAGCCGCGGGACTGTCCAAGCTCGCCGGCTGGGAGCGTCTGGAGCCCGTGTTCCGTTCGGGCGAGGTGGTGGTCTACGCCACTCCGGGTGCGCCCCTGGCGGAGAAGAGCTGGCTGGACAAGGTCCCGGCAGCCGTCGGGCCGGCGGGCCCGCCTCCGCTCGGCGTCTACCGCGAGCCGTGCGATCTGACTCGTGCGCCCGACGGAACGCTCTTCGTCGCCGACCGCGCGCATCGCCGCATCCAGCGGATACGCTTCGGTCGCCCCGACCTGGCCTTCGGGAGCGAGGGCAGCGGTTCTGGGGAGCTGCGCGATCCCTGCGGCATCGCGCTGGCGCGCGACGGGCGCCTCTATGTGGCGGATGCCGGGAACCACCGCATCCAGGTCTTCTCGTCCGACGGCCGGCCGCTGGGACTCGTCGGGGACCGCGAGGGACTCCACGCACCGCGCGGCGTGGCGGTCGGAAGCGACGGCAGCGTCTGGGTGACCGACACGGGGAACGCGCGGGTGCTGCGCTTCTCGAGCGAAGGCGTTCTGCAGGGCGCAGTCGACGCCGGACCCGGCTGGCACGCACCGGTCGGCGTCGCGGCGCAGGGAGGCGAGATCTTCGTCGCCGATCCGGGGCGCGGTGAGGTGCAGGTGCACGATGAGAACGGTGCCTACCTGCGCGCCTTTCCGGTGCCGGGCTGGGAGCCCGGTGCCGAGCCCTACCTGGAGGTCGGTGTCGACGGCACGGTCTGGGTGACGGATCCCGCGGCGGATCGGGTGGTGTTGTACGATCGCCGGGGCCGCGCGCTCGGCGTGGCCGAGCCTGCGGAAGCGTTGCTCCGGCCCAGCGGCATCGGCCTTCTCGACGCGCACAACGCCATGGTGGCGACGGAAGACGGCCGTCTGGTGAGGGTGCGACGGCCGCGCAGCCCGGAGGGACAGCCCGCTGGAAGCGAGTGAGCTCGAGCTGTCCGTGGTGATGCCCGTCTACCGCGAGGCCCAGGTGCTTGCCGCGGTGCTGGAGACGTGGTCCAAGACCCTGGGTGAAGCCGGGATCGACTACGAGCTGCGGGTCTACGACGACGGCTCGCCGGACGAGTCGCTGACCATCCTGCGCGAGCGGGAGGCGGAGGATCCGCGGCTGGTGGTCGCGAGTCACGCGAACCGGGGGCACGGTCCCACGATCCTGCAGGGTTATCGGGAGGCACGCGGGCGCTTCGTGTTCCAGGTGGACAGCGATGGCGAGCTGCCGGCGGGGCCCTTCCTCGATCTCTGGCGCGCGAGGGAGGACTTCGACTTCGCCATCGCGGTCCGCGATCACGGCGAACGCGCTGCCGTGCGCCGACTGGTGAGCGTGCTGGCACGCTGGAGCGTGCGCCTGCTCTTCGGCCCCGGACTGCGCGACCCGAACTGCCCGTATCGGCTGATGCGTCGGACCTGGCTCGGGAGCGCGCTGGCGCGGATTCCCGAAGCCGCCTTCGCGCCGAACATCCTGCTCGCCGGGCTGGCGGTGCGCGACGGTGTGCGGCTGCGGGAGCGGGCGGTCCGGGCGGGCCGCCGCCAGGCGGGAACGTCCTCGCTGGGCGGTGCGGTCCTGTGGCGGGGCGCCTGGCGCGCCTTCCGAGAAACGCTCGCCGTGGCGTGGAGCCGCGGGTGAGGCGGGACCCCGGTCGCGTCCTGGTGCTGGGCGCCGGGCCGACCGGTCTCGGCGCCGCGCATCGTCTGCGCGAGCTCGGGCACACGGACTGGCTCGTGCTCGAGGCCGAGGATCGTGCCGGCGGGCTCGCGGCGAGCGTGGTGGACGCGGCCGGCTTCACCTGGGACCTCGGTGGTCACGTGCAGTTCAGCCACTACTCCCACTACGATCGCGTGCTCGACGTCGCCGTCCGCGACTGGCGCTGGCACGACCGCGAGTCCTGGATCTGGATCGACGGCCGCTTCATCCCGTACCCGATCCAATACAACGTGCACCGCTTCGCGGCCGAGGACGGCGCGGCCATCCTGCGCGAGCTCGAGCACGCGGCGTCGAGGGCGGCCGCTACGCCACGGAGCTTCGGAGACTGGCTGCGAGGGAGCTTCGGCGAGACTCTGTCCCGGAAGTTCATGCTTCCCTACAACGCGAAGGCCTGGGGCTACCCGCTCGAAGAGATGGGCTTCGGGTGGATCGGCGAGAGGGTGGCCAAGCCCGATGTGGAGCGCGTGCGCCGCAGCCTCGCCACCGGGCGCGACGACGTCGCCTGGGGGCCGAACAACCGCTTCCGCTTTCCGGGAGAAGGCGGCACGGGCGCGATCTGGACTGGCGTGGCGCGCGAGCTCGGCGAGGGCGCGGTCCGCTACGGCGCCCGCGTCGTCGCCGTGGACACGGAAGCGCGTCGGGTGCGTCTCGGCGATGGCGAGTCGCTTTCCTGGGACACGCTGATCTCGACGCTGCCGCTGGATCGCCTGGCCGAGCGGATCGAGCCGGATGCCGGAGACCTGCGCGTCGCTGCCGGCGGTCTGGTGAAGAGCGCCGTCCACTGCGTGGGCGTGGGGCTGCGCGGCGGGCGGCCGGGGAGCCTGGCCACCAAGGGCTGGATGTACTTCCCCGAGCAGCACAGCCCGCACTACCGCGTGACGGTGTTCTCGAACTACGCGGACAGCCACGTTCCCGAGCCGGCGGCCTGGTCGCTGCTGGCCGAGGTGTGCGAGACGCCCCACCGCCCCGTCGCGGCGGCGAGCCTCCCGCGCCGCGTCCTCGAGGCGCTGCGCAAGGACGGTCTCGTGCTTCCGGAGGCCGAGGTCCTGAGCCTCTGGCACCAGCGGCTGGAGCACGGCTATCCGACGCCGAGCCTGGGACGCGACGCCCTGCTCGCCCGGCTCCAGCCCGCGCTGGAGGCGCGCCGCGTCTTCTCGCGCGGACGCTTCGGCGGCTGGAAGTACGAGGCTTCGAACCAGGATCACTCCTTCATGCAGGGCGTGGAGCTCGTCGACAGGCTGGTGTGCGACACGCCGGA
>JANQFA010000083.1 GCA_028278065.1 Myxococcota bacterium
GCGCTCGATCTCCAGCGCCAGCTCGCGCCGCGTCTCCTCCGCGGCCACGCGCTCCGCCTCGATGCGGCCGCGCCGGAGCTCGACCAGACGCGCCTCGAGGAGCTCGTTGCGCTTGGTGACCAGCTCGCGAGGGAGGAAGGGTCCCTCGGTTCCGGGGGCGTACTGCAGGACCACGGTCTCGGTGGCGGTCTGCCCGTCGCTCGAGACCGCCGTCACCTGGACGCGGTTCTTGCCCGTCGCCAGCGGCACCAGGGCATCCCAGGACCCGTCGGCATGGGTGCGGACCTGGTGGGCCGCTTCGCCGTTGGTCAGGTTCTGGACGTCGACCGAATCGACGTTGGCGAAGCTCACCCCCTCGATCACGTGCACCAGGAGCCCGGGATGGCGCACGGGAGTGAAGGCGCCGTCGGTGATCGAGGCCATCTCGACCGTCGCCATCGGCCCCGCGAGAGCTTCCGGTCCGATCGCGAAGCTGTGGATGCGCACCCCCGCGCGACTGGCGCGGTGGGCCGCGCGCAGCACGGCCCGCACGTTGTCCGACTCGAAGCCCTGGTAGGGGAGGGTGGGTGCGCCGTCGGTGAAGAAGAGCACGATCTTCTCGCTGCCGGGCAGCGTCTTGGACGCCGCTCCGGTCAGACCGAGGAGCTCGATGGTGGCCTGGTCCACACCTGCGGCCATGTGGGTCATGCCGCGCGGTCCGCGCGCCCGCACCCGGTCGAGGGCGTCGGAGAGCCGAGCGTAGTCGGACGTGAGCGGTTCTTCGGTGACGGCGGCCCGGTGGATGCGGGGTGCCGGGGCGAAGAAGCCGGTGTTCTGCTCGGCGGGCTCACCGGCGAAGGTGACGATGCCCACCCGGGTGGTGCGCGGGTCGAGGCCGCTCAGGAGGCGCCGGGCTGCGGCCACCTCCGCGGCCAGGATGGAGTCGCCCGGGTCCGTGCTGCCCAGGTCGAGCAGACCGCCGAGGACGCCGAGGCGTGGAGTTCCGACCACCCCGTTGCCGTCCACGTCGACCCCCGTGGGCGAAGCGGTAGAGCCGGAGGTGTCGAGCACGATCATCACGTCGAAGCGCTTCACCTCGCCGCCGATCGCGATCGCCCGCCCGGCCACGAACGCGCCGGCCGCATCGCCGAGGATGGCGCCCGGCGTGGGGTGCTCGATGCGCACCTCGAGCTGGGGGGCATTCGGGTCCGGCGTTCCCGGAGGCGGGGTCGCAGGCGGGCCCGATGCGGGTCCGGCGGGCTCCGCGGCGGCGCGCGGCGGCGAGGCCCGACGCTTCTCCTCGGGGGAGCGGTCCGGCGTCGCCCACGGGCCCGCGGCGCTGCGCGGCGCCCCCGCCGCCGCGCCGAAGGCCGCGAAGGGCCGGCCGAGGCCGGCGTCGAGAGGCTTCTTCATCGCGCGCGTCACCCCGTCGATCGGGCCGACTCCCACGCGCAGGGTGTCGGACGTGGGCCAGGCGGCCTGGAGCAGCCCGCCGACGCGGCCGCTCTCGGCGCGCAGCACGGGTGCCCCTCCCCAGCCCCGCAGGTCGGCCGGCGCGTCGAGGTCCACCTCGACGCGCGCGTCGAGCACGCGGGTCACCACGCCTCCGATCTGCGTCTGCGCTCGCCGTCCGTCCGAGGGGATGCCCAGGATCGAGACGCGCTCGCCCTTGCGGAGCGGGGTCTCCACCGGCTCCAGGATGCGCACGCCGCGCGGACGCAGCTCGAGGGAGAAGATGAGGTAGTCGTCGCGCAGGGTGGCACCCCTGGCGTGGAAGGCGCGCCCGGGCGTGGCGAAGAAGCGGCTCGACAGCGCCGCGCGGCCTCCGTCCGCGGCGATGCGGAACTCGACCTCCCCGATCTCCGCGAGTCGCTCCAGCTTGAAGGAGTGGGCGGCGCCCACCGCCACGGCACCGGCCTCGTCCCGGGCGGGGATGAAGAAGACCCCGCCCGTCGCCTCTGTCCCGCCCGGAATGCGCAGGTGCCCCCGCGCCACGGCGGGATCGTCGATCGCGGCGCGGGCGTCGCCGGGGGCGGCGAGCGCTCCGACGAGAGCCACGAGCAGCGCAGACGCGCGGGGCGACAGCTTCATGCCGTGGCGAAAATACGAGAGGGGTAACCCCCTGTCACGCCGCGCTTGACCCGCGTCGGACGCACGCCTAGTCTGCCCTCGGTCTCCCCGCCGCCAGACACCCATTCCTCCGTTGGACGCCTGCAAGCCCTTGGTTGTTCTACGGGACCGTGTCTGCCTCGAGCGGGTCGCCTTCTGCGTCGTCGATCTCGAGACCACCGGGCTCTCGCCCACGCGTGCGTCGATCATCGAGATCGGCGGCGTCCGGATCGAGGGCCTGGAGATCCGCGACCGCTTCGAGACCCTGGTCGATCCCGGCGCACCGGTGCCCTCCACGATCACGCGGCTGACCGGCATCCGCGACGGCATGCTCGCCGGCGCACCCGATGCGGACGCGGCGCTGCGCGGCCTGCGCGATTGGCTCGACCGGACGCCGGGAGGGTGCTTCACCGCGCACAACGCGCGCTTCGACGCCGGATTCGTGGGGCGGGGCTTCGCCGCCGCGGGGCTCGCCCCGCTGGCGGAGCCGGTGCTCTGCACCCGCCTGCTGGCGCGGCGGCTCCTCCCGGAGCTGCGTCGCTTCGGCCTGGAGGCCGTCGCCGACGGTCTCGGCCTCCGCTTCCGCGCACGGCACCGGGCCCTCGGCGACGCCGAGGTGACGGCCCAGGCGCTGCTCCAGCTCCTCGAGCGCGCGCGACGCCACGGTGTGGAGACGCTGGCGCAGCTCGTCGAGCTGCAGGCGAAGCGACCGCCGCGACTGCCCAGGCCCGGCCGACTCCGCGCCGAGGGACGCGCGCTCACGCTGGGCTAGTCTCGTGCCGATCGGGGATGGTGTGAGGGTCGTCTCTCTCGTGCGGGGTTTCATCCTGACTGCGGCTCTCGTGGCCGCCGTCCCGGATGCGGTGCGCGCGGAGCCCGCCGAGCGGGATCGCTTCGACACCGTGGTGCTGGATCCCGGGCACGGAGGCGAGGACGAGGGGGCGCGCGGCCTCGGCGGAGTCCTGGAGAAGGACCTGGTGCTGGACGTGACCCGGCGGCTGGCGGCTCGTCTCCGCGCGCGCAAGCTCAACGTGGTGATGACCCGCATCGACGATCGCACCGTGCCGCTCGAGGCGCGCACGTCCCTGGCGAACGACGCCCGCGGCGATCTCTTCGTGTCGATCCACGCCAACGCCCATCGCTCGAAGCAGCCGCGGGGGATCGAGACGTTCTTCGCCTCGCTCGAGGCCACCGACGAGGAGGCCCGCAAGCTGGCCGACCTCGAGAACAGCGCCTTCGGCGAGGCGCCGCCCGCCGCGCGCGGCGACCCGCTGGTGGCACTGCTGGGCGACCTCATCGCCACCGAGCATCTCGTCGAGTCGCAGCACTTCGCCAGGCTGGCCCAGACCGAGCTGGCGGGGACGGCCGGAACGTCGCGTGGGGTCAAGCAGGCGCCGTTCGTGGTGCTGATGGGCGTGCAGATGCCGGCCTCGCTCGTGGAGATCGGCTTCATCTCCAATCCCCAGGATGCGCGCTCGCTCGGCAAGGACAGCCGCCGGAACGCGCTCGCCGACGCCCTCGCCCGGGCGGTGATCGAGTACGGACGCCGCTACGATGCCAAGCGCGGAATCGAGACCCCTCGCGGCGGCGAGGCAGGAGGCGGTCGATGAGGAAGGACGGGCGGGCTCCCGACGCGCTGCGACCGGTGCGGCTCACGCCGGACTTCACGCGCAATCCGCTCGGCTCGGTGCTCTGCGAGTTCGGCGACACCATGGTGCTGTGCACCGTCCACCACGAGCTCAGCGTGCCGCGCTTCCTGCAGGGGACGGGGCGTGGCTGGGTGACGGCCGAGTACTCGATGCTTCCCGGCGCCACCGACCGACGCAGCGATCGCGAGTCGACCCGGGGCAAGGTGTCGGGGCGGACCCAGGAGATCCAGCGTCTCATCGGGCGCAGCCTGCGCGCGGTGACCGACCTGGACGGCCTGGGCGAACGCACGCTCTGGGTGGACTGCGACGTCCTGCAGGCCGACGGGGGCACGCGCACCGCGTCGATCACCGGGGCGTACACGGCGCTCGCCCTCGGACTGCGGCGGCTGACCGCCCAGGGGAGCTTCGAGAGCGTGCCCCTCCTCGACTCGGTGGCCGCCATCTCGGTCGGCATCGTGGACGGAGAGGCGCTGCTCGATCTCCCCTACGAGGAGGATGCCCGCGCCGAGGTGGACATGAACGTGGTGGCGACCGGAGCGGGGCACTTCGTCGAGGTGCAGGGCACCGCCGAGGGCGCTCCCTTCTCCCGCGAGCAGCTCGACGCGCTGACGGGGCTGGCGCTGCGGGGAATCGACGAGCTGGGCCGCATCCAGGAGAAGGCCCTGGCCGCTGCCGCCGAGGGATGAGCCGCGCCCGGCTCGTCGTCGCGACCGGAAACGCGGGCAAGCTGCGCGAGATTCGCGCGCTGCTCGCGCAGCTGGACCTGGAGGTCCAGCCCCTCGACCCGTCGGTGACCCTTCCCGAAGAGGGCGACGACTACGCCGCCAATGCCCTGGCCAAGGCCCGCGCGAGCGCCGAGCAGCTCGGGCTCCCCGCCCTCGCGGACGACTCGGGCCTCGAGGTGGACGCGTTGGGCGGAGCGCCGGGCGCGCGCTCCGCGCGCTACGGGGGGCCCGGCCTCGACGATCGAGGTCGTGTCGCCCACCTGCTGGAGGCGCTGGCCGGCACGCCGCGGCGCGAGCGCACGGCGCGCTTCGTCTGTCACGCTGCTCTCGTCGAGCCGGGCGGGGCGGCCCACGCCGCCGTGGGGACGTGCGCGGGGCGCATCCTCGAGGCTCCGCGGGGAGCCGGCGGCTTCGGCTACGACCCCGTCTTCTGGGTGGAGAGCCACGGCGCGGCGATGGCCGAGCTGCCGGACTCCGAGAAGAACCGCATCTCGCACCGGGCACGTGCGCTCGCCGGGCTGGAGGCCGCACTCGCGGCGCTTCAGAAGCGGGCGAAGACTTCCTCGGGGGACGGCCAGGCCGGGTCGTAGCGGGCGATGCGGCGGCGCACCCGGCGCGCGCCGCGTGCCGCCAGGGCCATGCCGTGGGCACGCAGGAATCCGCGCAGGTGCCCGTCGAAGAAGGCGAGAACGCCCTCCCGGGAGAGCGACTCGGGGTCCATTCCGGCGTCGCGCAGCGCAGTCCAGAGGGCGAAGCGCGGGACCTGACGACCCACCTCGACCGAGATCTCATTCACCATGTGGTCGAACCGCCGGCGGCGCACGAGCCCTCCGCTCCCCCACGAGGAGTGGCCCGATTCCGCCCGCAGGTGTCGTCGCTATGTGAGCAATTCCCCGAGGCGGCGCCGGGCGCGGAAGGCGCGGCTCTTGAGGGCGCCGGGGTGGACCCCGGTCTGGCGGCCGAACTCGCGGTAGGTCCGCTCCCCGAGGAGGCAGGCCTCCACCACGTCCCGCTCGTCGCGCGGCAGGGCCGCCAGCGCCTCTCGCAGGCGGCGCGTGCTCTCGCGGTGCGCGAACGTCTCGTCCGCGGACGCTTCGGGTGCCACGCAGAGACTCTCATCCAGATCGTCGAGGCTCCGGGTCAGGCCGGCCCGGCGCCCCTGGGAGCGCAGCCACATCAGCGCTTCGTTGGCGACGATGCGGTGCAGCCACGTAGAGACCCGCGAGTCGCCGCGGAAGCGGTGTCCGTGGCGGATGGCCTTCTCGAAGGCGTTCTGCACGACGTCGCGCGCGGTATCCCGATCGCGGGTGAGGCGCAGGGCCAGCGCCACCAGGCGCGGCTCGATCTCGCTGAAGAGCGCGCCCAGCGCCTGACGATCCTCCAGGGGCAGATGGCGGGCCGCGTCGCGCGGCGCCCGACCGGCCCGCCCGCCTCCCGCCTCGAAGCTGTGCATCGTCCGTCACCTCCCTCCGCCTGGGGTACGATCCAACGGCTGCGGCGGTTTCCTGCGCGCGGCGTAACCCGGAGGAGCGCGGCGGCGTATCCCCATGGCGTGGATCGACGAGGAGCGCGAGGCCCGCTTCCGCGAGTGGATGGCGGCGGCCCAGCGGGGAGACTCGGGCCTGTACGAGCGGCTCCTCGGTGAGCTGTTGCCGCTGCTCCGGGCGTTCGTGCGGGGACGGATCCGCGACCACGCCGCCATGGAGGACGTGGTGCAGAACGTGTTGCTGGCCGTCCACCGCGCCAGGCACACCTACCGGCCCGAGCGGCCCTTCTCGCCCTGGCTGGCCGCGGTGGCGCGCAACGCCGTCATCGATCATCTGCGCCGCCGCCAGCGCCGCGTGGCGCGCGAGGAGCCTCTCGAGGACGCCGAGCGCGTGGCCGGGGAGATGGCCGAGCCCCAGATCGACCCGCTGCTCTCCCCCGAGATCCGCGCCGCTCTCGAACGGCTTCCGGCGGCGCAGCGTGAGGCCGTCGAGCTGATCCAGATCCGCGGTCTGTCGGTCGCCGAGGCGGCCGAGCGGGTGGGAATCAAGCCCGGCGCACTCAAGGTCCGCGCGCATCGCGGCTATCGCGCCCTGCGCACGATCCTGGAAGAGGGCCGGGAATGAGCAGTACATCGAGCGAACGCCTCGTCGAGGAGCTGGCCCGGGATCTCGAGCCCGTGCGCCGGGTGCCGCCGCTGCGCCGCACGACGGCGATCGTGCTGGGCGTGGGCGCCGTGGCCGGCGTCGTCGGCCTCGCCGTGACCGGCGCCAACGCCGAGCTGGGCGAGGCCGTGCGGCGCTACCCGTCCTTGCTGGCGATCACGGCCGGGCTCCTCCTCGTGGCCGTCGGGGGCACGGTGGCTGCGCTGGCCGGCGCCGTCCCCGGTCGCGAGTCGGAGGCGCGCGCCGCCTTCTGGGTCACGGTGGTCGGCGCCGCGGTGGCTCTGGGCGTCGGAGGTCTGCTCGCCTTCACCGGTCCGGAGGCGTCGATCGGGGCCGCCCCCATCGGCGCGGCCGGAATGTGCGCCTCGATCGCCACCATGATCGCGCTCCCGGCCGCGGCCATCGGCCTCGGCTTCGTGCTGCGCGGTGCGCCCGGGCGACCGCTCTCCTGCCTCGCGGCGGCGGCGGCCGGGAGCGTGGCCCTGGGCTCCATCGCCAACCACATGCACTGCGCCCAGTTCGACGCGGCGCACCTGGTGCTGGGGCACGCGCTGGCCCCGGTGCTCGGCATCCTCCTCCTGGCGCTGCCGGGCTGGCTCCTCTGGAGACGCATCGCGAGTCGGTCCGTCCACGCTTGAAGCGGCGCCGGGTGGTGGAAGCGAGCGCTAGTCTCGCCGCCCATGTCCAGCGTCGAGCTGATCCTCATCCGCCACGGCGAGAGCGAGTGGAACGCTGCCGGCCTCTGGCAGGGCCAGGCCGATCCCCCGCTCAGTGAGCGGGGTCGCGTCCAGGCCCGGGAGGCGGTGGCGGGACTGGTGGCGCTGGCCCCGGTCGCGCTCTACGCGAGCGACCTGGGTCGCGCCTGGGAGACGGCCGAGATCCTGGGTCGCCGCCTCGGCCTCGCGCCGGTTCCCGAGCCGCGCATGCGCGAGTTCCACGTCGGCGAGTGGTCGGGGTGCACCCGGGCGGAGATCGAGGCCCGCTGGCCGGGCCAGTACGCGCGCTTCAGCCGCCGCGAGCCGGACTTCGCGCCCGGGGGTGGCGAGACACCCCGTGCCCTGCTGGCGCGGGTGGGCGAGGCGCTGCGCGACATCGCGGCCCGCCATGTCTCCGCTCGGCCCTCGCGCGTCGCCGTGGTGACCCACGGCGGGGTGATGAAGAGCCTGTGTGGCGTGACCCCGCGCAACACCGAGCACGTGCGTCTGCGCCGCGGCGCCGAAGGGGGCTGGGAGCCGGTCTGAGAGGCGCTATGGGCGGGCGGCCCTGGCCGTCTCCTCGGCCAGGCGCTTCGACGCGCGCCGATTGATCCAGTGGACGAGGCCCGGCGTCCAGCGCGTGAGCTTCCAGAAGAGCCGCGCCTCGATCGTGATGGGAGCCACGATCTTGTCCCCCTGGATCGCCGACAGGATGCCCTCGGCCAGCCGCTCCGGGCCGTAGTTGCGCCGGGTGAAGGTCCGGGTCGCCTGGCGGCGGCTCTCCTCGGGATCCGGGCCGTAGACCGTCATGTTGCGCACGATGGGGGTGTTGATGATGCCCGGGCAGACGGCGGTCACACCGATCCCGTGCACCGACAGCTCGCCGGCAAGGGACTCGGAGAACCCGCGCACGGCGAACTTGGTGGCGTTGTACGAGGTCATGTTGCCGACGGCGGTGAAGCCGGCCATGGAGGAGATGTTGACCACGTGTCCGCCCTGGGCCCGCTCGATCATGTGCGGCACGAAGAAGTGGCAGCCGTGTACGACCCCCATCAGGTTGATTCCGACGATCCGGTCCCACTCCTCCAGCGGATGGTCCACGAAGAGCGCGGCGATCCCGATCCCGGCGTTGTTCACCAGCAGGTCCACGGCGGGAATCAGGCCGTGCACCTCCTCGGCGAAGGCGCGCATCGCCTCGCGGTTGGCCACGTCCACCTCGGCCGCGATCACCCTGGAGCCCGTCGCCTCGATCTCGCCGCGGGCGGCGGCCAGCCACTCCGGGTTCAGATCGCAGATCACCAGATCCGCGCCGCGCCGCGCCATGGCCAGCGCCAGCGCCCGCCCGATGCCGCTCCCGGCCCCGGTCACCAGTGCCCACTTCGCATCCAGATTCGTGACGTCCATGCTCGGGTCTCCGGCAGCACTCGGCTCGCTGGGCCGTGCGGCTGCTCGCGCAGGTTCTCCGGTCAGGCGGAGCGCGGGTCCGCGGATCGTCCGGGCAGACCCAGCAGCAGGCGGCCGCCCTCGAGCAGGACCCAGACGTCGGCGGCCAGGATGATGGTACCCATCACCGCGAGCAGCCAGCGGGCCTCGAAGTCCATGAAGTAGCCGCGCAGCTCGCCCCCCATCGCGGTGATCGTAGCGGCCGCCACGAGCAGCATGGGCACCAATGTGTAGAGGTGGGGCTTCCCCTGGCGCTTGAGCCAGACGCTCACCACCAGGAGCGTGACGCCGGCGACCAGCTGGTTGGTGGTGCCGAAGAGCGGCCAGAGGATGAGGCCGCCCTTGCCGCCGGCCTGGGTGACGGCCAGCAGCAGGGCGAGTCCGATCCCGAGCCCCGCTGCCAGGAAGCGATTGGTGAGAGGGCGCACCCCGTAGGCCTCGGCCAGCTCCGCGATGACCAGCCGCTGGATGCGCGCCCCCGTGTCGAGGGAGGTGGCCGCGAACGCGATCACCATCACCGCGATGAAGGTCCTGGCCGTCTCGACCGGGAAGCCCAGGCTGGCCACGAAGGTGGCGCCGCCGTTCACGAACGCGGCCAGCTTCGGCCCCAGGCCCGAGGCCTCCGACCAGCTTCCGTAGTGGGCGTGCCACTCGCCTGCGCTGGCGAAGCCGGCGGTGGAGGCGAGCACGGCGAGGAGGCCCAGGGTGCCCTCCCCGAGCATCCCGCCGTAGCCGATGGGCCGGGCGTCGGTCATGCATCCCACCTGCTTCGAGGTCGTGCCCGAAGACACCAGGCCGTGGAAGCCCGAGATCGCCCCGCAGGCGATGGTGATGAAGAGGAAGGGGATGAGCGGCGGCGCCCCCTCGGGCCAGAGGTTCACGGCGGGTGCCTGGACGGTGGGTTGCAGGACCACGAGTCCCAGGATGAGCAGGGTGAGGCCGGTGATGAGCTGGTGCGAGTTCAGGTAGTCGCGCGGCTGGAGGAGGAGCCAGACGGGCAGCACCGAGGCCACGAACGAGTAGATCATCAGCACCCATACCCAGGTTCCCACCGACACCTGGGTGATGGCGGGGAAGGCCTCCGCGAAGGCGTTGCCCTGGAAGATGGCGGCGACGAGCGCCGCGTAGGCGACGAGGGACGGCCACAGGATCGGGACGCCGCGTCGGTAGACCAGCCAGCCCAGGGTCACCGCCACCGCGATCTGCACCCAGATCGGGAAGATCGAGCCGGGCGTCTGCACGAAGAGGGTGCCGATGATGAAGGCGAAGACCGCGAGCACGATCCAGATCAGGAAGGAGATGATCAAGAGGAAGAGGGTGCGCACGCGCGGGCTGATCACGGCGCCGGCGATCTCGCCGATGGAGCTGCCGCGGTTGCGGAGGCTGATCACGAGGGCCGCGAAGTCGTGGACGGCGCCCATCAGGACGGTTCCCACGGCCACCCAGACCAGCGCCGGCAGCCAGCCCCAGATCACGGCGAGCGCCGGCCCCACGATCGGCGCCGCACCGGCGATCGAGGTGTAGTGGTGGCCCCAGAGCACCGTCTTCGGGGTCGGGACGAAGTCGACCCCGTCTTCGAGCTCGCGGGAGGGGACGGGCTCGCTGTCGCGCAGGGCGAAGACCCGTTCCGCCAGGAAGCGCGAGTAGAAGCGGTAGCCGAGAGCGAAGAACGCGAAGACGATCGCGGCCAGCAGGGCGGCGTTCATGCGTCGTCGGGCTCCTCGGCGAAGCGTGAGGCCTGCCCGCGCAGCTCGGTCTTGAGGAG
The DNA here is from genome assembly GCA_028278065.1 of Myxococcota bacterium. GTDB lineage: Bacteria > Myxococcota_A > UBA9160 > UBA9160 > JAFDET01 > JAFDET01. The sequence continues at coordinate 10,516 of JANQFA010000083.1, forward strand.
CTTGCCCGAGGGATTGCGGGGCAGCGGCCGGTCGATGAAGTCGACGAAGTCCGGGACCTTGAACGAGGCCATGCGCGCGGCTACGTGGCTGCGGACGGCCTCTCCCGCGAGGGTCGACCCGTCCACCCGGCGCACCACCGCCTTCACCCGTTCGCCCAGCTCCGCGTCCGGCACGCCCACCACGGCGGCCTCGTCGATCTCGGGATGGTCCGCCAGGCAGTTCTCGATCTCCATGCAGTAGACGTTCTCGCCGCCGCGCAGGATCATGTCCTTGGCCCGGTCGACCACGAAGAGGAAGCCCTCGTCGTCCACGAAGCCGAGGTCGCCGGTGAGGAGCCAGCCGTCGACCACGGTCTCGGCGCTGGCGTCGGGCCGGTTCCAGTAGCCCGGGGTGATGGTGGGCCCGCGGAAGCAGACCTCGCCCAGCTGGCCGGGCGCACAGGGGGCGCCGTCCTCGTCGCGGATCTCCATCTCGAGCACCGGGATGGGCCGGCCGGCCGAGGTCTTGCGCTCCAGGAAGGCCTTGCCGGAGCATGCGGTGGCCACGCCGTGGGTCTCGGTGAGGCCGTAGGCGTTGGCGAAGGACGGCTGGATGGGGAGCACCTCGAGGGCCTTGTCCACGGTCTCCGGGGCCGTGGGCGCGCCGCCGAAGGAGATCCCCTTCAGGCAGGAGAGGTCGTAGTCGCGGACCTTCTCGTGGTGCACCACCCGGTGGAGCATGGTCGGGATGGCGCCCCAGTTCTGGACGCGCTCCCGCTCGATCAGCTGCAGGACCTTCTCCGGCTCGAACCTGCCCTCCAGGAAGATCATGCGAGCGCCGGCGCTGATCAGGGTGCAGACGTTGGAGTGGAGGCCCCCCACGTGGAAGAGGGGCGAGGAGAGCAGGCTCACCGTCTGGCCGTCGCCCGGCGCGGGCAGGGCGCCGTCCAGGATGGCGGTGGAGATCCGGTTGAATCCGATCCCCAGGACCTGCGCGATCGTGCCGCGGTGGGTGGTGATGCAGCCCTTGGAGCGCCCCGTCGTACCCGATGTGTAGAGGATCACCCAGGGGTCGTCCTCGTCGATCGGATCGTCCGGGATCTCGTCGCAGGGCTCGAGGATCTCGGCGATGGGCTGGGTACCCGGCGGCGGGTCCTCGCCGATGTAGAAGACCGTCTCCAGGTCGGGCGCCTCCCGCGCCACCTTCTCCACGCGCGGCCAGAGCCGGTCGTCCACCACGAGCACGCGCGATCCCGAATCTCGCAGCCCGTAGTCGAGCTCCTCGGCGGCCCACCAGCCGTTCAGGCCCACGCCGATTCCGCCGAGGGAGGTCGCTCCGAACAGGGCGGAGATCCACTCGGGGCAGTTGTACGAGAGCACCGCCAGCCGGTCGCCGCGTCCGAAGCCGCGGGCGCGGAGCCCGCGCGCCGCGCCCCAGACTTCGCGCGCGAAGTCGGCGTACGAGATGCGCCGCTCTCCGTAGACCATGCACTCGGCGTCCCCGCGCGCCGCAGCGTTGGCGATCTTCTCGCGGAGCGAGCGCTCGCGGTTCTTGAAGTTCGTCTGGGGGCGGCCGCCCACCTCCTCGACGACCAGCTCGAACGGCGCTCCCGGGCCGGTCAGCTGTGCGACGACGTCTTCGTAGCGGGCGCTCATGGTGGGCTCTCCTGGAGGCGAGGGGAGACCCTACCACGGCGGGGTCCGGCTACGGCGACCAGACCAGGGGCCCGCCTGCGCCCAGATCGAAGCCCAGGATCACCCACGCCACCAGGAGCGCGCTCCACGCCACCAGGAACACCACCGTGTAGGGAAGCATCAGCGCGACCAGGGTGCCGATGCCCGCCTGGGGGACGTAGCGCCGCATGAAGACCAGGATGATCACGACGTAGGGATTGAGGGGCGTGATGACGTTCGAGACCGAGTCGCCCACCCGGTACGCGGCCTGGGTCAGCTCGGGGCTGATCCCCGCCTGCATGAACATGGGGACGAAGACCGGAGCGAAGAAGGCGTACTTGGCGGACATGGATCCGATGAAGAGGTTCCCGACCATCACCACGCCGATGAAGGCCACCACCAGGATCGGCGCGGGGAGTGCCGCCCGGGTGAGCGCCCGTCCGCCGCTGATGGCGAGCATCTCCCCCAGCCCGGAGTGGCCGAACCAGGCCACGAACTGCGCGGCGAAGAAGGCCAGCACGATGTACGGACCCATCGAGGACATGGTCTCGCCGAGCATCCCGGCCACGTCCTTGTCGCTGGTCAGCGAGCGCGACGCGATCCCGTACGCCAGACCGGGCACGAAGAAGCCGATGAAGATGAGCGGCACCACCGAGCGCACCCAGCGCGGAAAGGCGCCGTCCATGCCGTGCAGGGGCGCGCCCGGGATCAGGGTCACCGCGACGAAGACGCCGAGCGTGAGCAGGGCGGCGATCGTGCCGGCGCGCAGCCCGCGGCGCTCCTCGGGCGAGAGGGTCCGAGCCTCCAGCGTCTCGGCCTCGCTCAGCGGCCGGGCCCCGCCCTGGTCGGGGGCGGCTCCCGCATAGCGCGGCTCGACCCACCAGGCCGTGACCGCCCAGCCCACCAGGGTGAGGAGCACGGTGGATACCTGGATGAAGCGCAGGTTCGCCGTGGCGGCGACCTCGTGCTCGGGATCGATCAGCTGTGCGGCGCTGGTGCTGAAGCCCGCGAGCAGGGGCTCCAGGCTGGTCGGGAAGAGATTGGCGCTGAAGCCCGCGGAGACGCCGGCGAAAACGGCCGCCAGCCCGACCAGGGGCGAGCGCCCGGCCGCCAGGAAGAGGGCCATCGCGACGGGTGGGAGCACGACGTAGCCCGCGTCGAGGGCCATCGACGACATCACCCCCACGAAGAACACCGTGGGCGTGAGCAGCGCGGGGGGGACCGCGAGGAGTGTCGCCTTGAGGAGGGCGCCGATGAAGCCCGTCCGCTCGGCGAGCCCGATCCCGAGCATCCCCACCAGCACGATGGCGAGCGGGGGGAAGTCCTTGAAGTTGGACACCAGGGTGGAGACGGCCCAGTAGAGGCCGTCCGAGGAGAGGAGCCCGGTGGGGCGCACCGCGACCGTCACCTGCTCGCGCAGCGGCGAACCCGTGCGTGGGTCGAGCTTCACGACCGTGAGCGGGCTCCCCGTGGAGGGATCCATCACGACGCCCCCGTCGGGCCCGCGCACCTCGACCCGCACCTCCCGGGTCACCGTCTTGTCGACGCTCCAGTCCAGGGCCACGGCGAGCTGGGAGAGCGCCATCACGAGGAAGGCGCCGACGAGGAAGAGGGTGGCGGGATCGGGAAGCGCGTTGCCCAGCTTCTCGATGCGCTCGAGCATCAGGTGCTCCCCCACCTGTCGATGCGCTCGGGCATCAGGTGCCCCCCCACCTGTCGATGCGCTCGGGCATCAGGTGCTCCCCCACCTGTCGATGCGCTCGGGCATCAGGTGCTCCCCCACCTGTCGATGCGCTCGAGCATCAGGTGCTCCCCCACCTGTCGATGCGCTCGGGCATCAGGTGCTCCCCCGCTGCCGGCGTGCGCCGCCCGCGGCCGCCATCATACGCGTCCCCGCTCCGGCCGGGAGCGCCGGCGAGCCGCCAAGGCGAAGAGCGCGGCGCCCAGGCTGGCTCCGGCCAGATCCAGCGCCACGTGGCTCGCCGAGCCGCTGCGCTGGGGGCGCAGCGCCTGGAGGGACTCGTCGAGGGACGCCACTGCACCCGCGAGCAGCACCGCGAAGAGCGCGGCGCGCCCCACGCGGTCGACCCCGCTGGCGACGAAGGCCCCGCCCGCCAGCAGCGCGAGGACCGCGTACTCGAGGACGTGGGCCGCGCGTCGCGCCAGGCGGTGGGCGAGGTCGAGCGTCGCGTCGTCGAGACCGGCGAAGACGCGCAGCGCGAGCTCCTCGAGCCAGCCCCGCGTGGTGCCCGCGGAGAATTCGTCCCCGGAGAGGATCAGCACCACCGTGGTCCAGACGCCCACCAGGATCCAGGCGCGGGTGCGCGCGTGGCGTCGATCGTCCGAGTCGGGCACGCGGGGACGATCGCACCGCACCGGGTCCATCGCCGCCCCGTCCGGGACGGGTCGCGCCGCGTCGCGACCGCTCGAGCCGGGGGCCATCGCACTGCGCCGCCGCCGCGCAGCCCGGTCGAAGCGCGCGGGGCCTGCCGTTACCCTTGCCCGATGCTCCGCGTCGGCCTCGTCTACGACCTGCTGGGAACGCACCCGCGTCGGCCCGGCGATCCCGCGGACATCGACGCCGAGTACGAGCCGGAGGCCACCGTGGATGTCCTCGAGGCTGCCCTGCGCAGGCTGGGGCACGAGCCGGTGCGTCTCGGAAGCCCGCACGAGCTGCTGGGGCGGGCGGGGAAGGGCGAGCTGCCCGCACTCGACGCCGCCCTCAACATCGCCGAAGGACGAGGCGGGCGGAACCGGGAAGCGTGGGCCCCGGTGCTCCTCGAGATGTGCGGCGTCCCCACCCTCGGCTCGGACGCCCTCACCCTCTCGCTCTCGCTCGACAAGGCCTGGTGCCAGGAGAAGATGGCTGCGGCCGGGGTGCCGGTGCCCGAGCGGATCTGCCTGGGCGATCCCGAAGAGGTAGAAAGCGCAGGGCTTCCAGGGCCTTTCCCCTTCTTCGTGAAACCACGTTGGGAGGGCACGGCCAAGGGCATCGGCCCCGGCTCGCGGGTGGAGGATCGCGCCGGACTCGCCCGAGAGGTGGCGCGCATCGTGCGCGACTACGACCAGCCGGCGCTGGTCGAGCCCTTCCTGCCCGGCGCCGAGTTCACGGTGACCGTGGTGGGCCACGATCCGCCCCGCGCGCTTCCCGTGCTGCAGCGCGCGCTCGAGAGACGCAGCGGGATCGGGGTGCACGCCCTCGAGCGCCACCCCGCGCCGGCCGGAGGCTGGACCCACGCGCTCCCCGGCGAGCTCGAGCCGGAGCTGGAGACCCGCCTCGTCTCGCTCACCCTGCGCGCGTTCGAGGCCCTGGCCTGCCGCGACTTCGCGCGCGCCGACTTCCGGCTCGACGCCGCGGGCGAGCCCCGCTTCCTCGAGATCAACCCGCTGCCCACCTTTGCGCCGGACGGGTCCTTCGGGATCATCGCCGAGCTCGAGGGGCGTCCCCTCGACGCGCTCCTCGCCGAGGTGCTCGCGGCGGGGCTCGAGCGCCTGGGCCTGGGTGGCGTGCGATGAGGGCTCCCTTCCCGGAGACGCGTGTGCCGCCCGGCATCGCTGCCGCCGACTGGTGCGACTGGCGCTGGCAGATGCGCAGCCGCATCCGCGACGCCGACGCCCTGTCCCGCGTGGCGACGGCCGACCCGGACGAGACCGAGGCCATCGCGAAGCTCTCCGACCGCTTCCACTTCGTGATCACTCCCTACTACGCGGCGCTCATGGACCCCGAGGATGCGGACTGCCCGATCCGCCGCCAGGTGGTGCCGCGCACCGCGGAGCTGGACGATCCCGCGGGCCTGGCCGACCCCCTCGACGAGGTGGCCCACTCTCCGGTCAAGAACGTGATCCGCGTGTACCCGGACCGGATCGCCTTCTGCGTCAACAACGAGTGTGCCCTCTACTGCCGCTACTGCCTGCGCAAGCGCATGGTGGGCGAGCCGGAGTGGGCGATGAAGAAGCAGGAGCTCGGCGAGGCCCTCGACTGGATCCGCGCCACGCCCGAGATCCGCGACGTCCTGCTCACCGGCGGCGATCCGCTCACCTTCTCCGACGAGCGCCTGGCCTGGCTGCTGGGCGAGCTGCGCGCCATCGACCACGTGGAGATCCTGCGCCTGGGAACCCGGCTGCCCGTGACGCTGCCCTTCCGGGTGACCCCGGAGCTCTGCCGGCTGCTCGCCGACCACCATCCCGTCTGGCTCAACACCCACTTCAACCATCCGCGCGAACTAAGCGCCGAAGCAGCGGAATCCTGCGATCGGCTCACCCGCGCCGGGGTCCCGGTGGGCAACCAGAGCGTGCTGCTGCGCGGGATCAACGACGACCCCGCCACCATGAAGGCTCTCTGCGAGGGCCTCGTGCGCATGCGCGTTCGCCCGTACTACTGCTACCAGGCCCAGCTGCTGGAGGGGACGGAACACTTCCGGGTGCCGGTGGAGCGCGGCATCGAGATCTTCAAGGCCCTGCGCGGGCGCACCAGCGGCTTCGCGATTCCGGAGTACGTGCTCGACACGCCCCACGGCAAGGTGCCGCTCCAGCACCGTTGGCTGCGCGGACGCGACGGCGACGACGTGCTGGTCGAGACCTGGGACGGCGCCATCTGGCGTGAGCCCAATCCCGGCTGACCGGCTGACCGGCTGACCGACTGACCGGCTGACCGGCTGAGCGGGCCGGCGCCGGGGTGGTAGTCTCCGCGCCCATGCGCGCACCCACCCGGCTGATCCCGCTTCTCGTCCTCTTGGGCTTCGCCGCTCCCGCCGCGGCCCAGCAGATCATCGTGAACGAAGGGGAGGGTGCGAAGGCCCGGCCCCTGATGCTCCCGTACGCCTTCTACACCGAGAGCATGAAGCTGACGGCCGGAGTCTTCTTCGGCGAGTTCGGCGGGATCCAGCCGCAGGCCAGCTGGTTCGCCACCCCCTTCATCTCCACCAACGGCACCACCGGCTTCTACGGCGGCATCTGGGACTACCAGCTTCCCTGGTTCGAGCGCCTCTTCATCCGGGCCTACGGCCACTTCGGCCGCTGGGACGAGAGCCGCTCCTACACGGCCCTGAACCCGCGGCCGCCGTTCTCGCTCCTGCAGGCGGGCTCCAACGACTCCCTCGAAGAGGACTTCGTCGACGAGACCCGCTTCGACGTCTGGGTGGAGGCGCCCCTGCGCGTCCTGCTTCCCATCGGGCACGGGCGCGACCCGGAGAACATCCTGTCGAAGTACGTCATGGACGAGGGCCTGCTGGTGGGCGGGGCGACGGGCGGCGAGAGCTGGAACCCGTGGAAGAGCGGCCAGACCTTCGCGGTGGTGCAGACCTTCTACCAGCGCCAGTCCTACGACGTGGACCGGGGCAACAGCCGGATCGACACGCTGGGCTTCCGGATCGGTCTCGATCACGACAACCGGGACTTCCGGCCCAACCCGGAGAAGGGGCACCGGCTCCAGGCCTACGCGCTCCACGATCCGGGCTGGCTGAACCGCGCCGAGACCTGGACCGCCTGGGAGGCCCAGCTCAGCAAGTACTTCCTGCTGGGCCGGGGCGAGCACCTGAAGCAGGCGATCCTCGCCTTCGACGTCTGGACGTCGGAGGTGACCGACGGCGATGCGCCCTACAACCGCGGACCTCGCCTGGGCGGCTACTGGCGGCTGCGCGGCTTCGACACGGATCGCTTCAACGACCAGGCGGCCGTCGCCTACACGCTGGAGCTGCGCCTCACGCCGCGCTGGAATCCCTGGCCCCGCGTGAACCTCTTCGGCCTCATCGAGGACGTGGAGATCGACTGGTTCCAGGTGGTGCTCTTCGGCGAGGCGGGGCGGGTGGCGGACGACTGGGACTTCTCCGAGCTGCACAGCGACATGAAGTGGGACCTGGGGATCGGGCTTCGCGCGATGATCCAGAAGGCGGTCTTCCGCGCCGACGTGGCCGGCTCGACCGAAGGCGTCCGCTTCGTGCTGCAGGTCGGCCACCCCTTCTAGGCGGGCTGCACTAACCTCGCCGCCGGGGGGATTCGGTGAGCGAGGGATCCGCAGGGGGCTCCCACGGGCGCCGCATCGGCGCCGCGGCCGCGCTGCTGGCGGGGAGCGTGCTCCTCTC
>JANQFA010000085.1 GCA_028278065.1 Myxococcota bacterium
GGCGGCCCGCGCCGTTGGCAGCCCGGGGAGGATACCAGATCTGACGGCCCGTCAGAAACCGACGTTCCGGGCGGCCATCGGTTGACCCGCCCGACCGCCCTCGGTTGACCCTCCAGGCCGCCTTCGGTTGACCTGCCCGGCCGCGCAGAGAATCCTGTCTCCCGTGCGACTGACCCACATCGGCCTCTGTGTCTCCGACGTCGAGCGCTCGCTCGACTTCTATCGGGCCCTCGGCTTCGAGGAGGATCCGCGGCGGCCGCGCGTCTCCATGCGGGGCGGGATGGCCGCCGACCTGCTGGGGATCCCTGACGTGGCGCTCGAGGCCGTGTACCTGGTGAAGGACGGCGCGACCCTCGAGCTGCTCGGGTTCCCGGAGCCCGGGGTGGTGGGCGGCGGTCTCCGCGAGATGAACCGCCTGGGCCTGACCCACCTCTCGCTCGAGGTCGACGACCTGGACGCGGCGGCCGCGCGAATCGTCGAGGCCGGCGGGCGCATCCTGGCGGAGTCGCGCATCCCCGTCGCGCTCTTCGCGCTCGACCCGGACGGAACCCGGATCGAGCTGGTCGCGCGGCGCACGCCGCGGCCCTGATGCAGGCGCTGGTCTTCGAGCACAGCATGCCCCGGCTCGCGGCGACACGCCTCCTGGCCGCCCTCTCGCCGCGCGCCTTCATCGGGCCGACGGCGCCGATGCAGCTGCGCGAGATCCCGACACCGAGCCTTCCCGCCGAAGACTGGGTGCTCCTGCGCACGCGCCTGTGCGGGATCTGCGGGAGCGATACCAAGCAGGTCTTCCTGAACGGCGCCCTCGACAACCCGATGACCTCGCTGATCTCGTTTCCCCAGGTGCTGGGTCACGAGGTCGTGGCGACGGTGGAGGAGGTCGGGCCGGCAGCCCAGGGCCTCGCGCCCGGGCAGCGCGTGGTCCTGAACCCCTGGCTGTCCTGCGCTCCGCGCGGCCTGCCACCCTGCACCTGGTGCCGTAGCGGCGATTTCGCCCAGTGCACGAGCTTCACCCGCGGTGTGATCGAGCCGGGCATCCACACCGGCAACAGCAGCCGCGCGGGCGGAGGCTTCGCGCCGCTCCTGCCGGCCCACGACTCCATGTGCTTCCCGCTCCCGGACGAGGTCTCCGACGAGGCTGCGGTGCTCGCCGACCCTTTCTCCGTCTCGTTCCACTCGGTCCTCCAGTGTCCGCCGCCGCGGGGCGGAACCGCCCTGGTCTACGGCTGCGGCACCCTCGGGCTCCTCGCGGTGGCCATCCTGCGCCTGCTGCATCCGGACGTGCGGGTGCTCGCGGTGGCCCGCTACCCGCACCAGGCAGACCTCGCCGTCAAGCTGGGCGCGGAGCGCGCGCTGCCGCATCGCCCCACCCGGGCGCTGATCGAGAGCCTGGGCGAGCTGTGCGGCGCCGAGCGGCTACGCCCCTGGCGGGGACTTCCCATGCTGAACGGCGGTGTCGACGTGATCTACGACACCGTGGGGCTCCCGGAGACGCTCGAGGTGGGGGTGCGCGTCACGCGCAGCCGCGGGCGCATCTCGGTGACGGGGGTCGAGGCGCCGAAGCGCTTCGAGTGGACCCCGCTCTACTTCAAGGAGATCGCGCTCGTGGGCTCCAACGCCTTCGGACACGAGACCTGGGACGGCCGGCGCCAGCACGCCATGGAGTGGTACCTGGAGCTGATCGGCAGCGGGGACCTCGACGCCACGGCGATCCTGACCCACCGCTTCACACTGGCGGACTGGCGGGATGCCTTCCTCGCCCTCCACGACCAGGGCCGCAGCGGGGCCGTCAAGGTGCTGTTCGCCTATCCGCCGTCCGCCTGAGCGGAAGGGGGGCGCCTACTCGTCCCCTTCCCGACCCAGCGGCAGCCCGCGCTCGGCGCGCGCGCGGGCCGCGTCCAGCACCTCCCGGGGGACCGGATCCATGCGCCGGACGCCGCTGCGCACGGCTCCGGGGAGGAGTGCCCGCATGGCCCGGGCCAGGCCCAGCTGCAGGCTCCTGCGCGGCGCCATCACCTCGTGCTTGCGCTTCTCGACCACGTCGAGGATCGCCCGCGTCACCACCTCCGGCGGATGGCGGCGCCCCCGGAAGGCGGGCGGCTCCTCCAGCTTGTCCCAGATCTCCGTGTCGATGGGTCCCACCACGACCAGGCCCGCGTGGATCCCCGAGCCCTCGAGGTCGCTCCAGAGCCCCTCGGTGAACGCGTCCAGAGCCGCCTTGCTGGCGGCGTAGAGCGACTCGCGCGGGGGTACGACACGCGCGGCCATCGACGAGACGTTCACGATGACGCCATCCCGCTGGCGCAGCATCGCCGGGAGCGCGGCGAAGCTGGTCCACACGGCCGAGAGGAAGTTGACCCGCATCACCGCCTCCGCCTCGTCGGCCGAGGTGTGCCAGAGGTGCTTGTGCTTGCTGATCGCGGCGTTGTTCACCAGCACGTCCACCCGACCCGCCCGCTGCAGCACCTCCGCCACGGCGCCCTCGGCCTCGTCGCGAACGGCCAGATCCGCGGCGAGGGTGAAGGAGCGCGGCGAGTCCCGGCGCATCTCCTCCGCGAGCGACTCCAGGAGCTCCCGGCGCCGTGCGACCCCCGCGACGACGGCACCACGCGCGGCGAGCGCGCGCGCCGTGGCCCGCCCGATCCCGGAGGATGCGCCGGTCACCAGGAAGACGCGCCCGGCGACGCTCACGGCTACTCCCCTTCCGTGGCCGCGCTCTCGGCCTCGTCCACCGGGTCCGGCGCAGGCAGCGCCGCGCGCTTCACGCCCCAGCGGAAGAAGCCGGGCAGGAGCGCCTTCACGACGTAGGCCCCGGCCAGGGCCCGGGGCCAGGTGAGCTCGCGGCGGCCGCGCGCCAGTGCGCGCAGGATCGCGCCAACGAGATCCTCCGGCTCCACCATCTGGCTCTTGGCGGCCGAGGGCATTCGGGCCAGCGCCTCCTCGTCGAAGAAGGGTGTCCGGATCGCGCCAGGGAACACCGTGAGGACATGCACTCCGCGATCCTCGACTTCGATCGACAACGCCTCGGCGAGTCCGGCCTGGGCGAACTTGCTGGCGACGTACGCGGTCTCGTCCGGGTTCCCGATCCTCCCCACGACCGAAGAGACGAAGACGACCCAACCCTCTCCACGCGACACCATTCCCGGCAGCAGGGCCTTGGTCCAGTAGAGGCCGCCGAGGAAGTTCACCTGCATCATCCGCTCCATGTCCTCCACGTCCCAACGGAGGAAGGGCCGGTGGTGCCCATAGCCCGCGTTGTTGACCAGGAGGTCCACACCTCCCCAGGCGGATTGGACGCGTTCCGCGCTGGCCTCGACCTGGCTGCGATCGGACACGTCACAGGGCAGCACGAGGGCGTCCCCCCCGCCCCCGCGGATCTCCGAGGCCAGGGCGGCCAGCGCCTCCGCGCGACGCGCCACCAACGCCACCCGGGCGCCCTCGCGGGCCACCCGCAACGCCAGCGCCCGACCGAGCCCGCTGGACGCACCCGTCACCAGGGCGCGTCGCCCGCTGAGGGAGGTCAGGCGGGGCATCTAGCTCTCTTGCGCGTTGTCGTTCTTCTCGCGCAGCTTCTGGATCAGGCCGTCCGGCCCCTCCGCGGCGATGATCTCCTGGGTCTGGCTGCGGAAGTTCGAGAGCAGGCTGACCCCTTCGATGATGACGTCGATCACGTACCAGCCACCGTCTCGCGAGCGCAGCCGATAGTCCAGGAGGATCGGCTCGGCCCGGCCCAGCACACGGCTGCGCACGGTCACATCCCCGTTCTTCTCGGCGCGTGTGTCGGTGACCTCGACGGTCTCGTTGCTGTACCGCTCGAGGTTGTGCCCGTAGGTGGACGAGAGATGCCGCTTGAACTCGACCTCGAAGTCGCTGCGCTGCTGAGGGGACATCCTGCGGTAGTTGCGCGCCAGCACCAGCCGCGTGATCACGCGGAAGTCGAAGCCGGCGTAGGCGATGTCCTGGATGCGCTCGACCTTCTCTCCATTGGTCGCAGAGTCGTCGCGCAGCACCGCCAGGACCTTCTCCACCATCTCGTCCACGGCGGCGCGGGCCTCGGCCTGGTCGCGCGCGCTGGCGGGCGCGCCAGTCGCCGGCAGGGGCACGGCGAGCGCGGCGAGGAGCACGAGTGCCGCGAGCCGCCTGCGTCCCGATCGCTCAGCCGCCACCATTGGAGGGGTCTTCCGGAATGTCGTAGAGGTCGTCGTCGGCGGAGTCGTAGAGGTCGTCCTCGGGATCCGAGAGCACCTCGCCCACGTGCTCGTTGGCCACCAGGGCCCGGCGCCGCTGCATATAGGCATCTCGGCTGAAGATGTAGAAGTCGAGGGCAGCTTCCCGCGCGGAGTCCAGGTCCGCATCGAGCAGGGCGCGCCGGTTCACGTTCTGGACGACACCGGTCCAGGCCAGCGTGAAGACCGGCGTGAAGCTGGCGATCGTGCGCACGTCGAAGGCCAGGTCGAAGACCAGGCCAGCCGTGTCGCGCGGGTTCGAGGGCCCCATGATCGGCAGGACCCAGTAGGGACCCGGGCCGACGCCCCAACGCCCGAACATCTGGCCGAAGTCCTCGTCGTAGAGCGGCATGCCGATGTGGGTGGCGGGGTCGAAGAACCCGACGAGGCCCACGGTGGTGTTCAGGACGAAGCGACCCACCTCGCTGGTGGCGGCGCTCACCTCCCCCTGGCCGAGATTGGCCAGGAAGCGCCGCGGGAACGCCAGGTTGATGAAGACCTTGTCCACCGAGTCCCGCAGCCCCTGGAAGGTGATGAAGCGCCAGCCGGTGGCGATCGGGTCCAGGAAGTAGCGGTCCACGCCCTCGTTGAAGGCGTGCACCTTGCGGTTGGTGTTCTCGTAGGGATCGGGCCCCTCGGCCTGGCGGTCCCATCCGCCGGGGTACGTGACGCAGCCCGACGCGAGCAGGGCCAGCCCCAGCACGAGCGGAATCCCTCGCATGCGACTCACTCGGACGCCCCCAGGTTCTGGATCATCTTGCCGATCAGCCGCTCGAGGACCACGGCGCTCTGAGTATAGTCGATCTCGTCCCCGTCCTTGAGCAAATCCTCCTCCGCACCGGGCTCGAGGGCGATGTACATGTCGCCGAGGACGCCGGAGGTCAGGATCGACGCCGACGTGTCCGTGGGGAGGGCCACGTCCGGGCTCACGTCCATCACCACCCGCGCGCGCAGGTCCTCGTCCAGGGAGATGGTCTCGATCTGGCCGATCTTGACGCCACCCACGACCACCGGCGCCCGCGCCCGCAGGCCGCCCACCTCGTCGAACGTGGCCACGAGCTGGAGCCCGCCGGCAACGCCGGTGCCGACGCCGCCCAGCGTGATCGACAGGTAGGCGAGGGCCGCGAGTCCGGCGAGGACGAAGAGGCCCACCACCAGGTCACGCATTCCCGATCCGGCCATCGTTCAGAACCTCCACAGCGCCGTGATGAAGTAGTCGAAGATGAGCGTGGCCACCGAAGACATGACCACCGTCGCCGTGGTGGCGGCGCTCACGCCGGCCGCGTTGGGGCGGCAGGTGAAGCCCCGCCAGGTGGAGATCAGGGCCACAAGGACACCAAAGACGAACGCCTTGAGCAAGCTCCCCCCGATGTCCTCCCGGAAGCGGACCGCGGACTCCAGGCTCGACAGGTAGAGGCCCGGATCGCCACCGACGAAGACCACCCCCACCAGCCAGCCCCCGAAGACGCCCATCACGATGAAGAGGGCCGAGAGGAGGGGCATCGACAGCACCATGGCGAGGGCCTTGGGCTTCACCACGAAGTCGATCGGGTCCACCGACATCATGCGCAGGCCGTCGAGCTGCTCGGTCACCACCATCGCACCGATCTCGGCGGCTACCGCCGAGCCGGCCCGACCGGTCACGAGGAGCGCGGTCAGCACCGGGCCGAGCTCGCGGATGAGAACCAGCCCCACCACCGCGCCCAGGGTGTCCTCCGCCCCGAAGCGCACCAGGGTGGTGTGCCCCTGGAGGCCGAGCACCAGCCCGACGAGAAGGCCGGAGAGCAGGACGATCGAGAGCGACAGCACGCCGATCGTGAACATCTCGTCGGCCAGGCGGCGCAGCCGCAGGGGCCGCCGCCGCAGCGAGTCCGCGACCTGCGCCCCGAAGCGGGTCAGCCCGCCCAGGTCGAAGACCATGCGGGTGGCGCCGCGACCCAGCCTCGTGACCCCGCCCCCCGTCAAACCAGGTCTCCCGCGAAGAACTCCTCCACGCGAGGATCCGCGTGGTCGCGAAAGGCGTCCGGCGCACCGCTCAACGCCTCGCCCTCCACCAGCAGCACGATGCGGCCGGCCATCCGGAAGGTCGAAGCCACGTGGTGGGACGCGATCACCATGGTGACGCCCAGGCGCTCGTTCACATCCACCAGGAGCGATTCCACGAGGCGCACGGTAGCCGGGTCGAGGCCCGAGAAGGGCTCGTCGCAGAGCAGGATGTCGGGAGCCGTCACCAGCGCGCGCGCCAGCGCCGCGCGCTTCTTCATCCCGCCCGAGAGCTCGGCCGGCAGGAGATCGTCGACACCGTCGAGGCCCACCGAGTCGAAGACGTGGCGGATCTCGCGCGCGATCTCCGCCTCGTCCAGGGGCGAGTGCTCCCGCAACGGGAGCGCCGCGTTGTCGAAGACGCTCATCGAGTCGAGGAGTGCTCCGCCCTGGAACATCATCCCCACGTGGCGGCGGTAGGCCTTGATCTCCGAGGACCCGAGCCGGGTCAGGTCGAGATCGTCGTCCACGCGGATCGCGCCGGAGTCGGGGCGCAGCAGGCAGCCGAGCATGCGCAGGAGCGTGGTCTTCCCCGACCCGCTGCCGCCCAGGATCACGTTGATGCGATCCCGCAGGAAGCCGCACGAAACATCCCGGAATATCGGGCGTTCTCCCCGATTGAAACGGAGACCTTCGACCTCGATGTGGACCGGCGAGACGACTCCCGCGGGACCGCTGCTGGATTCGATCTTCGAAGGCTCCATCGCTCCCGGGCGCGCCCCTACCACCCCCGGGGCCTCGGGCGGGCCAGCATAGCAGCAGCACCCGCCTTCGCGTGGCTCAACCCGCCTCGGCGCCCCCCCCACGGAGCTGTGTGAGCAGCGCCACCAGCTCGGCCGGCGGCATCGGCTCCGGGTCTTCGGTCGAGTCCTTGAGGTTCTCGAACTGGAGGATGCCGAGCTGGTCGTAGGCCTCGCGCACCCGCGGCGTCAGCAAGCCCAGCCGCTTGAGGTTGGGGACGATCTTGCTGAAGAGCATCTGCCGGAAGCCCTTCATGAAGGGGGTCTGGATCGCCCACTCGGTCCACTGCTGCACGTCGAAGCCGAGCCGCTCGTACACCTGCGTCATCAGCAGGCGGTCCCGCATCAGGTGTGTGGCCTCGATCACGAAGTCCTCGCGCTCGCGCAGCTCCG
Organism: Myxococcota bacterium; assembly: GCA_028278065.1. Lineage (GTDB taxonomy): Bacteria > Myxococcota_A > UBA9160 > UBA9160 > JAFDET01 > JAFDET01. Next base: position 7,403 of record JANQFA010000085.1, read on the forward strand.
AGGCACTCATCTCCTGGTAGATCCCGTCGAGAGCGAGCACCCCGAAGGCCACGTGGCGGGCCTCGTCCCCCATGATGCGGCTGGTGATGTCCTGGATCAGCGGCTCGTCCGGCATCTGCAGCTTCACCATGCCGAATGCCGCCAGCGCCAGGCCCTCGACCATGATCTGCATGCCCAGGTAGGTGACGTCCCAGCGGGAGTCGGAGACGATCTGGTCCAGCAGCGTCTGCAGGTGCGGGTTGACCTCGTACGAGCAGCCCAGCTTCTCGGTGAGGTAGCGGTGGTACACCTCCACGTGGCGGGCCTCGTCCGCCACCTGGTTGGCCGCGTAGAACTTCGCCTCCTCGTCGGCGACCTGCTGCACCACCTTGGCCGTGGCGAGGAGGGCCCCCTGCTCGCCGTGGAGGAACTGCGAGAGCATCCAGGCGTTCATGTTCAGGTTCATCTGCACGCCCTCCTCCGGCGAGAGGTCGCGCGGGGGATTCAGCATGCTGTTGAAGATCTGGCCGGCACCCGCCTGGAAGCGGTCGCGGAGCAGCTTCTCCAGGTCGACGGGCGTATCCCAGGCGAGATCGGCGGCGTTCCAGGTGGCCGCCTTGCCCTTCTCGTAGAGAGCCAGGAGATTGTCCCGCGAGAGGTCGTACTCCCAGTCGAAGACGGTGTCCATCGTGGCCCGGACCGACTCGTGGGTTCCGCTCTCGGGGATCGGGAGGGGATTGTGCTGCGGGTACTTCATGGGGAACTGACCTCCGCGGGCGCGCCGGCCGAGCGTAGCACCGTCGCCGGGGCCCCCGGATGAGCCTGGCGCTGGCGACGTTCCTGCTGCTCGGGGTCGTGCTCGTGCTGCCCGGCTCCACCCAGGGGCCGCTGGCCGCCCAGCTGGGACTCGACCTGGAGGAGACCGGCCTGCTCGCCGCCGCGCTCTCGGCGGGCCTGGGACTCGGAACCGTGGGAGCGGGCCCGTTCGTGGACCGGCTGCCGCGCCGGCCCCTCTTCGTCGTCGCGACCGCCGCGGGCGCGGCATCGCTCTGGCTCGCCGCGGACGCCAGCGGGCTGGCGGGGGTCGCAGCGGGCGTCGCCGGCGCCGCCTTCTCCCTGGGCGTCCTGGAGACCGGCGTCAACGCGGTGCTGGCGGCGCGCTACCCGCGCGCCGCCGCGCGAGCGGTCGCCGCCGCCCACATGGCCGTCACGCTGGGCGCGGTCGCCACGCCCGTGGCCTTCGCCCTGGTCGTCGGCGGCGACGCCTGGCAGGGGGCCTTCCGTCTCGCCGCCGGCGGTCTGGCGGTCCTCGCCCTGGCCTTTGCCGCCGCCCCCCAGCCCGCGCCGACCGGCCCTCCGGACGATCCCGAGAGCAGGCTGCGTCTGCGCAGCCTGACGGCCCTCGGCGCCGTCTCCGCGTGCTACGTGGGATTCGAGACTGCGCTCACCGTCTTCGCCGTGCCCTTCGCCGCGACGGCGCGCGACCTCCCCCCCAGCGCGGGCCTGGCCGCGATCAGCGGGCTCTGGCTGGGGATCGGCATCGGGCGCGGCGCGATGGCGGCCTGGCCCCGCCCGCTTCGCGAGCGGCATCTCGCCTCGTTCATGCTCCTCGCCGCGCTGCTCCTCGCGGCCACGCTCGCGCTGCCCGCCCTGCCCCCTGCGCTCGGCTTCGCGGCCGTGGGGGTGGCGATGGGCGGCGTGTTCCCGCTCCTCATCGCGCTGGCGATGTCCCGCGCCCCTGGCGCCGAGGGGACCGCCGGCGGCCTGGTGGCCGGCTGTGGCTCCCTCGGCGGCTTCACGATCCCGTGGCTGACCGGGCTCTTCGGAGACGCGCACGGCGCCGAGGCGGCGGTCGCCGGTCTCGCCCTGTGGCCGCTGACCGCCGCAGCCATCGCGGCCCTGGACGCGCGCAGTCGCCGCCGCAGCCGGGTCCGGCTCTAGGCGTAGATCAGTCGCGTGAGCGTCTCGGCCACGCAGCCGGGCTTGTCCTCGCCCTCGATCTCCACGGTCATCTGCTGCTTGAGCTGGATGGTGGTCGGGTTCTTGAGCTCGGCCGACACCAGCGTGCGGCGCCCGCGGATGCGCGAGTCCACCTTGACCGGCGCCGGGAAGCGCACCTTGTCGAGGCCGTAGTTCACGCCCATGACCACCCCCTGATAGGCCTCGGCATCGATCGGCGGAATGGACCCGCCGAGCTTGACCACCATCGAGAGGGTCAGGAAGCCATGGGCGATGGTCACCTTGTAGGGCGACAGCTGCGCCGACTTCTCCGGGTCGATGTGGATGAACTGGTGATCGAGGGTGGCGTCCGCAAAGGCGTTGATGCGCTCCTGATCGATCTCGAACCACTCGCCGACGCCTTCCTCCTCGCCCACGTGCTTCTGGAAGATCGCCAGCGCCTTCTCGGCATTGCTCATCGGGGGTCTCCTGCTTCGTTGGGATCGGAGAGCGGTACGGCCAGGCCGCTGCCCCCCTGGGTGTTGGCCAGGCCCTTGCGTTCCTCGGCCGGCATCTGCTGCACGATCTGGCGCCCCAGCGAGACGATCGGCGGGATGTCGGAGTCGGCGATGGGCTCCATGCGCTCCTTGCGCTCCATCGCCGCGTCCAGATGCGGCTGGAGCGCCTCCATCTTCGTCTGCTCCCGCGTTGCCTGACGCTCCTTGAACTCCGGCATCACGTCCGACGCGAAGAGCTCGAGAGATTCGCAGATGTGCTCGTGGCGGTTCCGGCCGCCCTGCTGGATGAAGATCACCTGGTCGACGCCGGTCTCCTCGAACTGCGACAGGTGCTCGCGAAGCTGCGCCGGCGTTCCGATCCCGCGCGCGGCCCCCGCTTCGGGAAGCGAGTCGCGGGCGGCCTCGTAGCTCTTCCAGACGTCGGTGCGACCCGGTGTGTGGGTGCCGAAGATGTAGAAGTGGCCCAGCGCGTAGCCGAAGAACTTGAAGCCGTCCTCGCCCCGGCGCCGTGCCTCCTCCTCGTCCGGATGGCAGGAGAAGCCCGTCACCATGGCGACGTTGGGGTTGATGGCGTGGCCGATCGGGACGCACTCGGTCTTGAGGATCTCGTAGTACTCGCCCACCCACTTGCGCGCCTCGCCGGGGTCGACGAAGGCGAAGGTGAGAGCGCCGATCCCCAGCCGGGCCGCCAGATGGATCGTGTCCCGGTTCGAGCAGGCGACCCAGAGCGGCGGATGCGGCTTCTGCACCGGCTTCGGCACCACGTTCCGACACGGCATGGAGAAGTACTTCCCGTCGAAGCCGGGGTACGGATCCATCACCATCATGTTGGCGACCTGCTCGAGGGTCTCGCGCCACATCTCCCGCTTCTCGTCCACGGGAACCCCGAATCCGCCCAGCTCGGAGAGAGACGAGGACTCCCCGGTGCCGAAGTCGACCCGGCCGCCCGAGACCAGGTCCAGGGTCGCGATGCGCTCGGCGACCCGCGCGGGCGGGTTGTAGGCGGGCGGCATCAGCACGATGCCGTGTCCCAGGCGGATCCGCTCGGTCCGCTGCGAGCAGGCCGCAAGGAAGACCTCGGGCGCGGAGGAGTGGGAGTACTCCTCCAGGAAGTGATGCTCGACCTCCCAGGCATGATCGATCCCCAGGCGGTCGGCGAGCTCGACCTGGTCGAGGGCCTCGTGAAAGAGCTGCAGCTCCGACTTCTCGGTCCAGGGGCGCGGAAGCTGGTGCTCGTAGAAGATCCCGAACTTCATCCGATTCCTCGTGGACCCGCCCGGGCATTCTACCCGCACCCCGTGACCTCGGGCCACGGCCGGCATCCGATCGCGGAGGAGGCCAGCAGGGGGAAGGCGCGGGAGACCCGAGTTGTCCCACGTCATGTCGATCGAGCCCAATCCGCCCGCAGCGCTGCTGGCGCTGCAGCGCGAGGCGCTGGCACCGGAGCTGACCGGTCCGGACCTCGAGCCCGAGGCCCTGAATCGCCGCTTCGCCGCAGCGGATCCGCAGGAGCTGGTGGAGTGGGCGGCCGCGACCTTCGGCGACGGTCTCGTGCTGAGCACGAGCTTCGGGATCCAGAGCGCCGCGACCCTCCACCTCGTGACACGGGTGGCGCCGGGCGTTCCCGTGATCTGGGTCGACACCGGCTACCTGCCGCCGGAGACCTACCGCTTCGCCGCAGAGCTGCGCGAGCGCCTCGCCCTGAACCTGCACGTGGTGCAGTCGCCCCTCAGTCCGGCGCGCATGGAGGCCCTGCACGGCCGGCTCTGGGAGAGCGAAGACCCGGCGGACCTCGACCGCTACGACCGCATCCGCAAGGTGGAGCCGATGCGCCGCGCACTCGCGGAGCTGGGGGCACGTGCCTGGATCTCGGGGATCCGCGCCGAGCAGACCGAGCATCGCAGCCGCCTGCCGCGAATCGACCGCCAGGCGGAGCGCTTCAAGATCTCGCCGATCCTCCACTGGACCACGAAGCAGGTGCACGAGTACCTGAAGGCCAACGATCTCCCCTACCACCCTCTCTTCTACGAGGGCTATGCCACGGTGGGGGACGCCCACTCGAGCCGAGCTCTGGACGCGGACGACGCCCACGAGCGCGATACCCGCTTCGGCGGCCGCAAGCAGGAGTGCGGACTGCACCTCTCCGACGAGGAGGACGAGAGCCTGACCGCCAGCCGGCTCTAGTTCAGCGGGCGTCCCGGCCTGCCGATCCACACCCCGAGATGGTGGACTCGTTCGGACCGGGCCGGAGGCAGGTCGTCGACCAGGACGGCCGGGCGCTCGCCTTCGAGGTGCGCGACTGCCGCGTCTGTCTCGGCGGCGAGTTCGCGGGCAACGTGGATCTGCGAATCGCGTGCGAGCCCGAGCTCGCGCGGACCCTCCAGCAGCGCCTGGCCCTGCGCCTTCCCGGCGAGCCGGATCCGGCCTTCGTGCTGGGCTCGGGGCGCGAGGCGGGCGACTTCGCCTTCACGTTCGGCTCGGACCTGGGCGACCGGGACGAGGTGCCCGACACGGTGACCCTGCTCTGGGACGACAAGGCGATCGACACCCTGCCCTGCCGCCTCGTGGGGAGCATTCCGCTCGACACGGGGCGCCTCCTCGATCCCGCCGAGTTCCTGTGGGGCGCGGACGGCACGTCCATGGCCCCGATTCAGCGCGGCACCTGGCGCGGTCCGCTCCTCTCGGCGCTCACCCTCGCGCTCCTGGGAGGCTCGGCCGTCCTCGCGGCCGCGAGCGTCCACGGCCACGGCCTGGTCCTCACCTCGCTGCTCGGCGGAGCCGCCATGCTCGGTGCCCTCGGCCTCTTCGCCCTGGTCCCCATGCTCCTCTCCTACCAGCAGCTCCGCGTGGACCCGGCCCGCGGCACCGTCGAGACCGTGACCGGCCGGAACGTGTTCTTCGTGTTCCGCGAGCAGGAGTCGAAGCTGCATCGCGCGGGCGACTTCGACCACGTGCGCATCGTCGAGCGGCTCTCGACCGGCTCCCACGACAGCGACCCGCAGTCGATCTGGCTCGTGGGCCTGGAGGGCCCGATCCGCTGGGAGGGCGACGCGCCTCACATCGACATCCACATGCGGCCCGACGGCCTCCATCTCGGGGAGTTCGGCAGCCAGCTCGCTGCACGCCGCTTCGCCGCCCGGGTGGGACGCGCCCTCGGGCTGCGCATCCTCGACACCAGCGTGACGCAGGACTGACGACCGAGGCGCTTTGCGCCCTCCTGTACCCGCGCCTACTCTTCGCCGCCGCGGGGGGAAGCGATTGCCGGGTGCCCTTCGCCACCGCGGGGGAAGCGATTGCCGGGTGCCGACGTCGTCACCGTGCCCGATTTCAGCGGCGCCGCCGCCGACATCTTCGAGGCGCGCACCCTCCTCTTCCTCGGCTCGTGGCTCGACCACGCGGGAGCCGCGCGCGACTGGCCGCTCCATCTCGCCTGCGTCGGGGAGCCGCCGCGCTCGGTGCACTCCCTCGCCGAACGCTGCGGAGCGCGCATCAGCCTGCACGAGCCGATCGCGGGCGGCCGGGTCCCCACCTACAACAAGCTCCTGGGCTTCGACGTCGCGGCCGAGCGCGAGCGGCTCCTGCTGGTCGACACGGACGTGCTCTTCCTGGGCGACCCGTCGGGACTCGACACGCTCGAGGATCGCCTCTCCCTGGTACCCGCCGGAAGCCACCGGGTGACCCGTTCCACCTGGGAGGAGGCCTGTGGCGCGCTCGGGATCCCGATCCCCGAGAAGCGCATCGTCTCCCAGCGAGGCGAGCTGGCGGACCGGCTCCCGCTGCGCGCCGTGCACGGCGCGAAGCACCGCCTCGAGATGGTGCCCTACTACAACTCCGGGGTGCTCATGGTGCCGTGGTCGCAGGCGGACGAGCTGCGCACCCGTTGGCTCGACTGGATGGGGCGACTGGTGGAGGCCTTTCCGCCCGAAGAGCCTCGCAACCAGAAGATCTCCAAGGAAGACCAGTTCGGGCTGGCCCTGACCGTCGACGCCTGGGAGCGGGAGCACGGCGAGATCCAGCGCCTGCCGGCTCCGCTCCACGCGAGCTGGATCCTCGTGATGGCGGGGGTCGTACCGGCCGACGAGGTCGCCATCTACCACGCGGTCCACTTCCTGCGCCGCGGGGACCCCGAGCGCTTCGACCCGCTGCGCGAGGCGGCCCTCTACGAGCGCTTCGTGATGGAGCACGTGTACCCGCCCGGCCCGGCCGGACGGACCCTGCGCCTCTGGCGCAGGATCGCGGGCGAGCCCCCGGCGATCCGGGAGACCCGCGCTCTGCTCGCGCACATCCGCGACCTGGTGCAGCGCCACCTCGGCGACGCGGCAGGGTCGGCCGGGGTCTAGAGCCGCCCCCCTGGAATGCGGAGCTCGTAGCGCTCGCGGCGCGTCGCGTTGCGGCGCACCTCGGCGCGGGTGTCGAAGATCTCGCGCACCCCGTCGGCTGCGAAGATCCGCAGGTAGAGATCGGGACGCTTCTCGAACAGGTCCGCGAACTCGTCCGAGCTGAACACGATCCGGAAGGCGCCCTCTGCGTCGCTCGTCGCGAAGCCCAGCACGTCGTCGAAG
>JANQFA010000116.1 GCA_028278065.1 Myxococcota bacterium
TCGTGGTGCTCACCACGCGCGACGACCGCGACGTCGAGTTCCGGACCTCGCTCTGGGTCGTCGAGCATCGGGGTAGCCTCTACCTGCGGGCCGGCGACAAGGGCAGCAACTGGTTCGTCCGCCTCAAGGCGGAGCCGCGCGTCAAGGTCGAGCGCGCCGGGGTCACCCAGGCCTACCGCGCGCACCCCGAGCCGGGAACCACCGATATCGTCAACCAGCTGATGGCCCGCGACTACGGCCTCGCAGACCAGCTGATCGGAGTGATCCGCGACGAGACCCAGAGCGTGGCGATCCGGCTCGAGCCGATTCCGGATCAGGCCTTCTAGCCGGGCACCATGTCGAGCGCCCGCGCGGCGCCCAGTATGTCGTCCACGCCCACCGCGGACATGCAGGTGTGCGGCGTGGCTGCGCTCGTCTCCGGCGCGCGACAGCCTGCGCAGTCGCGGTTGCGGCGCAGCACGCGCCGCCGCGAATCGGGCGCCAGCGGGGCGTAGAGCGCGGGGTCGGTGGGTCCGAAGATGGAGACGACCCGTCCGCCCGCGGCTGCGCTCAGGTGGCCGGGACCGGTGTCGGAGACCACCAGCCCGCGGACGGACGCGTACAGGGCTGCGAGCTCGAGCGCCGGAACGGCTCCGGCCAGGGAGACGGCTGCCGGGCCGATCGCGGCGGCGAGCTCGGCGCAGACGGCCGTCTCCCCGCCGCTTCCGGTGAGGAGTGGGCGGACTCCGCAGCCCGCCAGCGCGCGGCCGAGCGCGATCCAGCTCTCCAGGGGCCAGAGCTTCGGCGAGGGCTCGGGGGGAGCGCTGCGGCGGAAGCCGCGTCGGCGCACGAGTCGGTTCACGCCCGGGTGGAGCGCGACGGCGTCCGCGGCCGCGACGCCCGCACGGTGCAGCCGCTCTCGAGCATCCTCCCGCCGTCGGGTCGGGATGTGCAGGGTCGGGAGGGCGTCGGCGGGGACGGGCCTTCCGCACACCCGGCCCGCCAGGGCCGAGCGCAGCGCGGAGGTGTGGAGGATGCGGCGCTCCGTCTCCGGGATGTCGCGCACCGAGTCGATGCGCGCCGACGCGAAACGCCGGGCGAGGGCACGCCCGTCGTGTCCCTCCCGGAACAGCACCAGACGGTCCGGTGGGACGCGCCCCCAGGCGCGCAGGAAGCGCCGCCACGCGAAGAAGCGTCGCACGCTGTTGCCGTCGCGGTCGACCGGGTACACGCGATCGAGCGCCGGGTGCTCCTCGAGTACGCCGGCCGCGTAGGCCGTCGCGACGAACGAGATGTCGGCGTCCGGGTGACAGGCGCGCACGTGGTCGATCGCCGGCAGGGTGAAGATCAGGTCTCCCAGGCGGTCCAGGCTCGCGAGGAGGATGCGTTCCGAGCGTCGTGCCTCAGCGACCATCGCGTCTTGCGAGGTCGAGGGTCCGGGCATCGAAGGTGCCCTTGCGGATGTTCACGAAGAAGAGCTCGGGAACCGAGAAGAGCATTCCCTTGCCGGCGCGCTCGAGCCGGCGTCCCCGGTCGAAGGGCGCGCTCGCCAGACCCAGGCCGGCGTCGGCCGTCGCCCACAGGAGGTTGACGGCGCCGAAGAGGGGACGCGTCCAGGGGGAGCCGTCGGTGAAGAGCAGGAAGCTGCCGTCGGCGTCGCGCGGCCGGTAGATCGATGAGGAGAGGGTGTTCGACTCGCGCGCCCAGAGCGCCACGGGGTGTGCGCCGCCGCGCAGGGCCGCGAGCTCCCGGCTGCGGTGGGCTGCCGACGTCTCGAGCTCGCTGACGCGCATCCGGCGCGCGACCTTGCCGAAGTACACCAGCGGCCAGAAGGCGAGGATCTCGTCCGAGGCCACGTGCCCGCCCAGCTCGGCGCGCACCGGCTCCGGCCCGCCGAGGGCTTCGTCGAGGGTCTCGGCCAGCGCGGTCACGCAGTTGTCGCGGAAGAGGTCGTACGCCCAGCGCTCGCTGAGGCGCTCCGCGGCGCGGGCCAGGCGCCGCTGCAGGACCTCGAGCCCGGCGGGCGGGGCCAGCGAGCCCAGGCTGTGCGGCAGGGGCAGGTCGCGGCTCCGCTGCGGCACCAGCAGTGCCCCTTCCGCCTCGCGCAGCGGCTCGCCGCTGGCCGCCGCGTGCCGATATCCGGCCGCGCGTGCCGCCAGCGCCTCGAGGCGCGCGATCTGCCGTTCGCGGGGTGGCCCTCCGTCGAGGACGGCCCGCCGCGTCGACGCGAGTCGGACTTCCAGGAAGTCGGCGACCGCCGCCAGCTCGGCGCGTCTCACCGCCACGGCGCGGCCGGCCAGCACGTGGGCGTCGTCGGGAAGCGGGTCGACCAGGATCAGGCGGTCCTGCTCCAACGAGTGTCCGGCGGCCCTGTGCCGGGCCAGGGCGACCCAGAGCGCGCCGCCCCGGTCGGGGCGGGTCGAGTCGGCCAGGCGCACGATCGTCGCTTCGAGTCCCCGGCGCAGCGCGATCAGGGAGGCGCGCTCGGCATCCGCGAGGGGCACCCCGCTGGCGGAGACCGCGGCGCCCGCGGCGAGAGGGGCGGCGTCGCGCAGGGCGTGCAGGGCCGCTCGCCAGGAGATCGCCTCCCGCCACGCCGTGGGGTCGTCGGCGGGAAGCCCGGCCAGCGCGGCGTCGGCCTGGGCGATGCGTCCCGCCAGGCCGCCGCCCAGCTGCCCATCGATGCGCGAGGCCAGCGCGGCGCCATCCGGGTCCGGAGGGGCCTGCGGGTCGAGCAGTCCGGCGCCGCGGGTCGGGACTCCCTCACGTTTCCCCAGCAGGGCTTGGGTCAGCCCGAGGTCGCGGCGCAGCTCGGCCCGGGCATTCCGTTCGCGGTGCTGGAGCAGGTGGACCTCGTTCAGGTGGTCGCGGATGCGTCTCAGCGCCTCCGCTCGAACGGGAACCCACGCGGTGTGCAGCGGGCGGTTCTGGAGCACGTTGTACTTGAAGCGGAAGAGCTCCCAGTCCTCGCGCTTCAAGCCGAGCAGGCGCTCGTGGCCCAGCTGGAAGTGCCAGACCCGGTCGCCGAGGCGCAGGGCGGTGTGGCCTCCGCTCGCGCCGCCCACGTTGGCCTCGACGTGCACGAAGCCCAACGCGGACCCGCCGTCCGCGCGGACCGCGGGGGCGGTGGCCCCCAGCAGGAGGGCCGCCAGCGCCAGGCACGCGGCGCGATTCACAGGATGCCGGCGTCGGCCTCGCGGCGGAGCGCTTCCTGGCGTCCCAGGGACTCGAGCAGCCGGTCCACCTCGGCGGTCGCCAGGCCGGCCTCACGGAGGCCCGCGTCCACCCCGACCCAGGTCGAGGAGCTGGCCTGCCAGTCCACGATCCCGTGGCGGAGGGCGATGTCGCCGATCTCGCGGGCGAGATCGCTGGAGGTCCCGCCGTCGCGCGTGGCCCAGGCTCGCGAAGCGAGACGCAGGTCGTCCCGATAGCGCGCTTCGGGAGAGGCCTCGGCCTCGTCGTCCGGGCTCGACGAGCCCGACACGCTCTGGGATGCCGCGTTCGAGCTGTCCGCCGAGGCGTTGGAGCTGTCACCGATGGCGCCGCTCGAATCGGCGAGCCAGCGCGAGGGCGAGGTCACCGAGTCGGAGATCGACTGGCAGCCGGTGGTGATGGAAAGGGAGAGCGCGGCGAGCATCGCCGGCAACAGGATCGGTCTCATCTGGGGTTCCCTCCAGCGCCATCCAGGGACGCCCCGGGATCTTGCCCTGCCTCGTGCTGGAGCGCAGCCCCGCTCATGTCGGGCCCGGGAGCTTCGGATGGGGCGGGGCAGGGCCTGGCCCGCCCCGCCGCGGTCCGGTCGTCGGCACGGACGGCTTTGCCCCGGAGACAGGCCTGCGAGTATCCTCGCCGCCTCCGCAGCGAAGGAGGCGCCGATGGCCAAGTGGACCCGCGAGGAGATCGAAGAAGCCCTGGACGTCTACCGCGAGACCGCCCTCAAGGCGGGCACCAGCGGCGACTGGGACATCTGGGCCGACCTCTTCACCGAGGACGCCACGTACGTGGAGCACCACTACGGCACGATGGGCGGACGCGAGGCCATTCGTCGCTGGATCAAGGAGACGATGGCCCAGTACCCGAACGACCGGATGAAGTACTTCCCGCACGAGTGGTACACGATCGACGAGGAGAAGGGCTGGGTGGTCGCGCAGATCTGGAACCGGATGGAGGACCCGGGGGATGGGAGTCTGCACCAGGCCTACAACATCACGATCCTCAAGTACGCCGGCGCCATGAAGTGGTCGTACGAGGAGGACGTGTACAACCCGGTCCACTTCGGACAGATGATCAAGAACTGGATGGCGGCGAAGAAGGCCTGCGAGGAGAAGCGCGCGAGCTCGTGACCTTCCGCACGAGATGTGCGGCGAGCAGGCTCAGGCTCAGCGCCGCGGCCGCCCAGGCGGGTACCCGGACGATCCGCCACAGCGGGGTGTCTCCCACGCTGGCTTCCGGAGCGAACACGCGCAGTCCGTAGGTCAGCACGAGAAGCGCGAAGGTCACGCTGGTGGCGGCGTGACGCAGCTCGCGGGTGCGGTGCCAGCGCCAGGCGAAGAACGGTCCGTGGGTTGCGAAGACGAAGAGGAGCAGGGCGGGCCACCAGTCCGGCATGGCGGGATCTTCGCATGTAGCATCACCGGATGCTGCGGACGCTCCTCGCCGTCGTCCTCGTCCTCCTCCTCGCGGGGGGTGGCCTGGTCTACCGCACCCTGAGGGACGCCGGGGCCTTCGCCACCCTGGAGCCCCACTTCGACGGCGTCTGCCAGCGGGTGACGGGTGCGATGGGGCCGGAGGACCTGACCATCCACCCGCGCACCGGGATCGCGCTCGTGTCGTCCACGGACCGGCGCGCGGCCGGGAACGGACGCCCTCGGCCCGGTGCCATCTATGCCTACGATCTCGATCGTCGCGACGCGCGGCTCGAGAACCTCACGCCGGACGCGGGGCTCGACTTCCAGCCTCACGGAGTCAGCCTGGTGACCGGGAGCGACGGCCGGGACACCCTGTTCGTCGTGAACCACCCGGGGAGCGCCGGGCTCGAGCCGGCCCACACCATCGAGGTCTTCGACCTGGTGGGGGGCGCGTTGCGCCATCGCCGAACGCTGAGCGATGCCGAGCACCTGGTCATGCCCAACGACATCGTGGGCGTGGACCGGGAGCGCTTCTACGTGACGAACACGCACGCGCACCCGCCGGGTCTGCTGCAGACGATCGAGACGTACCTGCAGCTCTCGGGGGCTCGCGTGGTCTTCTTCGACGGCAGCTCGTTCCGCACGGCGCTCGAAGGGCTCACCTACCCCAACGGGATCAACCTGAGTCGCGACGGGCGCTCCCTCTACGTCGCGGGGACCACGCCGCGCGCGGTCCACGTGTACGACCGGGATCCGGAGAGCGAGAGCCTCGCCCACCGCGAGGAGATCTTCGTGGGCAGCGGGCTCGACAACGTGGAGGTGGACGCGTCGGGCGCGCTCTGGATCGGGGCGCACCCGAAGATGCTGAAGGTCGGCCCCCACGGCGCCGATCCGGCCAATCGCTCGCCGTCCCAGGTGGTGCGGATCGATCCCGCGAGCGGAGCCGTGGAGGAGGTCTACCTCGACGAGGGCCGGTTCTCCGGAGCCAGCGTGGCGGCGCTGCGCGGTCGGCGGCTCCTGATCGGCACCATCTTCGACGACGGCTTCCTCGACTGCACGCTGGCCGCGGTTCCGGGGGGCTCGAGCTAGAAGATCCCGTAGTGGTCGGCCACCAGGGCCCCCGCCACCGAGAGCGCCCAGGTGCCCAGCACCACCCACTCCAGGAGGCCGACCCGGCGCCGCTCCCGTACCCGTTCCCAGATCGCGAAGCCGGTCATCGCCGCCAGGATCAGCACGACCCCCACGGCGGCGATCCGGCCGTCGCGGAAGCCCAGGAGCATCACGGGCGCGACGAACGCCACCACGTGGGCCGCCACCACGATCCAGAGCGGGAGCAGGGTCGGCTCGCGCAGGATCTCCTCGAAGCGCTCGGCGCGGGTCGGCTGGGGGGCTTCGCGGGTGTCCATCTTGCAGCGAGGATAACGCCTGGCGGGCGCCCGCCCCGCGGCCCTCGGAGCGCCCTCCCGGTGCGGCACCCCGCGGCCCTCGGAGCGCCGTTCCGGTGCTGCACCCTGCAGCCCTCGGAGGGCCGTTCCGGTGCTGCACCCTGCAGCCCGCGGACTGCGCCGTGCTTCGTGCGGGGCGCCGCGGGCGCGACGAGGGGCCTTGCGGCACCCTGGCACGGGAAGTGCTTCCACGTCCGGCGGGGAAGGTGCGGTGGAGGAGCGATGAACCCGGTACAGCGCATCGAGCACTGGGCCGAGACGGCCCGCATGATCGGAAGGGTCGCGCGCGAGAAGCTCGCGACGGGGATCGTCTTCGATCCGACCCGCAAGGAGCTCCGCTCCGACCCGTATCCCTTCTGGCGGGAGCTGCGCGAGAAGGACCCCTTCCATCGCTCCTACCCGGCCGACGGCTGGGTGCTCACCCGCTACGACGACTGCATGGAGGTCCTCTCGGACAAGTCGTTCTCGTCCGACGAGCGCAACCTGCGGGTCTGGGACCGGCTCATGCGTCGCCGCCGCCGGCTGGGGCTCCCTCCCGATTTCTACGAGGACAATGTGGCCTCCTTCCTCCGGCTCGACCCGCCGGACCACACACGCATGCGCACCCTCGTGAACAAGGCGTTCACGCCGCGCGCAGTCGAGCGGATGCGGAGCCGCACCGAGGGGGTGGTCGACGAGATCCTGGCCGGGTTCCCGCCGCACGGGAGCGTGGAGCTGGTCGGGCAGTTCGCGGCGCCGCTTCCCGTGGTGGTCATCGCCGAGATGCTGGGCGTTCCGACCCGGGATCGCGAGCAGTTTCGTGCCTGGTCGGATGCCGTCGTGCGGCTCTTGGGGGAGTCGACCGTCGAGGACGAGAAGGTCGCCCGCGAGGCGCGCGACGAGCTGCGCGCCTACTTCGACGTGATCTGCGACGAGCGTCGCGCCGCACCGCAGGACGACCTGATCACGGCGCTCGTGCAGGCCGAGGAGGACGGAGATCGCCTCTCGCGGGACGAGCTGCACGCCACCCTGGTGCTGCTGCTGGTGGCGGGAAACGAGACCACCACCAAGCTGATCGGAAACGGCCTCCTGGCACTCCTGGCGAACCCGGACCAGGCCGCGATCCTGCGCGAGGAGCCCAAGCGGATCGCGGGCGCGGTGGACGAGCTCCTCCGCTTCGACGGGCCGGTCCAGCTCACCTCGCGCATGGTCACCGAGGATCGCGAGATGCAAGGCCACCGCCTGGAGAAGGGCATGCAGATCGTGCTGGTGCTGGCCGCCGCCAACCGCGACCCGGCGCGCTACGCCGACCCGGAGCGACTCGACGTCACCCGCGAGAACGTGCGACCGCTCTCGTTCGGCCACGGCATCCACCACTGCCTGGGCGCCCAGCTCGCCCGCATGGAGACCGCCATCGCGATCGAGGCCCTGCTCACCCGTCTCGAAGACGTCCGTCTCGCGGGCGAAGTGACCTGGAGCGACAACACCATCCTGCGCGGACCCGTGCAGCTCCCGGTCGCCTTCGGCTGAGTTGCAGCGCCTCGTCAGGCGGCGGCCCCGACCGCGAAGCCATACCAGATCCGAGGGCCGTCCGGGCCCTCGAACTCCTCCCGCGATACACAGCCCGAGGCGACCGCTTCGATGGAGCTGGACCAGAAGGCCTCCGCAGCCTGGTTGTTGACGGAGACCTGCAGCTTCCAACGTCCCGGGAATCTGCTCCAGACCGCAATGGCCGCGCGTCTGCCCAGCCGCTGCCGCCGCCAGATGGGCCGAATGTAGAACTCCGCAAGCTCCGCGACTTCCGCACTGCGCTCGCTGACGACGCGGACGAGCGCGAATCCCACCACCCTGCCGCTCAGCTCGATGAAGAACGGATGCCTCGTCGGCTCAGTCCAGTACAGCGGCAGGTATGGATCGTCCGCAGCGCACACGGGACCGACGGGTCGTTCCTCGTACGCCGCGAGCTCCGCGAAGTAGTCGTCGACCAGGCGATAGACGATCGCCTGCTCGCTCTCTTCGATCGGGCGGAGCGTCAGATCCGAGGCATGCTTGCGACCTCGAGTCACCCTTGGGTCTCCGCCATGCGGGCCAGCGCCACTCGTTCGGTGTCAGTCGCACGATCGGTTCGATTCAGGGGAGCGAAGTAGCGTGCAGAGAGATCGTCCCCACCCATGTCCTCGAGGAGCGTGAACCCACGCTCGCGCAGGAAGTCCGCCGTCTCCGTCGGAGCGAGTCCGAAGCGGAAGGGCTCACCGAAGAGCCGCACGGCGAGCAGGAGTCGCTTTCCGCCGGGAAAGGACCGTGTGCCTTCGATCAACGCGCGGTCCACATAGGTGAACACGACCTCGCTGCCGCGGCTCATCATTGCGAGCGTCCGCAGGGTCTCGTCCACGGCTTGCTCATGGATGTACTGCGTCACGCCCTCCCAGATCACGAACGACGGCACATCGAACCGAAACCCAGCGGACCGCAGTCGTTCGCCCAGATCCTGGCGATCGAAGTCGATACCGACGAAGCGAACGCGTTCCTCGAGCGGCTCGATATCGGCGCCCAGACGGGCGCGCTTGAACGCCTGCGTGTCGGGATGATCGATCTCGTAGACCACGGCGGTCTCGATGTTCGGCGTTCGCAGCGCGCGTGTATCGTAGCCAGCGCCGAGGATGACGACCTGAGAGACTCCGCGGCCCAGGGCCGTCGCGAGCGCCTCGTCGATGAAGGCCGTTCGCGCGGTCGCGTACGGGAGGAGACCGGGCCCGATCTGTTCGATGCAGTACAGGACGGTCCGACGATAGGCGGTGCGGCGAAGAAGCGAGAGCACCCACAGCCCGTCTCCGTCCAGGAATCGCGTTGCGTACGGGTCCTCGAACAGCCGTTGCTCACGCGGCTGCAGACTCTCGATGGCACGGGCGAAGGCGACGGTTTGCGCCGTCCGGGACGGTTGCCCTTCTCTCATCGGAAGAGCGTGAGCGATCCCAGGCGTTCTGTCTAGTGGGTTGCTGCGAAGCCTCGAGGCGAGAGCGTTCGCCGCAGCGCTCGAAGCCGCCCCGCGGCATGCCCTTGCCGGCCATGGTCTCGAGAGCGCACGACCTGAGGGTCTCGCACTAGTCCGTCCGCTGCGAGACCCATGCGCGGTAGATCGTGGACTGGAATACCTGCATCGGGAGCCGGAACCCAGCGGTGCGCAGAATGTCCTCGATCTGCGTGGGAGAACGCGGCACCAGGTCTTGGCCGAAACGGCTCACCATGCTGGCCGGTGCCTCCTGTGGCAGCCCTGAAGAAACGGCCTGCTGCTTCCACGTGCCAAGCAGTGCATCCCTTCTATCAGCCTCATCCGGCAGTGAAATGTCGGCTGAGAACAACGGCGCGCCGCTCGCCAGGTTTCGCGCAATCTCCGAGAAGAAACGCACTGCCGCTTGATCATCGATCGCGTGCTGAGAAACCAGGATCGATGTTGCTCCGTCGCAAGCCTCGATCCTGAGGCGCTCGACACCCTGTTGATGCAGCGTCACCCGGCCGGAAACGGCTGCTTCGTTCAGTCGGCGCCGACAGACGTCGAGCATGTCTCCTGAAGGGTCGACTGCCTCGAAGCGCCAGCCAGGGTGTCGCGACGCCAGCTCCAGGAGTTCCGATCCCGTCCCGCATCCTGCAACGAGAATCCGGGCCTCTTCGGGGAGACTCGAGAGCGACGCGTCCAGGAGACGGAAGAGGCCTTCACGCCCAGCGATGCTCGCGTTCGCGTACTCCTCATATCGAGCGGCCCACTCTTCTCCGTACATCTGCATTCGCTACTCCCGGGCTCGCCGCCCAACGGACATTCGGTTCAGCCGCCCCCCAAGAGCGCTGACCGCCAACGCTGGAGCAGCGCGCCCGCCGCCAGGGCGGTACCCCGGGCCGATGGCAAGAGGCTGTTGGGCGTCAGCCCCGATCGCTTGTCAGACGGTCGTCGTTCGGGTGCGCTCCCGGGCCGCCCACTCCTCGCGTGTATTCGTGTGGGGAAACGGCTCGTCGGGCACCGGGAGACCGAGCGCGGAGCAGATGGGCTCCCAACCGTCGCCGGCGGTCCACTCCAGGAGTCGACCTGGCGGAACCTCCGAGCGAACACGATCGTTGTGGTGATTGAACCCGCGAATCGCGGTCTCCCGTGTGCTGGTGGATCCAGAGAACCGCGAAGCGCTGATTGCGTCGTTCATGGCGTCCCATTCGGGAGAGACCAATCCCGCCGTCTTCAACACGGTCTGACTCGCACTCTCCCACCAGGACTCCGGGCTGCGCACCGACAGGAGCACGAGCGCTTCAGGGAAGGCGGCGGAGAGCTCGGGCCAGAAGAAAGCCGCAGGCGCGTCCAGAGTGGCCGAATAGCCCCGAAGGAACGCCGCCCAGTCAGGCATCCGTCCTAGGGCGGCTTCATGCCAGGTCGGAATGTGCTCGGGGTGAACGAAGATCTCCGCCATGTGGTACGAGGGGTCTCCGAGCAGGCGTTCCAAGGCGGCCTTCAACGACTTGGTCCCGGTTCTGTAGAGCCCTGCACCCACGACCTGAATCGGCATGTCCGGAGCTCCCGGATTGAGGCCGTCGAACGGATCGGCGCTCCAGAATGGTAACACGGTGCAGCTGGACCTGGCCGTCGTTCGTCCGCTGCGCTTGTCGGGCGGCGCGCGCGCGACGACTCAGGCCGTCGGCTGGGAGGCCCCGTCAGGTGGCCGCCTTCCGGGCGACGACGGCCAGTTCCGTGCCCTCCGCGTCGAACGGTCTGCCGCAGACATCAGCGTAGAGCGCCTCGACCACCAAGCCTGCCTCTGCGAACTCTCTCTGCAGCTGCTCGACACTGAAGAACTGAAGCCAGTTGTAGATGGTTCGCGTGCCTGACGCTTCGACCAGCGTGTACTTGTCGAGCACCACGCTTTCCTCTTCGTACTTGAAGGTGTTGAGGAATCCGTAGTACCTCTCCGGCGACCAGAAGCCGTTCATCAGATTGACTTCATAGGTCGCGGTCTCTTCGTACTGCTCGAATGCTCTCGTCGAATAGACGTCGAGGAGAACCGCACCGCCAGGTGCGAGCATGCCGAGGAACTT
>JANQFA010000153.1 GCA_028278065.1 Myxococcota bacterium
TGGCTGTTCTCGTAGAGGAGCGGGAAGTCCAGGGTGGACCCCGTGGTGAGGGTCAGGGCGTCGCGGATCTTCTCGCCGTCGATCTCGTCGTTGCCGGTGATGGTCACCTGTCGGATGACGGGGTTCTCCTCCACCTCGAAGGTGAGGACCCGTCCGTCCAGACTGTCCTCCGAGAGCACCTTCACGTTGCGGAAGAAGCCGAGCGAGTAGACCTCGCGGATGTCCGAGGCGACCCGCCGCGCGCTGTAGGGCTCGCCGGCACGGGTGCTGATGCGCGCGCGGATGGCGTCGGCCTCGATGCGGCGGTTCCCCTTGATGAGCACCTCCGCGACCACGTCGGTGGGATCCTCCGGATCGGATCCGGCGAGGAGCTGCTCGCTGGTCACGAGCCGGAAGGTCACCTCCACGCCGTCGGCCGTGCGGTTGGTCTCGACGGTGGCGGTGGCGATGCCCGGCAGGGCGCGCAACGTATCGAGATCGGCACGCACCGCGTCGCTCGAGTAGGGCTGCCCCGGCTTCGTCTCCAGCTCGCTGCGGACTCCCCCGGTGAGGTCCTCGGCGCCCGCCAGCCGCACGCCCACCACCAGCGCCGACGGGGTCGCCGTCACGATGCCGACCACGCGTTCGGAGAGCTCGTTCACGCGGTCGAGGAGCTCGTCCTCGCCGTCGGCGGTGAAGACCATGGTCCTGGCGGTGAAGGCGCTGTCCACGGGCGTGACCCGCATGTCGAGGCTGAACTGGCCGGCCAGCTCGGTCAGGCTGCCCGTCACCACGTAGTCCGCGCCCACGTCGCGCGCCAGCTTGCGCAGCGCGTCCTCGGCCATCTGTCCGGCCGCGTGGCCCAGCATCGCTTCGCGCACGACCACCGACTCCACCACATCGACGCGACCGCTCGCCTCCAGGCGACTCTCGAGGAGATCGACGAGCGCGGTCTCCAGGTAGTCGAGGCCACCCGCGCTGTGCACCTCGAAGGGCAGCAGCGCGACCACCACCCTGACCGGGGCCGACTGGGCGCGCACCTCCCCGGCTCCCGCTGCCAGGACCGCGATCCCGACGCAGAAGCTCGCGAGGGTGCGCGTGATCGGGTGCAAGGACGTCCTCCGGCGCGGGCGGGCTGCGGACGCGCCCGGCGTCCATCGCGCGGCCCATGGACCGGCTCACCCCCCTCGTCGGGGTCCGATTCTAATGGTGGCCGGGATGCGTGGCAAGGGCCCCGGGCGATGGTTTCTCTTTTGATTACGCTGATTTAAGCGCTGATTCGCGCACCTGGGCGGCGACCGCCGCCGCGGGCCCGATCGGACCGAGCCGACCCTCCGCCAGGACCGTGGCCCGACCCAGCTTTCCCGCCAGCTGCTCGTTGTGGGTGACCACGACCAGCGCGGTGCCCCGGGTGCGGTTCATCTCCAGGAGCAGATCCTCGATCACGGCTCCCGTCGACGGGTCCAGGTTGCCCGTCGGCTCGTCCGCCAGCAGGAGCGGGGGGTCGAGTACGAGCGCGCGGGCGACCGCCACCCGCTGGCGTTCGCCGCCCGAGAGCTTGCCGGTCTTGTGATGGACCCGGTGCGCGAGACCCACCTCGCCGAGGATCGCGGCGGCACGCTCGCGCATCTCCTCGAAGCCGAGCCCGCGCAGCAGGCCCGGCATCATGGTGTTCTCGAGCGCGTCGAACTCCGGCAGCAGATGGTGGAACTGGAAGACGAAGCCGAGCACCCGGTTGCGCAGCGAGGCCAGCTCGGGTCCGCTGCGCCCGGCGACCTCCTCCCCCTGGAGTCGCAGGCTGCCGGCGCTGGGCTGGTCCAGGGTGCCCAGGATGTGGAGGAGGGTCGACTTGCCCACACCCGACACGCCGAGGATCGCGAGCTTCTCGCCGGTGTTCACGATCAGCTCGGCGTCGCGAAGCACCTCGATCTCGCCGTCCGCCGTCGGGAACGACTTGCAGAGGCCGTGGACCTCGACGAGGGGCTCACTCATAGCGGAGCGCCTCCGCGGGATCGAGGCGCGCGCCCTGGCGGCTGGGCAGCAGGGTCGCCCCCAGGGCCAGCACCATCGCGATCGCCGCAACCCCCACGACCTGCACCGGGTCGACGTCGGACGGAAGCGTGGCGACACCCTGGTAGACCGAGGGCGGCAGGGTGTCGATCCCGGTGAGCGACTCGACCTGCTGCTGCACCCAGGAGAGCCGCTTCGTCACCAGGAGGCCGGCGACGACGCCCACGGCGGTGCCGGCGAGCCCGATCAGGGTCCCTTCGACCGCGAAGATCCGCTCGATCACCCCGTCCTCCGCCCCCATGGCCTTCAGGATCGCGATGTCGCTCGTCTTCTCCATGATCTTCATGATCAGCGTGGCGACGATCACGAAGGACGCCACCACCATGATCATGGTCAGCAGGATGAACATCATCACCCGCTCGGTCTTCAGCGCCTGGAAGAACTCCGGGAAGACCTCCTTCCAGTCGCGCACGTAGTAGTCGTCGCCGAGGCTTGCCTGGATCGCCGCACCCACCGGGTTGGAGCGGTAGAAGTCCTCGGTACGCACCTCGATTCCCTGCACCACGTCCGAGACGCGCAGGAAGTTCTGCGCCGACGTGAGGCTCACGAAGGCGTACAGCTCGTCGAGCTGGGCGAAGCTGGGCTGGAAGATCGCCGCCACCCGGTAGCGGTGCAGGCGCGGTGCCGGACCGAAGGGAGTGGGCGGACCGCCGAACGGCGCCACCACGAGGAGCGGGTCGCCGACGGCCAGGCCGAAGCGCCAGGCGAGTCCGCTGGCCACGGCGATCCCCGGCAGCCGCTCGTCCTCGGGCCCGTCGGCGACGGGCGCCTCCACCTCGATGTCGGCCAGGCGCCCCGACACCACGTCGTCCTCGAGCGAAGACACGTGACCCACCAGCTCGGGATCGATCCCCCGGATGCGCACGCCCTGGATCTGGCCGTGCTCGCTGCGCACCATCCCCTCGCCGTCGAGGAAGGGAGAGGCGCCCAGCACCTCCTCGGTCTCCAGCACGCGCGCCAGGGCATCCTCGTAGCCCGGGAAGTTGCCGTAGCGGGACATCACCGTGAGATGGGCCCGCTTGCCGACGAACTCCTCGCGCCATACCTGCTGGAAGCCGTTCATCACCGACAGCACGGTGATGATGAGCCAGACGCCGGCGGCGACACCGGCCGCGCAGATGACGCTGATCACCGAGATGAAGGTCTGACGCCGCTGCGCCACCAGGTAGCGACGGGCGATGAACCACTCCACGGTTCCACGCATGCCCAGGAATCCGGCCGCCGCCAGCGGCAGCAGGCCGAGCACGATGACGAGGAGGAAGGCCTGCAGGACGAAGGTACCCGCGGCCGCCCAGGCCGGACTCGGCCCGCCCAGGCCCGCGGCCAGCAGCACCCCGACCCCGAGGACGCCGCCGAGGATCCAGAAGGCGGGCTCGGCGTCGCCGCGTTCGGCCTCCCCGCGGCGGCGCCGCAGCACCGCGGCGGCGAGCAGACACGCCAGCGCCGGCGCGGCCGCGTAGGCCAGACGGCCCGTCCCGCCCACGGCCAGCGCGTAGCCCAGCGCCAGCACGGCGAGGCTGGCGCGCGCGAGCCCGCCGCTCGAGAGCGCGCGCAGCAGGAGAGCCGACACGGCCACCAGCACCGCCGAGACGGCGGCGGCGCCCGCCGCCCACTGCGCCCACCAGGCCACACCGCGGGCGCTCTCGGCGGGAAGGAGACCGCGCAGCTCGTCCTGGCTGCTCAGCAGCGCAGCCAGGATCAGCGCCTCCACCGCCACGATCGCGACCAGCGGCGCGCCCAGCCTGGCGCGTCGCGCGAAGCCCTGCAGCACCACCACCGAAGAGCCGAAGAAGAAGAGCGTGAGTCCGCCGATACCCAGCGCCAGGGCCACCACCAGGGTCAGCGCCAGGGCGCTCCCGGTCGAGGTGAGCAGGTCCCACGCCACGACGGCGAGCCCCTCCACTAGGACGGCTCCACCCGCAGGGCCGGGAAGAGGATCACTTCTCGAATGTGGGCCGCCCCGGTCAGCACCATCACCAGGCGGTCCACGCCGACGCCCAGACCGCCGGTGGGCGGCATGCCGTGCTCGAGGGCCGCGACGAAATCCTCGTCGAAGGGCTGCGCCTCGTCGTCTCCGGCCGCCGCGGCCTTGGCCTGCTCCTCGAAGCGGGCGCGCTGGTCGTCGGGATCGTTCAGCTCGCTGAAGGCGTTGGCCAGCTCCATCCCCGCCACGAAGAGCTCGAAGCGCTCGACGATGCGCGGATCGTCCGGGGAGCGCTTCGCCAGGGGCGAGAGCTCCGAGGGGTGATCCACGACGAAGGTGGGCTGGACCAGGTTGGGCTCCACCAGCACGCTGAACAGCTCGTCCACGAACGTGGCCCAGGTGGGCTGGGGACGCACGTCCAGACCCCGCTCACGCAGACGCGCTTCGCTGGCGCGCCAGTCCTGCTCCGCGAGCACGTCCACCTCGCCCTCGGTCGCCTCCAGGATGGCATCGCGGATGCTGATGCGGGGCCACTCGCCCCCGAAGTCGACGGCCTGGCCCCGATAGTCCACCTGGAGGCCGCCGGCCGCCTCCTCGGCCACGTGGGTCACGAGTCCCTGCACGAGGTCCATCATGTCCCGGTAGTCCGCGTAGGCCTGGTAGCACTCCATCATGGTGAACTCGGGGCTGTGCTTGTGCGAGATGCCCTCGTTGCGGAAGTCGTGGGCGATCTCGTAGACGCGGTCGAGCCCTCCGACGACGAGTCGCTTCAGGTAGAGCTCGTCGGAGATGCGCAGGAAGAAATCCTGATCGAGGGCGTTGTAGTGGGTCTGGAAGGGGCGCGCCGAGGCGCCGCCGTACAGGGCCTGCAGGACGGGCGTCTCCACCTCGAGGAAGCCGCGTCCATCCAGGTAGCTGCGCATGGCCGACAGCACCCGGCTCCGCGTCACCGCGATGCGACGGGCATCCTCGTTGACGAGCAGGTCCAGGTAGCGCTGCCGGTAGCGGGTCTCGACGTCCACCAGACCGTGCCACTTCTCCGGGAGCGGACGCAGCGCCTTGGAGAGCACGTCGATGGCCCGGGCGTCCACGGTGAGCTCGCCGCTGCGGGTGCGCCAGAGCACGCCTTCGGCCCGCAGGAAATCGCCCACGTCGACCGCCTTGAGCTGCGCGAAGGTCTCGGCATCGAGCTGCTGCTTCTTGCCCGACACCTGGAGGGTGTGGCCGTCCTGAAGCAAGTCCACGAAGAGGAGCTTCCCGAAGGAGCGATGCGCCATGACGCGGCCCACCACGGCCACCTCCACGGCCTCCGCCTCCAGTGCCTCCGCGTCCTTGCCGTCGTGCAGGAGGCGCACCTCGGCCACCGGCGTGTGGGCTCCGGTGCGGGCGGGATAGGGATCGCGGCCCTGGCCCCGGATCTCCTCCAGCCGCTGACGACGCGCTTCCTTCTCGTACTCGCTCAAGCTCCCGCCCCCACCGCGTTCTCCGCCTTCTGGAGGAGCGCGGCCCGGATGAAGTCGTCCAGATCACCGTCCAGCACGGCCGAGGTGTTGCCCGTCTCCTCGTTGGTCCGGTGGTCCTTCACGCGCTGCTGGGGGTGCAGGGTGTAGGAGCGGATCTGGCTCCCGAACCCGATCTCGCGCTTCTCGCCGGCCAGGGCCGCCATCTCGGCCTCCCGCTCGGCCCGCATGTGCTCGTAGAGACGAGCGCGCAGGACCTTCATGGCCTGCGCCTTGTTCTTGTGCTGCGAGCGCTCGTTCTGGCACTGCACGACGATCCCGGTGGGCACGTGGGTGAGACGAACCGCCGAGTCGGTCTTGTTCACGTGCTGGCCCCCGGCGCCTCCCGCCCGGTAGGTGTCCACGCGCAGGTCGTTCTCGTCGATCTCCACGTCGATCGCATCGTCCAGCTCGGGGAAGACCGAGACGCTGGCGAAGGCGGTGTGGCGGCGCTTCTGGGCGTCGAAGGGCGAGATCCGCACCAGGCGGTGCACGCCCTCCTCCGCCTTGGTGTAGCCGAAGGCGTAGTCGCCAGACGCGGTGAAGGTGGCGCTGCGCAGTCCGGCCTCCTCGCCCTCCTGCACGTCCAGGATCTCCGCCTTGAATCCGCGCCGCTCGCACCAGCGCAGGTACATGCGCAGCAGGATCTCCGCCCAGTCGCAGGCGTCGGTGCCACCGGCTCCGGCGTTGATCGACACGATCGCGTTGTTGGCATCGTGCTCGCCACCCAGCATGCGACGCAGCTCCGCATCGTCCAGCTCCCCGGCGACGGCCTCCAGCTTGTCGGCCGCCTCGACGCGGGTCTCCTCGTCGTCGGCCTCCTCGGCCAGGTCCAGGAGCACCCCGGCATCCTCGAGCGAGCCCGCCAGTCCGTCGAAGAGCTCGATCTCACGCTCGACGCGTCGCTTCTCCCGCAGCAGCTTCTCGGCGCGCTCGCGATCCTCCCAGAGGTCCGGTCGCGCGGCCTCCGCGTCGAGATCCTCGAGCCGCTTCCTCAGACCCGGAAGGTCAAAGCCGCCCGCGAAGCTCGTCGAAGCGCCGCGAGAGTTCCTCGTGGCGATCGCGAAGCTCGGCGGGCTCCAACGTGGATTCGGCGCTCATGCCTGCGAGTCTCCCTTCCGATGGCGCCGCCCGCGCCAGAGCGCGGCGCCGGCGGCACCGATCCAACAGCCCCACGCGAACACGTCCCCGCGTTGCGTGTAGAAGGTCCCCCCGACCGGCGGGGGCCTCAACGGAACGTCCTGCACCAGGAAGCCCCGCTCGAAGATCCCGGTTCTCTGCACCACCCGGCCGCGGTGGTCGATGAAGGCCGATACTCCCGTGTTGGCCGCCCTCGCGGTCCAGACCCGATTCTCGGCGGACCGCAGGGCCGTGATGGCCAGGAACTGATGGGGGGCACCGGTTCTTCCGTACCACGCGTCGTTGGTGATCGCGAAGAGGACGCCGGCCCCCTCCCCCACGAAGCGGCGCATCAGGTCCGGAAAGAGGAGTTCATAGCAGATCGGGACCCCCGCGGGCACCGTCGCGTCGCCCACGGGGATGGCGAGGCTCTGCGGGCCCTCTCCAGCCGACACGTCGGCGCTGGCGATCCCGCGCGCGACCGCGCTGAAGAACCGGCCGAGGAGATCGCGCAGCGGGACGTACTCGCCGAAGGGGACCAGGTGGGCCTTGTCGTAGCGCCCGCGCTCGCTGCCGTCGTCGGCGAAGACGAAGGCGCTGTCGAAGAAGAGCCGGCCCCCCGGCACGGGCTCGACCCCCACGCCACCCACCACCAGGCTGGCGCCGCTGCCCCGGGCGAGCGCCCCCAGCCGGGCCCGCAGGGCCGGGTTGGTGTTGATCGAGCCGGGCACCGCGGTCTCCGGCCAGACCACCACCCGGGCGCCCTCCGCGGCGGCCTCGCGCGTGAGCTCCTCGTAGATCGTCAGGGTGCGCTCGGCCCATGCCTCGCTCCACTTGACGCCCTGGTCGATGTTCCCCTGCAGGACGGCGACGCGGACCTGCTCGACGTCGCGCCAGCCCGGCGAGTCGCGACCGGCCACGATGCCGAGCCCGTGGAGTGCCAGCACGACCCCCAGAGCGGCCCAGCCGCGCCGGCGGCGCGGGTCCGCGGCCAGATCCGCGAAGGCCAGGCCGCCCGCCACCGTGACGAACGAGAGACCGTAGACCCCGGTGAGGGTGGCCAGGCCGAGGAGGGCCGGGTTCTCGTGCTGGGCGTAGCCGAGGGTCGCCCAGGGAAAGCCGCTCAACGAGAACGAACGCAGGTGGTCGATCGCCGTCCAGGCGGCGGCCAGCGGGAGCGGCCCGGCCAGCCCGCGTTCCTCGAGCCGCGCCGCCAGGCCGCCGAAGAGCGCGGTGTGTGCGGCGATGTACGCCGCCAGACCCACGGGCGCGACCACCCCGATGGCGGGATGGGCATGCCCGTACGTGACCGTCACCACGTAGATCCAGTGCAGCACGGCGCTGTGCGCCAACAGGCCGGCACCGAAGGCCAGCAGGGCGGCCCGGCGCGGAGCGAGTCCGCGCAGTCCCATCACCAGGAGCACCGGACCGAGCCAGCTCACCAGGGCACCCAGGTCGAAGCCGCCTCCTCCGACGGGGAAGGAGAGGAAGGTGACCAGCGCGAAGGCGCCGAGCCAGACCGGCCGGGGCAGTCCGCCGATCAGCTCGCGATCGCCCGCCACAGGCGGCGCTCCTCTCGCCGCATGGCGCGGGTCTCCGCGCTGCGCACGTGGTCGTGGCCCAGGAGATGGAGGACACCGTGCACGACGAGCCTGGCCACCTCGTCGTCGAGACTATGCCCCGCGCGGCGGGCCTGTCGAGAAGCCACCCCCAGGCCGACGACCACGTCGCCCAGCAGCGCTCCGCGGCGCTCGGAGTGCCGGCCTTCGAGCATCGAGAAGGAGAGCACGTCGGTGGGGCCGGGCCGCCCGCGGAAGCGCTCGTTGAGCGAGGCGATCGCAGCATCGTCGACGAGCGCCACCGACAGCTCGGACCCGGCATGACACAGCTCTCCGAGGATGCGCTCGGCCCGCGCGCGCAGCCGAGCCAGGTCCACCCGGGGCTCTCCGCGTCGCCCGGGCGGCGCGGAGACGAAGACGCTCATCGCTGGCCGGCCTGCCCTGCGCCCCGCTCCGCGCTCATCGCTGGCCGGGGCGCTCCAGGCCCTGCTCCGCCCTCATCGCTGGCCGGGGCCCCGGTCGCGTTCGTAGGCGCGGATGATCGACTGCACCAGCGGGTGACGCACGACGTCCTCCTCGGTGAAGCGCATGACCGCGATCCCCTCCACGCGCTCGAGGATCCTCACCGCGTCCACGAGCCCGCTGGTCGTATCGCTGGGCAAGTCCACCTGGGTCACGTCGCCGGTGACCACCGTCTTCGTTCCGAAGCCCAGCCGCGTGAGGAACATCTTCATCTGCTCGCGCGTCGCGTTCTGCGCCTCGTCCAGAATGACGAAGGAGTCGTTCAGGGTGCGCCCGCGCATGAATGCGAGGGGCGCCACCTCGATCACTCCGCGCTCGATCGCGCGCGAAGCCTGGTCGAAGTCCATCATGTCGTGGAGGGCGTCGTAGAGGGGACGCAGATAGGGATTGACCTTCTCCGCGATGTCGCCCGGCAGGAAACCGAGCTTCTCCCCCGCCTCCACCGCGGGCCGAGCCAGGATGATCCGCGAGACGTCCTGACGGTTGAGGGCTGCGACCGCCATGGCCATCGCCAGGTAGGTCTTGCCGGTTCCGGCCGGCCCGACCGCCATGACCAGGTCGTTCTTCTGCATCAGGTCGACGTAGCGACGCTGCGAGAGGGTCTTGGCGGCGATGCGCCGGCGACTGCCGACGTCGGCGAATACGTCCTGGTAGACCTCGCTCAGATCTGCGTCGGGCGCCTGGTCGAGGGTGCGCACCGCGTCGCGCACGTCGCGACCACCCACCCCCTTGCCGGAGCGGACCTGTGCGTAGAGCTCCTCGAGGACCTTGCGCGCCACCGCCACGCGCTCCGCATCGCCCACGAGCCGGACCTCGTTGCCTCTCGCGCGGGCATCGATGCCGAGCTCGCCCTCCAGGATCCGCAGGGTGCGATCGCCCTCGCCGTAGAGCTCGGCGGCCGCGTGGTTGTCGTCGAAGACCAGCGTCTGGCGGATGCGGGCTCTTTGCTCGGCCAGGTGGGCCCCCGTCTCCGCCCGGCGGGGCGGGGCGGCTCAGTGTTCGGGCGCCAGGAGGACCGCTTCGGTCTCCCGACGCTCATAATAGTAGGGACGCCCCTCGGAAGGCGTCAACGCGGCGGGCTCGAGAAGGCCCGCGTCGACCAGCTCGGCGAGGCGCGTCGGCCACTGCCCGTGGGAGAACCGATAGGCCTCGAGCGCCCTGCGCACGCGCTCGGTCTCGAACGCCGTCCGTGCGGCCACCAGCGGCCGGGGACGCCAGACGAACCCGCCTTCGGCGGCCTCCACCAGCGGCGTGCGCAACGCCGTGGCGGCCAGCGCCAGCAGCAGGACCAGGGGCAGGGTCGCGGCCAGCAGGGGACGCGCATCCGGGCGCGGCACGCTGGGCAGGCTCACCTGGGGACGGCGCTTCGCCACCTGGCTGGGGTCCAGCGCCTCGATCAGCTCCGCCTCGTGGAGCTCGACGAGGATCCGGGTGGCCTCGAAGGTGCCGAGCCGCGAGAGGTCGATTACACGGCGCGCCGGAAGGCGACCGTCGATCAGCTGGTAGACGCGTCGCGCGGGCTCGAGCGAGCGCTCCTCGCCCCCCCGTTCCGAGGCCCAGCGTTCGAACCTCCCCACCCGCTGATAGACGGTGTCGTCGGCCGGCGCGCGGGCGGCGAAGGTGCGCCACTCGTCCACCCGGCGCAGGCCGTCCATCAGGATCTGCTCCGCCGCGAGCATGCGGCCCGAGCGGTCGTGCTCCACTTCTTCCGCCGAGAAGGCGAACGAGCCGTCCTCCCAGCGCAGCACCTCGAAGAGCGTCTCCTGGGTGAGCAGGTCCTCGATCTGCTCGAGCTGACCGGCGCCCAGCACGCCGTTCTCGACCACCACGGCGCCCAGCCGACGCAGCGAGCTCTCCACCTGCCGCTGCAGGTCGAGGAGGGTGTCGCGCGTCAGGAGACCGCAACGCAGGAGCATGTCGGAGAGCGCACCGTCGCGCCCGCCCGTGATCGGCTCGGCCATCACCACGGCTCCGCTGTCGAACACGAGGCGCACGCGGCGCCCCTCGCGGTCGATCTCGAGGACGCCGGTCTTGCGCTGCTGACCGATCAGCTGGAAGACCTCGGCGATGCCGAAGTCGCGCAGGTTTCCGCGCAGCGCCGACATCAACGCGACTCCAGGGCCCGCCAGCCCAGGGCGACCAGCAGCGCGTAGACGACGAGAGAGAGACCCGCCGCCAGGGAGAGCAGCACCGGTCCCGCGGCTCCGGCGGCGAGCGGATCGGCGGCGATGCCCCCACGCACGACGAAGAAGGTCACCGCCCCCGCCGCGGCGAGGCAGGCGACCAGGGACTGGAGCGGGCGACCGAGGACCAGCCCACCGGCACCGGGCACGACCACCGCGAGCAGGCGCTCCACGACGCGGCGGCGCGACTCGCGGCGCTCGAGCTTGCGGGCGTGCGCGGCGCGCAGGCTGCCGTCGGTCCCTTCGGTGCGCACGGTGAGGCGGCTGCACGCCTCGCAGAGACCGCTCCGTGCCCCGTCCCCGTCGCAGCGCGGGCAGACGTGCGCCCGGCAGCGGGCGCAGGCGAGGGACGGGCGGAAGCGACCCGCCAGGGCGCTTCCCAGGGCGAGCGCAGCGAGCAACCCGCCGGCCGAGAGCGGCAGGCTCGCGCCGAGGAGCCCGGGCGCCAGGGGCCGGCGCAGGTCCGCCGCGGCCGCTCCCCCCTGACTGGAGGCCAGGAGACGCGCTCGCAGGGAGGCGCTGTCGACGGTGAGGTCGGCCACGAAGTGGATGGCCCGCTCCTGGATGCGCGAGAGGTCCTCGACCAGGCGCGGGTCGAGACGCTGTGCCTTCTCGAGGGCCGCATCGAGCTCCACCACGTTCAGCGCGACGCCCCAGGCCTGCGACAGATTGAACCAGACCACCGCCACCGGCGCGTGGCGCAGCGCCCGCTGGTAGAGCTCCACGGCGCGGCCTGTGTCGCCCAGGGCGAGGCGTACGTTGGCCGCGTTGTTGAGGAGCGCTGGATCGTCCGGCAGTACGGCGAGGAGCTCCGCGTAGCGCGCGTCCGCCGCCTCGAGGTCACCGGTCCGCTTCACTCCGAGCGCCAGGGCGCGCGCGGCGAGGGCGTCGGTCTCCGCGGCGCGCTCGAGGCGCGCCAGGTGCACCGGTGTGGCAAAGCCGTTCTCGGCGGCATACGCCGACACCGCCACCGGGTCGGAGCCGAACGCGACCAGGGCGCGGCTGGACTGGTCCATCAGGAGGTGCAGGGAGACGGCCAGGACGCCGACGGCCAGCGCAGCGACCAGCCGGACCCGGCGCGTACCGTAGGCGCCCACCACGAAGAGACAGCCCAGGCAGAGCCCGAGGACGCCTTCACCCAGGGCGGCCGGCACGAGCAGGAGCGAGCCCAGCAGGGCGACGCGCGCCAGAGCCGGCGTGTGGGTGGAGAGGGCGTCCCCCAGGTCGTGGGCGGCGCTGCGCGCGGCGGTCAGCATCGCGAGCACCAGGAAGAGCACGGCGCCCAGCGACAGGGCCATGGCCAGCGCGTAGAAGCCGGTGGCCCAGAGCCAGAGCGAGGCGTCGAGGTTGCGCTCGAAGGCGAGTGCGGCGTCCAGAGCCGCGCGCGTGCCGGCGATCAGCGCGAAGTCGGCCCAGAGGGCGCGGGCGAGCGCCATGTGGGCGGCCGGCAGGTCGGGAGCCAGCGAGACGGCCATCTCGGCCAGCTCGCGCTGGCTGATCCCCTCGGGGAAGCCGTCTCCCGACCTCGCCAGAAGGGTGAGCGCGGCGGGCTCCACGTTGCGCAGACCGAGCTCGAGGGCGGCCGTACGGGTGTTCTCCACGCGCTCGGCGAGGGAGACCCCGCTCTCGGACCAGGCCTGGACGAAGCGGGGCACCTCGACCGGCCCTTCCGAGGGGGAAGGGGCAGGAGCCGCGAACGCCGGGCGCACGGGTGCCAGCAGAGCCCAGAGGCCCAGAATCGTCCACCACACGAGCGGGCGAGCCGCGTTCAGACCGATCCCCTCCCGGAGCCTGCGAGGCCCCGCCGACGTATCGGCCTCTCGGGGGTGCGACTGAACCGTGGCCTGCTAGACAGCCGCCCATCCCTCGACTAGGGTTCCGCCTCCCCGAGCGGGGATCTCGGAGGTCTCGTTGGCCAACCACAAGTCCGCTGCCAAGCGCGCGCGCCAGACGCCGAAGCGCCAGGCTCGCAACCGCAATGTGAAGAGCCGCGTGCGCACGGCCGTGAAGACCTACCTGACGGCCATCGAGTCCGGAGACACCGATGCCGCCCAGGCACGCTTCCGGGTGGCGGAGCGCGAGCTGCGCAAGGCCGCGACCAAGGGCGTCTTCCCGAGGGCGCAGGTGAGCCGGAAGGTCTCGCGCCTCGCGAAGCGACTGTCGGCGGGCTCCTAGGCCGCGAGTCCCATCACCAGGCGCTCGAGCGCGAGCTCCGCCGGGAGCGCACCGCGCCCCTTCAGGATCTCGTCCACCTCCGCGATCGCTGCGAGGCAGCCGAGGAGGCGGCCGCCGCGATAGCGCCCGGCCTGCTGCTCGAGCTTGCGCACGACGAAGGGCGGACCCGGCACCCGGCCCCCGTGCCGCATGCGCGCCAGCTTCCGCATGTGCGACGCCAGCGAGCCCAGCACCATCGGTGGGGCCGCACCCTGATCGAGGAGCCGGCGCAGCACCTTGAGGGCGTCACCCGCCCTGCCCTCCCCGATCGCATCGGTGAGATCCCAGATGGGCTCCTCGGCCACGTCGGACGTCGAGGCGGCCAGCTGGGCGCGGCCCAGGGTCTCGCCGGGCTCCGCCAGCAGGGCCGCCTTCGAGATCTCCTGACGCAGCAGGAGCAGGTTGGGGCCCACCCGTTCGACGAGGAGCTGCGCCGCGGCACCGTCCAGGTCGACGCCCTGGCGCACCGCCTCCGCACGCACGAACGCCTGCAGCTCCCGGTCGCGGCGTGGCGCATCGCACTCGACGGCCGCCTCGCCGAACGCCTTCACCCACTTCTGGCGCCGGTCGGCCTTGGACGTCGTCACCACCAGCACCACGTCGTCGCGTGCCGACACCTCGGCCACCGCGTCGACGAGCGCCTCGAGCAGGGCCTTGGAGCCCGCGCGCCGGTGCACCGGCTCGCGCAGCACGACCAGCCGACGCTCCGCCATGACGGGCAGCGTGCGCACGGCATCGAGAAGCGGGCCCGGTCCGGTCCCTTCGCCCTCCAGCAGGTCCAGGTTGAAGTCGGACGCAGCGGGGTCGAGCAGCGACTCGCGAATCGCGCGCAACGCGTCGTCGCGCAGGAGCGGCTCGTCGCCGGCCAGCAGGTAGGCCGGCCGCACGGTGGCTCCGTCGAGCTCCCTGGCGAGCTCGTCCGGGCTCATCGCCGAGACCGCTCCGAGCTGACGTCGCGGCTCACGGCGGAGCCACCTCCCAGATGACATCGTGGATGCGCGTGGCCAGCGCAGTGGCCACGCGGCGCAGCGCCTCCTCGCGGTTCTTGCGCGTCGCCTCGATGTCGGGGCTGGCGTTGTAGAGCTCGTTCTCGCGCAGCAGGCGGCGGTCCAGGCCGAGCTCGGTGCCGGGACGGAAGAACTCCACCTCGAGGCTCACGCCGACCTCGTACTCGAGGGTGAGCACGACCGACGAGAAGCTCCGCCGCGCCGTGTCGATGGGTGCGATGTGGCCGCGCAGCACCACGTTGGCGCGATCCGGATTGTTGACCAGGCTGAGGGCGCCGCGCCGGGCCACCTCGCGACGCAGGGCGTCGGCGACCACCAGCTCGTAGCCGGGCTCGTAGGATTCGTTGCTGAAGTTCTCCAACGCGATCGCCAGCCGCTGATCGCGCTCCGGGTAGTCCACGAGCCGATAGCCGCACCCCACCAGTGCGAGACAGACCAGGATCGGCAGAAGGCGGCGCCCCACGCAGCGCAGGATAGGGGGCGGAGCCCGGGGGGGCTAGGGCGTGAGGGAGCTCGCGACGCCCGGGCTGCCCTGCTCCTCGAGGTCGTCGTCCCGATCCTCCAGGCGGAAGCGCCTCACGTCCTCGCGCAGCTCGACGGCACGTCGGCGCAGGTCGCTGCTCGCCTCGGCCACCCGGGTGGCGGCTCCCTCGTTGCTGCGCGTGCCCTCACGCATGCCGCGGTGGAGAGCCACCGCGCGATCGCAGGCCTCGATCTGCCGCCCGATCGCCTGACGGATCTCGCCGACCGCGGAGCCGACGCGCTCGAAGGCGTCGCGGATGCGACCCGCCCCGGACTGCTGCTCGCGGGTGGTGGCGCTCACCCGATCGGCGGCATGCCGCATGTCTACCACCTCGTTGAGGATGAGCTCGTTGCCCCGGTCCTGCTCGCGGCTCGCGCGCCGGATCCGCTCGAGTCCCTCCTGGAGACGCTCCATGAGCCCCACCACGTGCGCTGCGGACTTGCTCTGCTCTCGGACGGCCGCGACGATCTCGTCGATGCGCCCGCCGCTCTCGCGTGCGGCTCCGGTGATCTCCTCGAGCGACATGCCCGCCTCGGCGGAGAGCTCCACGCCGCGCTCCACGCTCTGCGCGCCCCGCTCGATGGCGCCCACGGCGTTGCGCGTCTCGGCCTGAACGGCGCGGACGCGCTCCTCGATCTCGCGCGTGCTCTGGAGCACGCGATCGGCCAGATCCCTGATCTGGCCGGCCACCACGGCGAAGGCGCGGCCATGCTCCCCCGCCTGGGCCGAGATGATGGCCGCGTTCAGGGCCAGCAGGCTCGTCTCGTCCGCTACCTCGGTGATCACCTCGAGAATGGAGCCGATCTCGGTTGCGCGTTGACCCAGCGATCCGATCACCGCGCGGGCGGTCTCGGTCTCCTCCTGGATCGTCTCCATTCCCGAGATCGTCTGGGCCACGCGCTCGCGTCCGAGCTCCGCCGCACCGACCACGCTGCGTGACAGCCGCGAGGTCTCCTCGGCGTGGGTCTCCGCCTCGCGCACGGTGGCCGCCATCTCCTCCATGCTGCTCGATGTCTCGGCGGCCGCGTCCGCCAGCGCGTCCGTGCTGCCGGCCACCTCGCGCACGCTGGCCGCCATCTCCTCGACGGCGCTGGACACCGTGTCGACCTTGCCGGCCAGGGAGCCGGCCGTGTCGGACAGCTCCCCCCCGACGGCGCCGAGCTCCTGGGCCGAGCTCGTCGATTCCTCGATGGCGCGGCCCAGGGCGTCGGCCGCCTCGGCGATGCCGCGCGCGCCCTCCTGGATCTGCGCCACCGACGCCCCGGCTCCCTCCAGGGCGCTCGCCTGTTCGGCGCTGGCGTCGCCCACCTGGTCGGCGGCGGCCCCCAGGCCGGCAGTGGCCTCCTCGACGCGGCCGGCGGTATCGGCGACCCCGGCGGCGAGCGTGCGCAGGCCGGCGCGCATGCGGTCGAAGGCCCGCCCCAGAGCCCCCAGCTCGTCCTCGCTGTCGAACACCTCGACCGCCGAGAGATCGCCCTCGGCGATGCCGTGCGCCTGGCGCCGCAGCGCGGCGCTGGCACGGGTGACGTCGTCGGCCAGAAGCCACGCAGCCAGCCAGGCCAACGCCGCGGAGCCGACCAGCACCAGCGCAAAGACGATCCGGGAGCTGCCGGCATGGGCGTGGAGCGCCTCCTCGGGGAGCACCGCCACCAACGTGTGTCCGCCGCGGAGCCGCCTCCACGAGAAGGCGTTCGGGGAGTCGAATCCGGTGCCGTTGCCGGTGGACGCGCCCGCTGCGGCCCGCGCCTCCACCCCCGCGAGGAGATCGGACGGTCCCCACACCACTTCGCCTCCCGGCGACACGAGGACCAGCTCGCTCGCCGCTCCCAGCGCCCGGGCCTCGTCGCGCAGGGCAGCGAGATCGGTTGCACCGAGCGAGTCGCCCGCGCGGGCCAGCAGCACCGCCTGCAGCTCGGAGACGAAGCCCTCCACCTCGGCGGATGCGCGCACCTGCGCAAGGAGGATGGCGAAGACCAGGGTCACCAGGGTCACGCCGACCAGCGAGACCTGCATCTTCTGGGCGAGCGGCATGGTCTCGACGCTGGTCTCGCGGAGCTCCGGGTCTCCGAGGACCGCGGCCAGCTGGAGGCGCTCGGGCTCCACGATGCGCTTGGCCGCGAGGGACAGGAAGATGGAGATCACGAACCCGCCGGACAGCACGCCGGCGAAGAGGGAGAAGAGCGTGCGCCCCCCCATGCCCTCCGTCAGCAGGGCGGTCACGACGACACATGCGAGGCCCGCGCCGGACCAGATCGCAAGGCTGCGGCGGAAGAGGATCGCGGGTAGCGCGGTCAGCGTGCGGAAGGCGACGACCACCTCCTCGCGGGTGACGCGCCCCTCCGCGAGGCCGTCGAGGGCCGCCACGATCCCGGCGTAGAGCCGATGGTACATCCAGAGGAAGAACGGGAAGAGCAGCGTCGCGATGGTGGCCGTCACCGTCACGAAGACGCGCAGGTGGTCCGGGGGCAGTCGCACCAGCGCGAGGACGTAGAGCGTCATCAGCGCGATCGGAGGCAGCGACAGCACCGACAGCTTCGCGATGAGCCGACGGCGGAAGACCCCACCCGGCCCGACTGCGGGGAGTCGCGCGGCTTCCGGGTTCACCGGGGTCAGCCGATCTTCAGCAGGGAGCGAGCCACCGAGAGCACCTTGTTGGCCTGGATCGGCTTGGTCAGATACTCGTTCGCGCCCAGGGCCAGGGCGCGCTCGCGGTCCTCCTTGGCACCTTCGGTCGTCACCACCACGATCGGCATGTCCTTGATGCTGTCTTCGCCGCGGATCAGGCTGACCAGCTTCAGTCCATCCATGACCGGCATGTTGATGTCGATCAGCGCGAGGTCGAAGTGGTCGCTCGTCACCTTGCGGAGGCCGTCCATGCCGTCCTGGGCCTCGACGATGTCCACGTCCTTCAGACGCTTGAGAGCGAACGCCAGGAGCTGACGCATCGTCGGGCTGTCTTCGACGATCAGGATCCTGTGCTTGTCCATGGCTTACTCCCCGGTTCCCTGCCTGGCCTGCCTCACTTGGTGAGGAGGTCGATGAATCCCTGGATGGTGTTCAGCTTGCGCTCCGAGTTGGCGAAGAGGCGGCTCGAGAAGATCGCCGTGGCCGCATGGCCCGCGAGCAGCGTGAAGAGCTCGTGGTCCAGCGGCGTGAACCGCTCCTTCTGCTGGAGCAGCCGATAGATGGCGATCGCGCCGAGGGACTGGTCCTCGACGCGCAGCGGAATGCAGGCAATGGGCCGTTCCATGTCGTCGGAGCCGCTCGCATCCCCGCACCAAGTATCGCCCGTGGTCACGCAGGAGCCGATGATCCCCGATCCCGTCGGGACCGCCGGGAAGTGCGAGAGGGGCTCGCCTTCCGATGCGACCGCCTCGAGCCGGCTGGTCTTCTCGTCCACCACGTAGACGGCGAACGTCTCCGCGCCGATCAGGTTGATGACGATCTCGAGGATGATCTTCAGCACCTCGGAGAGATCCAAGGTCGAGTGGAGCTGGAAGCTCGCGACGTAGAGGTTGGCGAGCGCGTTGTTCTCCTCCTCGATCTCGACGTAGCGCGTAGCGAAGTCGTGGTTCTCGCACTCCACCTCACGCAGCCGCTCGAGGGCCGAGTCGCGCTCCACCTCGAGGCTCTCGATCCTGCCCATGAGCTCGCAGCGGAGCTTCTCCCAATCGTCCGGATTCTGGGCCGCCGAGTCCTGGGTCATGCGCACGTGCACCAGCTGCCGCCGGAGCTTCTCGTTCTCGTGCATGAGCTCCTTGGTGAACTGCGCGCCCCTGCTGAAGAGCTTGAGGAACTCCTCGCCGCGCCCGAACACACCACCGCCGTCTTTACTCATCGCCATCCCTCTCGGCTTCCGCCCGCGCTCTTGCGCGGGGAAGCCCCGACTGGATCGTGGGCCCGATCTCCGCCAGCGGAAGCACCGCGTCGACCACGCCCGTTCGAATCGCCTGAAGCGGCATCCCGAAGATCACCGCCGTCTTCTCGCTCTCGGCGATCACACGGCCGCCCGCGGCCGATACCGCCCGTACGCCACGGCGTCCGTCGTCGCCCATCCCGGTCAGCACGACCGCCAGCAGGTCGGTGCCGTAGCACTTGGCCGCCGACTCGAAGAGCCTGTCCACCGACGGCACGTACTTGTCCTCGCGAACGCCGGATTCGAGCCGGGTCGTGACCCGCCCGTGGCCCGACTCCAGGGTGAGATGACAGCCTCCGGGTGCCATCAGCACCAGGCCCGGCTCGGGCACGTCCCCGTCCCGGGCCTCGCGCGCGCGCATCGGCGTCAGCCGGTCGAGACGGTCGGCGAAGCCCTGGGTGAAGCCCGCCGGCATGTGCTGCGAGACGAGGAAGGCCGTCCGGGGCGCCTCCACGAACGCACCGAAGACCTGCATGAGCGCAGCCGGTCCGCCCGTCGACGACCCGATCACGACGACCTCCGACGCCGCCGTCTCGCTGCGCGAGCCCGAGGACACCGCCGGCATGGCGTCGATGCGCTCGGTGACCTTGTCGATGCGCAGATCGCGGATCGCGTGGACCTTGCGGATCAGCTCCTGCTGGATGGTCTCGAGCTCCGGCGTGGCGCGCGGCGAGGGCTTCGCGATGAAGTCCACGGCGCCCAGGTCCAGCGCCTTGAACACGTCCTGGTCATCGCTGCGGCCGCTGATCACCATGATCGGGGTGGGCCGCTTGCTCATCACCAGCCGCAGGTAGGTGAACCCGTCCATCCTGGGCATCTCGAGGTCCAGGGTGATCAGGTCCGGCTCGAGGGCGAAGGTCTTGCGCAGCGCCTCCTCGCCGTCACGGGCCACGTCGACCACCTCGACCAGCGGGCTCGATTCGAGCATGCGGGTGATCGTGCGGCGGCTGAACGCCGAGTCGTCGATCACCAGGACGCGGATCGGCTCCCTGCGCGTCACGAGCGGCCCTCCCGGTCCACGCGGGCCACCGCCGCGGCGGCGGCCGCGTGCCAGGGGTCGTAGGGCGAGTCGCCCGGCGCCGGCTTCCGATACACGAGGTCGTGGGTCAGGTGCCGGAGCTCGAAGGCGCTGGAGACGTTGATCAGCGACTCGGAGTGGCCGAGGAGCAGGAATCCTCCGGGTCGCAGCTTGTCCTCGAAGGTCTGGATCACCTGCTGCTTGGTCTCGGCGTTGAAGTAGATGATCACGTTGCGGCACAGGGTCACGTCCATGTTGCCGAGCAGTGCGATCTTCGACTTGTCGGTCAGGTTCAGGTGGATGAAGTCGACGTGCTGCTTCACCTCGTCGGCGATGCGCCACATCCCGTCCTTCTCGCGGAAGTACTTGTCGCGCAGGTGGTCGTCGGTCTGGCGGAAGGAGGCCTCACGGTAGAGACCGCGGCGGGCCTTCTGCAGCATGGGGCGGGAGATGTCGGAGGCGTAGACGCGCAGGTCGCGCCCCGGACGCAGGCCGGCCTCGAGCGCGAGCATCACCAGCGTATACGGCTCCTCGCCGCTCGAGCATCCCGCCGACCAGATGGCCAGGGGATGGTCCCCAGGGCAGCGCTGGCGCAGCTCGGGGAGGATCTCCTCGAAGAGCGCGCGGAGCTGGTTGCGCTCGCGAAAGAAGTAGGTCTCGTTCGTGACCAGCTCGTCCACGGCGCGGGCCAGCTCCTGGTCGTCGCTGCGGAGCTGGTAGTGGTAGGCGGCGAAGCTCGAGAGCTCGAGCTCCTGGATGCGCCGGGCCAGGCGCTTCTCCAGGACGTAGCGGGACTCCGCGCCGAAGTGGAGACCGCAATGGCTGCGAAGCAGGTCGCAGATCATGCGGAACTCCGCGTCGGTCATCTGGAGCTCGTCGTGGCCGCCGGGTCCCCTCATCGCCCCTGGTCTTCGAGCCTCCCCAGCGCGCGCAGGATCGCGTCACGCACGAAGTCGTCCCGTTCCGTCTCGAGCCGCCGCAGGATCGCCGGCACCGCGGCGATCACGTTGCGGTCGGCGAGCATGCCGATCACCTCTGCGCGCACGGCCCAGTGCGGATGGCCCACCAGCGGAACCAGCTCCTCCACGGCATCGCGTTCGCCGTGCTGGGCGATGCACGCGACGCCGGCCTGTACCAGCTCCGGATCCTCGCGTGCCAGGATGCTGCGGGCGGCGCGCGCCGCGCCCTCTCCGCCGACCCGCACGAGCGCCTCGATGGCGGCCAGGACCACCACGCCGTCATCGGTCACGGCCCGCGACAGCAGCTCGCTGGCGCGTTCCGCCTCGGATTCGGCTCCGCCCAGCGCCCGCAGGCCGATCGCACGCATGGCCGCGGCCCGCACCCGAGGATCCTCGTCGTCTGCCAGATGCTCGAGATCGTCCAGCGCGCTGGGGCTGTGGGAGACCGCCAGGGCATGGGCCGCGGCCATGCGCACCTCCGGGGCCTCGTCGGCCAGCGCCAGGCGCAACGGCTCGCTGTCCTCGCCGTGTCCGAGGCGGGCGAGCGCCTGCACGGCAGCGCGGCGCACTCCGGCGCTGGGGTCCTTGAGCAGCCAGGCGACGAGATGCTCGTCGTCCGAGCGACCGATGCGCCCCAGCACCGTGGCGAGGGCCAGGCGCACCGGCTCCGGGGCGCCGTCGAGGCGCTGTCCCAGCATCTCCACCGCACGGTCGTGCAGCACGCCCCGCTCCGGGCCGTCCGCATCCGTGAGTTGCACCAGGGCCGCGGTGAGCGCATCACGCTCGTCCTCGCCGTCGGGATCATCCTCCTGCACCGCTACCGCCTCGAGTCGGTGGACCAGTGCAGGCAGCGCAGCTCCGCAGCGTCTCGCCCCCAGCGACTCCGCCGCGGCCGCACGCAGCGCCCCGTCCGGCTCGTCGAGAGAGCCGAGCAGCCGCGCCTCGCCTACCGGGCCGCACGTGCGGGCCAGGGCGATGCAGGCGAGGCGACGCGCCTCGGAGTCGAGCTCGAGCCAGGCTGCGTCGAAGGCGCGCTCCGCGCGCTCCCCCAGCTCGACCAGCGCAGCCAGGGCCACCTCCGAGATGGCCTCGTCGGCGCCGGCGAGCAGCACGGGGACCGCGGCTTCCTCCCGGCGCAGGACGCCGAGGAACTGGACCAGCGCGAGCCGCGTCGAGAGGTCGGCGGTCCCGACCCGCTCGAGGAGATCATCGACCGGCGCGTGCGCGAAGGTCTCCCGCACGCGAGCGGTCAGCGCCTCCAGGCCCGGGCCGTCGCGGCCGGCCAGCATGCGCAGGAGAGCCGAGATCGCCGCCTCGCGACACGAGCGCGAGCTGGCCAGAGCGCCCTTGAGAAGCGCCTCCACGGCAGCCTCGTCCCCGTGCTCCGCGTTCCCCATCACGGTGTACGCCGCGGGGCGCAGCAGCGGCGAGTCCAGGAGGGGCGCCAGCTCGTCGGCGGCGACCGCCGCCTCGAGACGTCCCAGCGCCTGCAGCGCGGAGAACGCCAGCAGCGGATCGTCACCGTCGCGCGTCGCCACACGCACCAGGTCCGGCGCCACGTCCTCGTCCCCGATCGCGCCCAGGGCGTCGGCGGCGGCGGCGGCGACGTTGGCATCGACGTCGTCGAGCATCTCGAGCAGGCGGTCGAGGCTCCGCGGGGCGCCGATTCCGGCCAGGGTGTCCACGGCCTGCTTGCGCACGTCGACGTCCTCGTCCCGGGTCGCCACCAGGAGCGGCTCCACGGCCGACTCACCGCGACGCACGAGGGCCTCCACCGCGGAGTTGCGACGTCCGGGGTTCTCCCCATCGGAGAGGGCCGAGACCAGGGTCTCGTCCACCCCCCACTCGCCGGGTGCGTCGGCCAGACGCTCCACGGCGGCCTTGCGCACGCGCCAGCCGGAATCACCCAGGCACTCGAGCAGGCGCGGCATGGCCTCCGGCGCGCTCAACGGTGCCAGTCGTTCGACCGCCAGGCGACGAATCTCCTCGTCGTCGTTGGCGAGATCGATGTCGATGCTGCGGAGCTCCCTCTCCTCCATCATCTTCGCCTCAGCTCATGCCCCGCTGCTTCGCGACGCGCAGGAGCTCGTCGCGCAGGAAATCGCGCTGGCCCGCCACGTCCGGGTCGATGCGCGCCTGGAAGAGCGAGCGACCCTCCTGGAGGTCGGGCTCCATGACTTCGATCACGCTCCCGTCGGCGACGGCCGCTGCGAACTTCTCCTCGTTGTAGAGCACCACGTCCGAGACGATGATGCGTGCCAGCCGCTCGGCCTCGGCCACGGCCGGGTCGACCGGAGCCGCCTCGGGCGGCTCGGCGAGAGGCGCCGGAGCGACCTCGTCGGTCGGAGCGGGGATCGGCAGAGGAGTCGGCTCCGACACCAACGTCGGCTCCGGGACCAACGTCGGCTCCGACACCAACGTCGGCTCCGGGACCAACGTCTGCTCCTCGGCCGGCTCGGCGGCCTCCAGTGCGGCCTCGGTGTCGATCCCGCCGATGCCACGGTGGGTCGGGGGCTGCGCGATCGCCGCGTCCGGGCTGGGGCCCGCCACGGGCAGGCCGGCGGCGCACAGCGGTGCTTGCAGACCTTCCGGAAGGTCCGGCGTCTCCAGATAGACGTCGGCGCCGTACAGCTGACCCGGCGTTCTCCGATAGCGCGCGTCGTCGTGGATCGCTCCGACCAGCACCACCTGGATCGTGCGCAGGCTCTCGTTGCGCTTCATCAGCTCGCAGACCTGGAACCCGTACATCTTGGGCAGTGCTGCATCGAGCACGACCGCGCGCGGCAGGTGTCGCTGGACTGCGAGGATCGCCTCGACCCCGTCGTGGACGGCGAGGGCCTGGAGCCCCCAGGCATCGATCA
Source organism: Myxococcota bacterium (assembly GCA_028278065.1). GTDB lineage: Bacteria > Myxococcota_A > UBA9160 > UBA9160 > JAFDET01 > JAFDET01. The sequence goes on from JANQFA010000153.1 coordinate 23,354, forward strand.
TCTCGACGCTGCGCTTGGCGAGCGCGGCATCGGAGTGGGCCACCACCACGAGGCGCTCGGCGTCGAACGACGACTCCGGGGCGGGCTCCTCCGCCGGCGCCTGGGCGGCGGCCGGAGCCTGACCGGTCACGGGCGTCGGCTGTACGCCGCCAGGCGTCTGCACGGGTGTCGGCTGTACGCCGCCAGGCGTCGGCACGGGTGTCGGCTGCACGCCGGCGGGCGACTGCACGGGTGTCGGCGCCTGCACGCCGGCGGGCGACTGCACGGGTGTCGGCGCCTGCACGCCGCCAGGCGTCTGCACGGGCGTCGGGACGGGCGTCGGTTGCACCCCGGCGGGCGACTGCACGGGGGCCGCCGGGATCGGCGCCTCCCGGGTGGGCGGTGACACCACCGTCTCGGGCGCCTTCACACGAAATACGCTCGCGCACTGGGTGCAGCGCAGGCGGACACCCTCCGTGCCCAGGCGCTCCCGGGCGATGCGGAACTTGGTCTTGCAGTTCGGGCATGCCGCAATCATGAAATGCTCCCCATCTCAGATCTGGAAGCGCCGCACGCTCTCGCGCAGCCCTTCGGCGTGTTCAAGGAGTCCCGCGGTGGCTTCTCGCATGTGCCCGGCCGACTCCTCGTTGTTGACCGTACGTCCCGCCACCCCCTCGAGGAGCGACGCGATCTGCTCACACGCGTTCGACTGCTGCTGCAGCGAGGCGTTGATCTGCTCCACCGCGGAACGGACGTTCTCGATGGCCTCGCGCATCCGGTAGGCGCCCTGCGCCTGCTCCTCGGTGGCCCCGCCCACCTGCTGCGCCACCTCGCTCATCGCCGACGCGTTCCGGAGCACGACTTCGTTCCCGTGGGCCTGCTCCCCGCCCGCGCGACGGATCTGCTCGGCACCGTCGCGTACCTGGTCCATCAGGGAGACCACGTGCGCGGCAGCCCGCGACTGCTCGCGGACGCCCGCCACGATCTCGGTGATGCGCTCGCCGCTCTCGCGCGCCGCGCCGGTGATCTCCTCGAGCGCGACGCCGGCCTCCGCGGAGAGACTCACACCACTCTCGACGCTGCGCGCACCGCTCTCGATCGCACCCACCGCATTGGATGCCTCGTCCTGGACGCCTCGAATGAGGCCGCCGATCTCCTTGGTGCTGGCCATCACCTTCTCGGCCAGGTCCTTGATCTCGTCGGCCACCACCGAGAAGGCGCGGCCGTGCTCGCCCGCCTGGGCGGCGATGATGGCGGCGTTCAGGGCCAGCAGGTTGGTCTCGTCCGCCACGTCGTCGATGACGTTCAGGATCTTGCCGATCTCCTCGGCGCGCGCGCCCAGCCCGTGGATCACGCGCTCCGCGGTGTCGGTGGCGTCCTGGATCGCCTGCATTCCCTGGATCGTCTGGTCCACCTTCTGGCGGCCCCGGTCGGCGATGCCGACCACGTCTTCCGAGAGCCGCGCGGTCTCGGCGGCGTTCGTGTCCACCTCGCGCATGGAAGCGGCCATCTCCTCCATGCTGGAGGACGTCTCGGCCGATGCGCCGCCCAGATCCTCGATCGCGGTCAGCACCTGGCGGCTGCTCTGCATCATCTGGTCGATCGAAGTCGTGACCTCGGCCACCCGCTCGTTCATCGCGTTGGCGTTCTGGTTGAGCTGCTCGCCCGTCACGCCCAGCTCGAGCACCGAGCTGGAGGACTCCTCCACCGAGACGGAGAGCGCGTGGGCGGAGTCCGCGATGCCGCTGACCTCGGCCTGGATGTGTCCCATCGCCTCGGTCACACGCTGGAGGCCACCCGCCTGGTCGGTGGTCGCGTTCGTCAGCGCTCCACTCACCGAGGAGAGCGAGGACACGGTCTCCTCGACACCCGAGGTGGCCGTCACCACCCCCGCCACCGCCGTGCGCAGCGAGGCACGCATGCGCTCGATGCCGCGCGCCAGGTCGCCCAGCTCGTCCTCGGACTCGAGCCTACGGCCCGGCGTCAGGTCGCCCCCCGCGATGCGCTCCACCTCGGCCGCCAGCGGCGTGGTCACGCTGGCCACGTCGCGCGCCACGAAGCGGGCGATCGCGAAAGCGAAAGCCACCGCGACCACCGCGAACACCCCGAGCTCGAGCCAGATCCCCGCGGCCGCTGCGGCGAGGTGCGCGGAGTCGGCCACCGCGACCAGCACGCCGTCGGTCGTGCTCCGCCAGGCGAAGGTGTTGGGAGAGTCGAACACGTCGCTCGTGCCCCGCTCGACCCCGGTGTCCCGGATCGCCAGCAGCTCGCCAGGCAGCAGCAGGCCACGCGGACCCGCGATCACCTCCCCCGCGTCGGGGTCGAGCAGGAGGAGGTTCGTGGTCAGCACGGCGTCCTGCCGGGCCGCGGCCTCGAAGCCCGCGACGAGCAGGGTCTCCGCCGCTTCTTCCACGATGCGCTCGTTGATCTGGTTGCTGAGGCTCTCGACTGCCTGGAAGGCTCGGACCTGGGCCAGGAGCGCGGCGAACAGGAGGCTCACGACCATGACGCCGGCCACCGAGACCAGGAGCTTCTGGGCCAGGGGCACCCGGGCCACGACGCGATCGCGCAGGTCGGGATCGCCCACCACCTCGGCGAGCGCCTCTCGCGACTCCTCGAGATCGCCCTTCACCCGGAAGTAGTTGACGGTCATGGAGACCAGGCCGCCGGTGAAGCCGGCGACCAGCATGATGAAGGCGGAGAACCAGGTGAAGGTCTCGTAGAGCGCCTTCATCGAACCTGCGACGACCAGTGCGCCGAGGAGCCACCAGCCGAGTCCGCGCACGAAGGTCGTGCGGGGGAGGTTCGAGGCCGCCCGGAAGCCGTCGAGGGCATCCTGGTCGCTCAGGCTCCCCGCTTCCATCGCATCGATCCGGCTGGTCACGGGCGCGAAGATCCGCTTCATGTCCCGCCCGCTCGTCAGCCAGAGCAGCGCGAACGCCGCCGGGAGCACGTACAGCACGAAGCCCTGGGCGTGCTGGGGCGGCAGCCGCAGCAGGGTCAGCAGGTAGAGCGCGATGACGCCCACCGAGAGACCCGACACCCCGAAGGATCGGATCTGGTAGCCGCGGAACAGGGCCTGTCCCCTCGAGACACTCACGCCTCGTCTCCCTGAGCGGAGAGACCGGATCGGAACACGGCCTCCAGGAGATGCTCCACGGAGAGGACCATCACCGGCCGCGCCTCCGGCCGGCGCACCACCGCCCGCACGGCGTCGTAGCCGGCCTGGGTCGCCAGGGCGGGAGGCGCCTCGAGGCTCCCTGCGTCGGCGGCGAGCACCTCCGTGGCGCTTCCCACGCGCAGCCCGAAGACCAGGCCGTCGCCCTCGATCAGGACGATGCGGGCGGACGGGCCCGGCTCGACCGGATCCTCGCCCAGCGCTCGAGCCAGATCCACCACGGGGACCACCGCACCGCGCAGGTCGATGACTCCCTCGATGAGGGCCGGCGCCTTGGGGAGCGCGGTGACGTCCTGGGCGCGCACGATCTCGCGGACCTGCGTCACGTCCACCGCGTACTCCTGCCCGCGCACCGCGAAGATGGCGAGCTCCACCTGGTTGTCGCCGAACCCGGCGACTGCGGCCTCAGGACTCGTCGCCGACATCGA
>JANQFA010000216.1 GCA_028278065.1 Myxococcota bacterium
CGGAAGCGCCGCTCGCAGGACAGCAGCACCAGCACGTCGCCGGCCTCCACCTCGTCGGGCTCGTGGAGGAGTCGCGCATCGTGGCCGAGCGCTGTCACCTGCGCGCAGAGCTCGGCGGCGTGCGGGACCATCCAGGAGCCCGGGTTGTCGACGAGGATCTGTACCTTCATCGCGCGCTCCCCGCGTCCAGGATCGCGGCGCAGGCCCGCTCGACACCGGCGCCGTCGCAGACCTCGAAGGCGCGCACGGCCATCTCGCGGTAGAAGTCCGCGTCCGAGGCCAGGCGCTCGAGCCCGCCCAGGATCGCGTCCTCCTCGAGCGCGATGCCGCCCCCGTCGAGCGCTGCTCCCGCCGCGACCACGTTGCGCACGATCTGGGCCTGGTTGTCCGCGACCGTCACGGCGATCGTGGGAAGTCCGAGCGTGCAGCGCTCCCAGGTGGAGACCCCCCCCGCGCCGATGGCGAGATCGGCCTGGAGAAGCAGCTCGGGCATGTTGTCCACGTGACCGGAGAGACACGATTCCTCTCCGAGGAGCTCCCGCAGCCGGGAGGCGTCGGCGCGCTCGAGGGCCAGCCCCTCCACGAGGCGGATCTCGAAGCGCTTGTGCAGGTCGTGCTCGACCAGGAGCTCGACGAGCCGGACCACGACGCCGTCGGGATTCGAGCCCCCGAAGGAGATCAGGAGATTCCTCGCCCGGGCGCTCCGGCGCCGCGCCTCGGCCGCCGCGCGCAGCTCGCGGAGCTCCGGGCGCAGCAGCGCGTACTCCGCACCGAGCAGGAGACGGGTGCCGGGCGGCACGAGGCCCGCGTACTCCTCGGCGCGACGTCCGAAGGTCTGGTCGAGGACGACCCGGGCGTGGTGGCGCCGTCCCGGCAGGTCCTCCAGTGCGACCAGACACGGGACCTGCCTCGCGAAGGCAGCCTCCTCGTCCTCGCCGATCCCGTAGTGGTCCACGACCGCGATCGTCGCGCCCTCCAGCGCGGCCAGCGTCGCAGCGAGCCGGGCGCGGGGAGCCTCGGGCAGATCCTCCACCGAGAAGCCCTCCCCCTCTACCCGTTGACGCAGCGGTGCGTCGATCTGCGCGCACAGGAATCCCGCCTCGGCACCCGCCGTGCGCAGGCCCCGCGCGAGACTCAGACAGCGCTCCACGTGGCCGGCGCCGATGCCGACGCCTCCGTCGGCGCGAATCCGCACGACGGGAGCAGGGGTGGCGAGATCGCTCATGGCGCTCCTGATCGGACGGACGGCGCTTCGACTTGATCGCGGAATCCGCTTCCCCGCCGGTCCCTTGGGCGGCCGATCTGCACGCCCGGGAGGGGGCTCAGAGAGGCTTCTGGGCCACGTGGCGGTTGATCTCCCGCAGCCACGGGGCCTCGCGAAGCACCCGGGCCAGCGTCCGGGCCGAGGGATCTCCCTGCGGCAGGAGCTGCGACACCGCGCAGACGGCAGCGTAGTCGGCGGGCTCGTCCACCGTGAGGCGGAAGTCGGGAGCCTCCTCGTCCGGCTCGGCGACGAGCGCTTCCAGGCGGAACCGCTCCGGCCGCCGCCACACGAAGGGCGTCACGTGCTCGCGCTCGGCGGGATCGCGCGCCTCGCGGGCAGCCTGGTCCAGGACCTCGCGCCGCACGACCTCGACGTCGAGTCCGCGAGGGAAGCAGCGCTTGTGGGTGTTCGAGACGTAGTCCGCGCCCCCCACGTCGAGCTGCGCCACGGCCCGCTCGATCAGCTCGGGGGCGAGGAGCGGGCAGTCGGAAGTGACGCGAACCACCCGCTCGGCGTCGGCCTCGCGCGCGGCCTGCGCGTAGCGTGCGAGCACATCGAGCTCCGAGCCCCGCGTCACCGTCGCGCCGCGGGCGACGGCCTCCTCCGCCACCGCGTCGTCACGCGGCGCATCGCTCGTCGCCACGCGGACCTCGTCCACTCCGCTCGCGAGCCCCGCCCGTTCGATCGCGTGAGCCAGCAGAGTCCTGCCCTGCAGAGGCAGCAGGACCTTGCCGGGCAGGCGCGTCGACCCCATGCGTGCCTGGATCACCACCGCCACCCGACCTCCGGACCGCACCGGCCCTGCGAGGTCGATCACGCCGTCAACTCTCCGACCGCGACGATCACGCGCTCCACGTCCTCGTCGGCCATGGCGGGGAAGAGCGGCAGGGTGACGGCGCTCTCGTAGTAGCGCTCCGCCCCGGGAAAGGCGCCCGGCTGGAATCCCCGGTGCTTCCGGTACCACGGATGGAGGTGAACCGGCAGGTAGTGCACCTGCGCGCCGATTCCCCTGGCGTGCAGCCCCTCGATCACCGCACGGCGTCGCTCGGGGTCTACGCCGACCACGTAGAGGTGCCACGAGGAGTGCGCCCCCGGACGCTGCACCAGGGGACTCACTCCCGGATGGTCCGCGAAGGCGGCGTCGTAGCGCGCCGCGATCGCCCGTCGCCGGTCCACGAAGGCATCGAGGCGCCGGAGCTGCGAGAGCCCCAGGGCGCAGTGGATGTCGCTGACCCGGTAGTTCATGCCCAGCTCGTGCATCTCTCGGTGCCAGGGACCTGGATCCCGCTCCTCGAACGCGGCGGGGTCGCGCGTGATGCCGTGCTCGCGGAAGCGGAGGAGACGGTCCCTCAGATCCGGATCGTTCGTGGTGATCGCGCCTCCTTCACCCATCGCGACGTGCTTCACGGGATGGAAGGAGAAGACGGTCATGGCGCTGTGACGGCACGAGCCCACCTGAACCCACTCGCCCGTCGCGGCGTCGAAGTACTCGGCCCCCAGCGCGTGGCAGGCGTCCTCCACGACCACGGCGCCGACATCGTCGGCGATGGCTCGCAGCGCGGGAAGGTCAGCCGGCTGGCCGGCCATGTGGACCGGTGCGACCACCTGGGTCTTGGGACCCGCTCGCCGATGGACGGCCTCCGGGTCGACCAGGGCCGTGGCGGCGTCCGCGTCGGCGAACTCCACGTCCGCGCCGAGCAGGAGGGCCGCGTTGGCCGTCGCGGCGAACGTGATGGGCGTCGTCAGGCAGGTCCGGCCGGGCCTCAGCCCGGCCGCATGGTAGGCCGTGTGCAGGGCGGCCGTCCCGTTGCAGACCGCCACCGCGAAACGCGCGCCGACCCGGGTCGCCAGGGCCTGCTCGAACGCGATGACGGCCTCACCCTGGGTCAGGGGCTTGCTGCGCAGCACTGCGCAGACCGCTCGTACATCGTCCTCGTCGACGTCCTGGCGCCCGTACGGAAGGAAGGGGGCGCGCTCGCTCACAGCTTCTCGGCCATGCGGCGTAGCTCCTCGACGCCGAGCCACCACTCGTTGTTGTCGCTGCGGTAGGAGAAGCCGTCGGGGAGCGGTCGGCCGCCGCGTGCCTCGTCGTTCCACCACGGGAACTCCGGGACGAGCACGTAGTGATCCTCGAACTCGAGAGTCCGGCGCGCGTCGTCTTCCCCGATCAGGGTCTCGTGGAGCTTCTCTCCCGGACGGATGCCCACCTCGACGGTCTCGCAGTCCGGCGCGATCGCCTGCGCGAGGTCCAGGACGCGCATGCTGGGGATCTTGGGAACGAAGATCTCCCCTCCTCGCATCCGCTCGAAGCTCTTGAGCACGAACAGGACACCCTGTTCGAGCGTGATCCAGAAGCGGGTCATGCGCGGATCCGTGATCGGGATCTCGCCGATCTCCCGCTGCTGTCGGAAGAACGGCACCACGCTGCCGCGGCTCCCGACCACGTTGCCGTAGCGAACCACGGCGAAGCGCGTGCCATCGCCGCCCGCATAGCTGTTGCCGGCCACGAACAGCTTGTCGCTGCACAGCTTGGTGGCGCCGTAGAGATTGATCGGGTTGGCCGCCTTGTCGGTGGAGAGGGCGATGACCCGCTCCACCCCGCAGTCGATGGCGGCGTTGATCACGTTCTCGGCGCCGAAGACGTTGGTCTTGATCGCCTCGAACGGGTTGTACTCTGCCGCGGGAACCTGCTTCAGGGCGGCGGCGTGGACCACCGTGTCGATGCCGTTGAAGGCGCGCGCAAGACGCTCCCGGTCCCGGACGTCGCCGATGAAGAAACGCAGTCGGGGATCGTCGCCGAACTCGGCGCGCATCTCGTACTGCTTCAGCTCGTCCCGCGAGAAGATCACCAGTCGCCGAGGCGCCTGATTCCGAAGCAGATTTCGGGTGAGCACCCGGCCGAACGAGCCGGTGCCCCCGGTGATGAGGATCGAGCGGTCCCGGAACATGCCCCTGCATCGGAGGGAAACCGCCGGGACTTGAGGGGGTTTCGCAGCCCTCCTGCCGCTTCCTTAGGTGCCCCCGGAGGCGCCTACTCCTGGCGCAGGGCCTGCACCACGCGGTGGAGGGCGTCGAAGAGGGGCTCGACGCCCTCTTCCTCCAGGCACGAGAAGGCGATGCGGACGTCCGTCTTGCCGATGGAGATGACGCCGATCCCCTCGTCGGCGAGGAGCTTCTTGCGAACCTCCTCGGCGTCCGCGCCCGTGACCTTCACGCACATGAAGTAGCCGCTGTTGAAGGGGTAGACCTCCCAGCTCTCCGCGTAGCGGGGCGCACCGGCCACCTCGTAGACCCGGGCCGCGCGAGCGCGCAGGAGCTCCGCCTTCTGCTTGCGCTCCTCGGCCACCGAAGGCGAGGCGAGCGCCTTCTCGACCATGCTCTGCGAGAGCATGGGGCTGTTGGAGATGGCCGCGCGGATCGCGCCGCGGGTCTTGGCATCGAGCACCTCGGCCACCTCGTCGGCACTGTCGGGACGACCCGGGCCGAAGGTGAGGAAGCCGCAGCGGAGACCCCAGGCGAAGAGCTCCTTGGTCGCCCCGTCGAGCTTCAGCGCCAGCAGGTTCGGATGCCGTCCGACCAGCCTCCCGAAGAGCGACTCGGTCATCGACTCTCCCCCCAGGTGGAAGAAGAGGCCGAAGTAGGCGTCGTCGCACACCACCACGAGGCGCGCGCCGGCCTCGGCGCGCTCCAGCAGTGCCTCGGCCATGGCATCGGCCTCGGCCTCGGTGGGCATGTAGCCCGACGGGTTGTTCGGGAAGTTGAGGAGCACCATCAGCTTCGAGCCCGGCGCAGCGTGCTCGGCCAGGCCGGCGCGGAAGCCGTCCAGGTCCATCCCCCAGCCCTCGAAGAACGGGAAGGTCACGATCTCGGCACCGAGCCGCACCTCGAACCCGAGCCGGTAGTTCCCCCAGAGCATGTCGGGGAGCAGGATCCGGTCACCGGGGTCGATGAAGAGCTCGCCCGCCAGGGAGAGGCCGTGGGTGATCGCCGCCGTCGTGATCGGCAGTCCGAAGGACCGGTCCCGCAGCGAGGGGTTCTCCTCGAGGAGCTTCTCGCGCCAGGCGTCGCGCAGGCCCGGCCGGCCCGCGGGAGGCGCGTAGTTGAAGATCTCCCCCGGCTCGAGCTCGGCCACGTAGCGACGCATCGACGGCAGGTACATCGCCTCTCCACCCTCGGTGGCGATGCCGACGGTGGCGTTCACCTTGTGCGCGTGCTTCTTGGCCTCCGCTCCCTGGGAGAGGATGCCCTTGGGGAAGTAGAGCCGTCGCCCATAGGCGGAGAGCATCTCCAGCACCTCGGGGGCGGCGGCTTCCAGGCGCTCGTTCAGCGCTGCGGCGAGGGGATTGAGCTTGGCGGACACGATGGAACTCCGGTTGACGGCACAGGCTACAGCCGTCGCTCGAGGACGTCGAGGAAGTCGGCCCAGCCCAGGGCCCGCCAGAAGGCCTGGCCCTCTTCGTTGCGGCGGATGACGCGGACCGTGACGCGGGGCACGCCCCGCTCGCGGATCCAGGCGAGCGCCGCCTCGACGAGCGCACGGCCGGCACCCCGGCGACGTGTGCCGGGCTCGACCCAGAGATCGCTGATCTCCGCGCGCTCGTGCTCGACCGCCACCACGGGTGCCCGGGCCACGCGCACCACGCAGAGGCCCCGGAGCCCTTCCTCCTCCCAGACGAAGAGGGCGGCGTCGGGATCGGCGAGGAGCCGCCCGGCGATCTCGAGCGCCGCCTCCCACGCCGCCTCGTCGCCACGCTGGGCGAAGGCCGGATCGAGGGCGGCGTGGTGCTCCCCGAGCCGCAGCCAGAGGCGCGTGGCCGCCTCGAGATCGCGTCGGCCGGCGCGGCGCACGCGCCCGGCCGGGCTCATCGCATCGGACCGATGGGCCTCGGCTTGATGTCGCCGTCGCGGATCATGCGCTCGATCTGCTCGGGGGTCATCGCATCGGACCGATGGGCC
>JANQFA010000015.1 GCA_028278065.1 Myxococcota bacterium
GCGACGTACGTCACGAATGACGGACACGATGGTGCCGACAAGAGCAGCGACCAAAGCGGCGATCAGGGGCTTGGAGTCCGTGGACCAGATGAAGCTCCCGAATTCAAAGAGGACAAAGCAAAGCAGGGCGAGGCCTAGTCTAGGCGGCCCACCTGGGCCCCGCGGTCCTTTCCTTGCGTCGCTGAATCCGCATCGCCGGGGGATACGGTCACCCGGCACCGGAACCGCTGGACCCCAACACTCCGCGACTCGCGTCTTGCGCATCGCGGACGACGTCCAGCGGCGATGACACCGGAACCAGAGCGTTGGCCGTGGCAACCTGCTTGGCGGGCTCGGGGAGCTGGGGCGCCTTGGGGATGTACGGCGTCAGATCTTGAACAACTCTCCCGTAGAACTCCTCGAATAGAGCGTAAACTCCCTCTGCGACCGCTGCGCTTGCTCGGCCTCGCGCCTTCTTCAAGCGAGCTGTCGTTTCGATCCTGAAGCGCTTGGGGCGAGCTTCTCTAGGCACCATCTGCGATCCGACGTCTCTGAGGAGGGCTGCCTCATCCTTCACTGCCTCGGAGAGCGAGCTCCGGGACTCCAATCCTCGCTGGTCCCACAGGGCCGTGATGGTCGTCTCCGACGGCGGGTCTTCCAGCTTCCGCAACTGCCGGACAATCCACCTGATTCGAGTAAGCGCGCGACCCTTGTCAGGGGAATCGACGCTGATTCCACAGCGTGCCATCCGCGAAGCCAAGAGAACCTCCAGGTACACATCACCCGCAGCGCCCGCGACTCTGAACCGAGCCTTCAGCGAACCGCGGTCGACCGTGGTGTCTGTTTCTGCCTTGAGGTAGGCCGCCGGATTGTTCCGGTGTGCGCGGCTCACGCGCGGTGTAACCTCAGCTCCGAGTTCGGCCCGCAGGCGCATGCCCGCCTTTCGGACGAACCCATGCCAGCGCTCCACGACACTTTGGACTTTCACGGGCGCCGAACTGAGCTTGCCTTCGCGCGCCAGCGCGACGACATCATGCCACTGAGGCCCGAAGTCGGGCGGTCGAATTATCCTCGAATCCGGGTCGGCGACGTATCGCGTCCATTCTCTCAACATCCAAGCTTGATCTGGATCCTGAACCAGCTTCTTGCGCGACAGCAGGCGTGCCTCGCTCAGCAATCGATCCCACGAAAAGTGCGTTACCGGAACGCGCCGCGCTCTGCGGCCATCGATCGCTAGCGGGGGCTGACCATTCGGCAGCGCTGGCTCGTTGCTCACGGTGATTAAGGCATCGAGGTTCAGGCTACTGGCAAGGCGGTGATACTCATTGAACTGGTCCTGGTTCAGCGGGTTGTCTCCCACCTTCAGCTCAAGAAGCGCGCTCCACTCCCTCTTGCCCCTCGTCACAGTGATCACCCCATCAGGGCGAATAGCCCGCGGACCGGCGGGTCCTTCTACCTTGAAGGGGACCTCGACAAAGCACGAGAGTTGCCCTTTCGGCGCGCCAGCCGCTCGCGTAACGACTCGCCCGAACTCATCCACGGCCTTGGTCATCGCTAGCAGAGACGACGCGGCCCGCAGCTCAGCCTCCCGCACCGATGAGATGTGGGCTGATGGAAAGAGCCTGACCTCTCTGTCGCGCAGGTGCTCTCTTTCGGTCGATTCCATATCGCTCGCTGGGTTAGCGTCCTCCACTCTATAACGACTCTGCCTCGGGGGTCTACCGCCTGACCTAGGGAGGTAACACGATGCCGGCCACCAGCCGAACCAGACCGTACCAGCTCTTCATGCTGGGCCTCTCCGTATACGTACTCATAGCGCTGTCGCTCCAGGTGTTCTTGACGCTGGATGTCGAGACGATCCGGGTGCTCGAGGTCTGCGACTTCGCGATCTGCCTCCTATTCCTCGTGGACTTCCTCCGAAGCCTATGGATCGCCGAGGATCGGACGCGCTATCTGGTGACCTGGGGCTGGGTGGACTTGATCTCAAGCATTCCAACCGTAGACGTCTTCCGCTGGGGCCGTGCCGCCCGTGTCTTCCGCATTCTCAGGGTCTTCCGGGGACTTCGAGCAACCCGGATCCTGTCCGCCTTCGCGCTGGAGAGGCGGGCAGAGAGCGCGTTCTGGGGCGTGCTTCTGGTGTCCATTCTGGCCACAGTCTTCGCCAGCGTGGCGATCTTGCACTTGGAGGTAGCTCCGGACAGCAACATCGGCGATGCAGAGGATGCGATCTGGTGGGCGTTCGTCACGATCACCACTGTGGGTTATGGCGATCTCTTCCCGGTGACCCCGTCCGGGCGAGTCCTGGCATCCCTGCTGATGGCTTTGGGCATCGGGCTGTTCGGCACGCTCACCGCCTACTTCGCATCTATGTTCATGACCCCCGAGGAAGACCAGCAGGAACAGCAGCTGGCAGCCGTCCTCGAGGAGCTTCGCCTCCTAAGAGAGGCATTAGCCGCCGGGCCACGAGCGGCGGGGCGGGGGTAGGCGACGGCTCGGCGGTTGGATATCCCCGCCCGCTCTGTCGCACCGCGGGCGCCTGGCGCACTCATTCCAGGCCCGATGGAAGGCCTCGGTGTGAGCAGACCACATGGAAGGCCCCACCATGGGGGAGGCCTCGACTGGGGCCACGTGTGGCTGGGCCGGAACGCGAGCGACCCGCAGCGGCATCTCCACGTCCAGGAGTCGAGGGCGCGCGGGAAGTACCCCGGCCCGACGAAGACCGGCGCGGGCGGGCGGGTCCAGCTCTCCAAACGGCTGTGGCGGCTGCTCTTCGAGGAGTGGATGCGTCGCGGCCAGCCCGAGCGGGGCCCCGTCGTGGTGAAGGGCGACCTGCGCAACTACGGCCGCCGCTTCTTCGCCCGCGCGTGCAAGAACGCCGAGATCGGGCGACGCACGCCCAAGGACCTCCGCGACACCTACGCCTCATGGCTGCTCACGCTGGGCGTGCCTCTCGGCTACGTCAGCGCCCAGCTGCTGCACAAGAACCCGGCGACGACAGGTCGTCACTACGCGCGCTGGATCGAGGAGGCGGAGTACCGACGGCCGGAGCCGCTCGCCGACGACGAGGTCCCGGCGGACTTGCTGGCGCGTCTCGAGGGCACCGTCTCACGACCGTCTCATACCGTCTCAGAATCCGACGGTGACACGATGGAGGGTCACGATGAGTTCACCGAAGTGTTCGACGATGCAGAAGGAATCCCTGGTGGGCCGCCAGGGGATCGAACCCTGGACCAACGGGTTAAAAGCCCGGTGCTCTACCAACTGAGCTGGCGGCCCGGGGGGAGGATAACGGACGCGGGGGCGGGGCGTTTCCCAGGCCTCCCTGAGGCCGAACGGGCTGGTTCTCCCTTGATCGAGTCGATGCCGCCGCGGATCCTGCTCGCCCGAAGCCGGCCCTCTGGCTGCGACGACGGGGGGCCGGGAGCGCAGCACGGCTGGCGGGCAGGACGCCTACGCCTTCCTTCCGGGCTCCTCGCAGATCCTGAACCGGATCGCCGTGGCGAGCGACTCCGACGGCGACTTCTCGGGACACACGAGCGAGAGCTGGGAACCCATCAGGCTTGCGTAGCCAGGCCCTTCAGGACGAGCTGGTCGTACGTGACGATGCCCTCGATCTCGTCGCCCGCGATCACCGGCGCGGTGGAGATCCCGAAGCGATGGAACAGGCGCGCGCAGTAGCGGATGTCCATCTCCGGCTTCACCGACACGACGGGCTTGGACATGATCTCGTAGACGTTGGTGCGCTCGGGGGACCTGTGGGGAGCCAGCACGTGCTCGGCGATGTCCCGGATCATCACGATGCCGAACTCGTCGTCGGCGTTGCGCTTGGCGACGATGAGGAAGTGCGCGTTCCGCTTCCTCATGATGGCGAGCGCCTCGGCCACGGTCGCCACGCCCTCGACGACCGCGAAGTCCTGCTCCATCACGTCGGCGACGCGGATGACGCGCTTCTCCGTCACAGATCCTCCTCCTCGAGGCTCGGCGTGATGCTCTCGACCTGATGAGCCACCCCGACGGCATCTTCGACGTCCACCTGAAAGGCGATGCCGGTCCCCGGGTTCGAATCGAACTCGCCGGCCTCGCCGACCGTCTCGAGGATGTTGCGCGCCCGGTGCTCCTCGACGAGCAGCAGCACCATGTCCCGCTGGGTTTCGAGCGTCAGGCCGAGGAACGTCTTCTTCTTGTTGAGGCCCTCACCCCGGGCGTTGGTCAGCACGGTGCAGCCTGTAGCACCCGCGTCGCGGGCCGCCTCGGTGACCGCCTCCGTCAGGTGATCATCCACCAGGGCTACCAACAGCTTGAACCTCATGGTCGATCCTCTTCCGATGCTAGCCGATCCTCGGGATCGGACGCCCGCGCGCGGCTGCGGCTCGCCCGCCACTGCGACGCCTGGGCGTAGGTCATGACCGTGATCATGGGAAACAGACTGGCGAAGGCGATCAGGCCGAAGCCGTCGATGAGAGGACTTCGGCCGGGGATCGACTCGGCCAACCCGAGCCCCAACGCGGCGACCAGCGGCACGGTCACCGTCGAGGTCGTGACCCCGCCCGAATCGTAGGCGAGCGGGACGATCAGCCTGGGCGCAAAGAGGGTCTGCGCCACGACCAGGGCGTACCCGACTCCGATGAAGTGGTGGAGCGGTGCCCCGACGACGATTCGAAAGGCGCCCAGACTGATGCCGATCGCGACCCCGATCGCCACCGCGATGCGCAGCCCCCACGCATTGATCGCCCCGGCCGAGAGCTCCTCCGCCTTGAGGGAGACGGCGATCAGGGCGGGCTCGGCGATGGTGGTGCTGAAGCCGATGGCGAACGCGAACGCGTACACCCAGAAGTAGGCCAGCGGATCGATCGTTCCCGAGCCCGGCCCATCCGCCGCCCTGAGCACCTCCGGTGCCGTGAGCTGGCTCGCCATCGCCTTGCCGACGGGAAAGACCGCCTCCTCCAGGCCCATGAGGAAGAGAACCAGACCGGCCATCACGAAGGCGAGCCCCTGGAGGAGCCGGGTCGGATTGGGCAGCGCGCGCCGGAGGACGAAGAGCTGGAAGGCCGCCAGGATCGCCACGATCGGCAGGACGTCGCTCACCGTCTCGGCCAGCGTTCGGATGAAATCCGCCAGCAGGCGCATCAGATCAGCATTCCGTAGAGCAGGACGAAGGCGATCGGTGTCAGGGACGCGAACGCGATCAGGCCGAAGCCATCCAGGACCGGATTGCGGCCCTCGATCGAGGAGGCCAGGCCCACGCCCAGGGCCGCCACCAGTGGCACCGTGATCGTCGAGGTCGTCACTCCGCCGGAGTCGTAGGCGATGCCGATGATCTCCTCCGGAGCGAAGCTCGTCATGATCACGACCAGCAGGTAGCCACCCGCGATCATCAGGTGGATGGGCCAACCCGTGAGGATCCGGACGACCCCGATCACCAGCGCCACCCCGACCGCCAGTGCCACCGTGATCCTCAATCCGAAGGCGTAGCCTTCGCGAGCGGCCGCAGTATCCACGATGGCACCGGCGCCGGCTGCGACCTCCGACGCCTCTTCCGAGATCGCGATGAGCGCCGGCTCGGCGACGGTCGTGCCGAACCCCAGCGCGAAGGAGAACGACAGGAGCCAGCCGAGGGAGCCCTTCCGGGCGAAGGCGTGGGCCATGCTCTCGCCGAGCGGAAACAGGCCGAGCTCGAGGCCCCTCACGAAGAAGGCGAGCCCGAAGAGCACGAAGACCAGGCCGATCAGGACGCCTCCGAGATCGGGAAACGGCTGGCGCAGCACAGCGAGCTGGAACAGCGCGATCACCAGCACGATCGGCGTCAGGTCCCGGACGCTGCCTGAGAGAAAGCCGAACAGCGATCCTATCCATCTCACGGCGTCGCGGAAGTCCCCCTGCGCATGGCGCGCACCACCGCAGCATAACGGACCGGACCGCAGCCTCGATGAAGCGGCTCCGGGCGGGACCCCGGCCGCTGCGCTGCCGCCCTCCTACGGCTCGACGATCGCGATGATCCGGTCGGCTTCGAGGGCGCTCAGCACCTGGACGATGCCGCTCGGCCAGACGACCTCGAGCTCGTCCACGACGGTGCTCGGTCCCAGGCCGAAGTGCAGCCGCTTCTGGTCCTGGGCCCTGCCGTGGAAGCCGCCGCGCTGGGCGCGGACCTGAGCGGTGCCGCCCGCTGTGAGGGTCACACGGGCGCCGATCCCGTCGCGGTTGCTCGTCGTCCCCTCGAGATCGATCTGCAGCCAGTGGTTCTGGTTGCCGCGGTTCCGGAAGAGCTGGTGGGGACCGTCGTGAAGGGGCGGATTGCCTCTCCCGTTGGTCACGAAGAGATCGAGGAAGCCGTCCCGATCGTAGTCCGCCACCGCGACCGCGTCTCCGCGTCCTGCGTTGGTCCCGCTGGCCCCGCCGGCCAGGGGATGGACTGCGAAGGTCCCGTCCCCGTCGTTCAGGTAGAGACGATTCGGGACCTGTCCGGCGGGTCCCGTGCAGACGAGGAAGAGGTCGAGGTCCCGATCGTTGTCGAAGTCTCCGGCGGCGACGGACTCGCACTCGGTGGGTGCGTCGAGCCCGGCCTCCTCGGTCCGGTCCACCAGCACCCCACCCTCCATGAGGAAGAGCCGATCCTGGCGTCCCTGTGCCTCCCCGGTGAAGCCCAGCGCCACGGCGTCCGAGATCGACTCGCCGGCGATCGACAGTCCGAGCCGCCCGCGGGCCGGGGCCGAGAAGCGCACCTGCCAGACGCCCTGCGCGGGGTCGAAGCCGAGATAGGCACCGAGATCGACGCCGGACACGTGCGGCGCCAGCCCGTGGGTCATCGGATCCAGTGGATCGAGCGTGAAGGAGTGCCGCTGCGGGCTCGCGCCGGTCGAGCCGATGAACACCTCCTCCTCCTGGAGAGCCCACCAGTCGAACGCGACCGTCACGGGACCCTCGGCCGCGAAGTCGAAGCCATGCTCCGCCGCGTGCGGAGCCAGGAGCGCGCGAAGCTCGCCCTTCACGGCGTGGGAGAGCTGCGAGTACCGAGAGCCCGTCACCGCGAGGAAGACGTCCGGCTCGAGGTCGCCGTCGAAGTCCCCGATCGCGGCGTCCTTCACCTCGACGAGATCCGGCAGGCCGAAGTGGTCCGTCGCGTCGCTGAAGCCGCCGGGGTCGAGATCGTAGATCCGGTTCGGCTGCGGCCAGCCGTGGGACATCATCTCCGGATCGCCGTCGTCGTCCAGATCCGCGAGCTGGGCGAAGGCCAGATCGCGACCTCCGGCGACCGCCGCCAGCAGGCCCGTCGGCTCGAAGTGCTCGCCGCGCTGCACGTAGAACCCGGACGGGTCCTGACCGTCCTCGCGGCGGGCGTTGTGGATGGCGACGTCGAGCCAGCCGTCGCCGTCCCAGTCCCACCACTGAGCCGTCCTGCCCCGCCCCAGCGGGAGGTCCAGACCGAGCTCTGCCGCACGGTCCACGAGCTGTCCCGCCGTGTTCACGAACACCCGGTTGGGTGTGAGGTTGGCGTCCCCTCCCGCACCGCCGATCTCGACGATGTCCTGGTCTCCGTCGTTGTCGACGTCGACCCAGGCGGCGGCGTGGACATCCCCCTCGTCCCGGCCGACCAGGAGCTGCGCGAAGTTCACGAAGCCCGCCCCTCCGAAGTTGCGCAGCAGGTGGGGCGGATCACCGTGATTCGGGAGCCAGAGGTCGGGACGGCCGTCGCCGTCGAGGTCGCCCCAGGCTGCGCCGTAGGACTGGCCCGAGGAGAAGATGCCGGAGTCGCGCGTCACCTCCTCGAAGAGAGGAGCCGGGCCGCCGCAGCGGGCCGACAGCAGGAACAGCGCGAGGAGCGCGATCGACGCGGCGAGCGGCTCCTGGCGGGCCACTCCTCTCCGTCCCGCTCGCGGGTCGCCGCCCGGGGCGTTCGCATGGCGCAGGGTGCCGCGCATCGCGTCGCTCGCCATCTCCGTGCGCGCACCGCTCGTCGCCCACGGCCCGCGCGCAGCGATCCCCTGCCCGGCCAGCCTCGCCCGTCCCCGGACGGATTGCAAGGAGCGGCCCGCAGCGCGAGCGCGCAGCGACGCCCGGCCAGATCGCCCTCGGCGGCGTCGGCCGGGGGCCTCGTGGTACACTGATGCGCGGGACGGCGGATCCACCGCAGGAGCGGCCATGCTCTCACTCCGCCCCGTCGCCCTTCCCTGGCTGGCCTCCATTCTTGGCCTGGCTCTGGCCTCGCCCGCCCTCTCCGTCCCGCTTCCGCCCACCCTGGCGGAGGCCCTGGTCATCGCCAGCGCGCCGGGCGCCACCCCGCCCGACGCGACCGACAGCGACCCCGTGACGGCCATTGCCTCGCTCACGGCCAACGGGAGCGACGACGCCATGGGCCAGGCGATCGCCACCGTGGACGGACCCCTGCGCAGTCAGAGCACCACGAGCGGCGCCTCGGGCAGCAACGGCCAGTCCCAGGCGACGGCCCAGGCGAAGTGGACCACGACCTATGAGATCGGCGGGATCGACCCCGGCGCGCCCGTCGATGTCGACCTGACGATCCGCGTGGACGGGAGCCTCTCCTTCTTCGAGAACAACAGCGGCGTCTCCCTCGGTCAGATCTTCGCGGACATGAACCTCAACGTCGCACCCTCGACGACGAGCGGCCCCCAGCCTGCCCTCTTCGCCGGAGCCACCCGGCTCCTTGCGGATGGAGCCGGCGGGGCGACCCTGCTGCGCACCGGCGGCTACGCATCCGCGAGCCGCGACGGCGACTTCACGAGCTGCGGGAGTCAGTGCATCGACGTCGACACGACCCTGGTTCTGGACGATGCCCTCCTGCTCGGTTTCGGCGAGAGCTTCGCCCTGACGGTCTCCCTGACCACGAGCGCCTTCATGATCGACGGCCTGGAGATCGACGTGGACGCGGACTTCTTCTCCACGGGGACCGTTGAGCTCACGAGCGACGCGCCGGGCGTGACCTTCGAGGTCGTCCACGCGCCCGAGCCGGGCCTGCCCCTGCTCGCCGCGGCCGCCCTCGCCGGCCTCGCGATCCGCCGACGCCGAACGTTGTAGCTTCGGCTCGTCGGGCCAGACGGGCGGGTGTCGGACCCGCGACAGCGGGATCGCTGTGACCATCTGACACAGCGGCCTCCCGAAGTGCGGCGCACCGCCCCTCTCGGGATCGCCGGCGGACGACGGCTCTGTCATCCAAGCGACACCATAAAGCGTCTCCGGTCGTCAGAGGAGACCCTGCGGCCGGGCACGCAACGTGCATCGGACCCGGGCATAGAAGATCATCGAGAGGCAGATCCGATGCTCCGCTACGTCCCCCCCGCGAGTGTCCTGATCGCATTCCTCTTCGTTCCGGCGCCCCCCGCCGGCGGACTGCCGAAGGCGGAGGCGAAGTGCTTCATCGCCCTGAACCACGGCGGCCGGCTGATCTCGAAGATGGTCGGACGCGACCACGCCGCGTGTGTGCGCGCGTTCGCGAAGGAGAAGACCCCGAGCGCTACGACGTGCGCCACATCCGACCCCAAGGGCCTGGTGGCCAAGATGGTCTCCAAGCTCGACCGCGATCATCTCAAGCACTGTGCGTCGGGACTGCCGCCGTTCGGCCCCCAGGACACCCAGAGTGTCGAGGACGCCGCTCTCGCGGCTCCCGCGGACCTCTTCGAGCGCGCCTTTGGGAGCGACCTCGACACGGCCATCTACCCGATGCTCGCCAACGGCAAGGCGGACCTGTTCACCTCCAAGTGCCAGCAGCAGATCGCCAGCCGTCTCGCCAAGTGCGAAGAGACGCTCATCAAGGAGTTCGTCCAGTGCGCTCGAGCCGGGGCCCTGGAGACGGGCGCAGCCGCCGTCGCAGACGCTTCCGAGCTCGAAGCGCGCTGCCTGGATGACCCGACATCGGGTGGCATCCCCGATGCCAAGGGCAAGATCGCGATCCTCTGCGACGGCAAGCTGGCCGACGGAGCCGCCAAGCAGTGCTTCGACAAGATCCCGAAGGGAGCCGATCCCGCTGGCGCATTCGCCTCGGGTGAGTGCGCGGCCGCAGCCGCCGTCGGGGCGCAGGCGCTGGCGGACTGCCTGGCACGAAGCGCGCGCTGCGAGGCATGCCTCCAGATCAACGGGATGGAGGGTCTCGGCCGCGATTGCGACGACCTGGACGACGGCATCCTCAACGCCAGCTGCCTCGTCGGCGCGTGTACGGACCTCGACGGCGACGGGTTCGCCGTCGATGGGGGCGATTGCGGACCGGTGGACTGCAACGACGCGAACCCGGACGTGTCGCCCGCTGCCCCCGAGCTCTGCAACGGAATCGACGACAACTGCGACGGGGTCGTCGACGAGCTCTGCCCGGAATGCGCTCCCGGCCAGTATCGAAGCTGCTACACGGGTCCGCCCGGCACCGAGAACGTCGGCGAATGCCTCGGCGGCGCGCAGAGCTGCTCGGGAGGCCTATGGGGCCCCTGCCTCGGCGACATCACGCCCCAGACCGAGACCTGCAACGGCCTGGACGACGACTGCAACGGCGTGGCGGACGACGTGGACCCGGACGACAACCCGATCTGCAGCGACGGCCAGATCGCCCTCGGCTCGGTCGCCGGGGACAGCGGGACCGATGGCGTGACCGATTCCTGGGGAGACGAGGAGTGGCTCGTCGCCCGCATCGAGGAGTCCGGCGATCCCTTCAACTTCAACTACATCTCTGCGACGGTCGAGCTCACGAGCCCGCCGGGAATGGACTTCGACCTGTTCGTGTACTGCGCCGACTGTGGCGGAACCCTCGCCGGCTCGTCCGCGACCTCCGATCCGACCGAGACGGTAGATGTGCGGAGGAGCGACACA
>JANQFA010000035.1 GCA_028278065.1 Myxococcota bacterium
TCGGGATCGGAGTAGACCGGGCAGATCATGCCGTCCCAGTGCCAGGGGACGCCGTGCTCGTTCTCGAAGCAGCCCATGTGGGTGCAGCGGTCCTCCCAGTGAATCGGCGCCCACACGAAGGAGATGCCGCCGGGTGCCAGGGGCGGCGCGCCCGGCGGCGCGGGATCGCCGACGGGGCGCACGCCCCAGCTGCGGTCCTTCGTGCCGTAGACCCTCCCGGAGTCGATCCGTACCGAGCGGCCGTCGTAGCGGATCTCGCCCTCCCAGCGGCCGAACTGGTTGAAGCGGGTGGCCTCCATGCGCCCGATCCGCCGGCGCATGAGCTGGTGTCCTTCCTCCACGTTCGCGGTGCGCGGGATCCACTGGAGCTCGCCCGAGATGCCCGTCTCGTTGTCGTCCACGGTGACCCGCAGCCGCTTCATGGGCTCCTGGATCTCCAGGTTCCAAGGGCCCACGCGCAGGTCGGTGGGCTCGTCGGGCGCCCGGCGAGAGCCGTGGAAGGCGTGCTGCTCGCCGTCGATCACCAGGGTGAGGGCGCAGTCGAAGATCCCCAGATTGGGGTAGAGCGCCGCGCCGATCCCGAAGTAGAAGGCGCCGTCGTCCTGGTAGCCGTTGAACCAGTAGCGGTCGTACACGTTGCGGTCGCTGGAGGCCGGGTGGGCCACGGGCTCCGAGGTCTGGTGGATGGGGTAGTCGTCCATCTTGGACAGCATGGGGGCTCCTTCGGCTGGGCCGGGAGGATATGCCGTATAGTTGCCGAAATCCCGTGGCCAAGGACAACCGGAGCGAGTGGGCGCCGTGGCTCGAGGCGCTGGAGGAGCGTCGCGCGCGCTCGCGCGAGATGGGCGGGCCGGAGCGGGTCGAGCGCCTCATGCACGCTCGCGGCAAGCTCGACGCCCGCCAGCGCATCGAGCGCCTCTTCGATCCCGGGACCTTCGTCGAGATCGGCGCGCTGGTCGGAACCCTCTCGGACGTTCCCGCCGACGGCTTCATCGCGGGCCACGGACTGATCGAAGGTCGTCGCGTGCTGGCCGGAGCCGAGGACTTCAGCACCCTCGGCGGCTCGATCGGCGTCGGCGGCACCTCCAAGCGTCATCGCCTCGCCGAGCTCGCGAAGCAGGAGCGGGTGCCGCTGGTGATGATGCTCGAGGGCGCCGGGGCGCGCCTCACCGAACGCCACCATGGCCGCGCGCCCACCGACCTGCTGGCCCTGGCCGACCTGCGCGGTCACGTCCCGATGGTCTGCCTGGTGCTGGGCGCCTCGGCCGGCCACGGCGCGCTGGTCGCGCCGCTGTCGGACTACGTGGTCATGACCGAGCAGGCCGCGATGTTCACCGGGGGGCCGCTCCTCGTGAAGGCCGCCACCGGCGAGGATGTCAGCAAGGAGGAGCTGGGCGGTCCCGAGGTCTGCGCCGACATCGCGGGCACGGTGCACGACGTCGCCCGGGACGACGAGGCCGCCCTCGACATGGCCCGGCGCTACCTGGGCTACTTCCCGTCGAGCCGCGAGGGCAACGCCCCGCATCGCGAGAGCGACGACGTGGGGCCGAGGCGGATCGACGAGATGCTGGACCTCCTCCCGCCCAACGACCGCAAGCCCTACCGGATGCGGGCGGTCCTCGAGCGGGTGGTCGACGCCGGGAGTCTCTTCGAGGTGCAGCCCCGCTACGGACGAGCGCTCATCACCGCCCTGGCCCACCTGGGCGGGCGCCCGGTCGCGCTCGTCGCCAACGATCCCTCGTTCAAGGCCGGCGCCCTGGACTCGGCCGCGGCGATCAAGGCGGAGGGGTTCTTCGAGACGATCGGGCACTTCGGACATCCGCTCGTCTTCTTCATCGACAACCCGGGCGTGCTCGCGGGCACGCGGGCCGAGCGCGAGGGCATGCTCAAGTGGGGCGGGCGCATGTTCCTGGCCGAACGCAGGCTCGCCAACCCCAAGATCGCCGTGCAGATGCGCAAGGGCTTCGGCTTCGGCCTGGTCACGATGGGCGGACTGCCGTTCGATAACCAGACGGCGGTCTTCTCCCTGCCGAGCGTCAACCTGGCCGCGATGCCGGCCGACAGCGGCGGACGCGCCGCGAAGCTCGACCCGGAGGAGCAGGCCCGCGTCGACGAGGCCCAGCGGGCCGGCCCCTACCAGATGGCCACCGGGCTCGGCGTCGACGACGTCATCGATCCGCGCGAGCTGCGCAACCGGCTCCTCGAGGCGCTGCGGCTCCAGCGCCCCGTCTGAAGGGCCGGTCCGTCTCGGGTCCGCCACGGAGGGTTTGCGATGAAGGTGCTGAGGAACCGCGTGGCGGTGATCACCGGCGCCGGCGGAGGCCTCGGACGCGCGCTCGCGCTCGAGCTGGCCTCGCGCGGCTGCCACCTGGCGCTGGCCGACGTGAATCCCGAAGCGCAGTCCGAGACCGCTGCGGCCGTCGCCGACCGCGACGTGAAGGTCTCGACCCACGTCGTCGACGTGACCGACCGGGAGCGCATGGCACGCTTGCCGGACGAAGTCCTCGCTGAGCACGCCGGCGTGAACCTGCTGATCAACAACGCCGGAATCACCCTGCAGAAGACCTTCGCCAGCCACTCCCTGGCCGACTGGGACCGGGTGATCGGGATCAACCTGTGGGGCGCCATCCACGGCTGCCACTTCTTCCTGGGCGCGCTGCGCGCCGCGGACGAGGCCCACATCGTGAACCTCTCCAGCATGGTCGGCTTCCTGGGACTGCCGGTGCAATCGTCCTACTGCACGACCAAGGCAGCGCTGAAGGGCCTGAGCGAGTCCCTCTGGGCCGAGCTCGCGCCCGAAGGCATCGGTGTCACATCGGTCCACCCGGGTGCGATCCGGACCGAGATGATCCGGGCCACGCTGGCCGAGTCGGACGATCTGGCGTTTGCCCGGCGCAGCTACGACCTGGCACAGCGGATCGGCGTCTCGCCGGAGCGGGCCGCCCGGAAGATCGTGCAGGCCGTCGAGCGCAACAAGCTGCGCGTGCGGATCGGCGCGGACGCGCTCCTGCTCGACTGGGTGAAGCGCTGCCTCCCGGTCGCGATCCACAGGCCGATGCGCCGGATCGTGGGCGGGCTGCCGTCCGGGACGGGCGACTGATCGGGATCGCGTAGCCGTCCGGGACGGGCGACTGATCGCGATCGCGTAGCTGTCCGGGGCCGGCGGCCGATCGGGATCGCGTAGCCGCTCGGGCTGGCGGGGGTGCTGGGCTAGCATCGGCGGCCACGTGGACGGACCCAGCGCAGCGAGCGACGGCCGGCAGGTCCCCTTTCCGATCCGGGTGGCCTACGGCGTCGGGTCGATCGCGGACGGCGCGAAGAACGCGGCCTTCAACTCGTTCCTCGTCCTGTACTTCACCACCGTCCTGGGCCTGCCCGGGACGCTGTCGGGGCTCGCGATCTTCATCGCGCTCTGCGTGGACGCGGTCACCGATCCCCTGGTCGGCTCGATCTCGGACCACTTCGACTCGCGCTGGGGCCGGCGCCACCCGTTCATGTACCTGGCGGCGGTCCCGATGGGCCTCTGCTTCTACGGGCTCTTCGCTCCGCCCGAGGGCCTGAGCGAGGGGCAGCTCTTCGCCTGGCTCACCGTCTTCGCCATCGGTGTGCGCCTCTTCCTCACCTTCTACATGGTTCCGAGCGGTGCGCTCGGTCCCGAGATGACGACGCACTACGACGAGCGCACGCGCCTGGTCGCATACCGCTGGCTGATCGGATGGATGGGTGCGCTCAGCGTGACCATGTCGGGCTGGTTCGTCTTCTTCGCCGATACCGAGGTGCTCGGCGACGGGCGACTGGACGCGTCGAACTACCCGCAGCTCGGACTCTTCGCCGGGGTCCTGGTGGCCACCGCGATCCTGGTCTCGTCCGCGGGAACCCACAGCGTGATCCCCAGGCTGAAGCGGGTCCGACCGGGCGGCTCGCTCTTCTCCCTGCGCCGCTTCGCGCGCGACGCCACTTCCGCCCTCCAGAACCACACCCTGCGGATGCTCCTGGGCGGCTCGCTCTGCAGCGCCACCGCCTTCGGAGTGGCGGAGGTGCTGGGCGTCTACATGAACACCTGGTTCTGGGAGTTCCCCTCCAGTCACATCGGGATCCTGGCGGGCGCTCAGGTGCTCCCGCTCATCCTGGGCTTCTCGCTGGTGGGCCCGATCAGCGAGCGCTGGGACAAGCGCAAGGCCACCATCGGGATCGCGCTCTTCGCGATCTTCTGGGGGCCGCTCCCGGTGCTGATGCGCTTCGCCGGGCTCGCACCGGAGAACGGCAGCCCGTACCTGATCTTCTTCATCATGGGGCACGGTCTGTTCCTGGTCGCCGCGGCCATCCAGATCGGGATCCTCAACTCGTCCATGGTGATGGACGCCACGGACGAGCACGAGCTGGAGTCCGGCGAGCGCCGCGAGGGCACCTTCATCGCGGTCACCACGTTCACCGGCAAGGCGATCTCGGGATTCGGGAACTTCCTGGGGGGCGTCGTCCTCGACGTGATCGACTTCCCGGTGGGCGAGGTCGACGCGGCGGTCGGCAGTGTTCCCGAGGCCACGATCTTCAAGCTGGGCCTCGTGGCGGGACCGGGCCTGATGATCTTCTACCTGGGCGGGCTCTGGTTCATCAGCCGGCTGCGACTGACACGCGAGCGCTACGACGAGATCTCGAGCGCCCTCGACGCGCGTACCGGGAGCGCCGACCCGCACGGCGACTGAGCATCATCGCGGGGAACTCCCCCTGGGCTATGTTCGACCCATGCCGGAGGAAGCCAGCACCGCGATGGGAGGCGGTCCGGCCCGCCCGCAGCCCGGAGCCCTCGGGCCTCGGCGCCTGACCATGGATCCGCCGCCGCGCTATCCGGGCGCGATGGTCAACGTCACCAACCGCTGCAACCTGCGCTGCCAGCACTGCTTCGTGTTCCGCGAGGGGAATCCGAACGAGCTGGAGGGCGAGATGAAGCCCGAGCGGATCCTCGCCGAGCTCGAGCGGCTGCGCGATCGCCACGGGATCCGGAGCATGATGTGGATGGGCGGCGAGCCGATGCTTCGCTGGCGCATGATCGAGAAGGGCCTGGCGCTCTTCGAGCGCAACACCATCACCACCAACGGCACGATTCCGCTCAAGGACTTCGGGCGCGACCTGATCTACGTCATCTCCCTGGATGGCCCGCGGGCGGTGAACGACGTCGTGCGCGGAGAGGGCACCTTCGATCGGGTGATGAAGACCGTCGCGGCCATCCCCGACGGCTTCGGCCCGACGGTGATGGTGCAGTGCGTGCTGCATCGCGAGAACCAGGACCACCTCGACGAGCTGGTGCGCGCGCTCGAGCCGACGAACGTTCAGGGCCTGACCTTCAGCTTCTACGTGCCTCGGGCCGGAGAGGTCTCGCCCCGGGCGTGGGAGACGCTCGAGGAGCGCGAAGAGGCCATCGAGATCGTCTTCGATCTGAAGCGCCGGCACCCGGGCTTCATCTGGAACTCCACCCGGAGCCTGGAGCTGATGCGGCCCGCGACCGCGCGGCTGGTGACCGACCACTGTCCCATGCAGCAGATCATGCTCCCCCTCTACATCGAGGGAGACCACTTCACGACTCCGTTCTGCTGCTACGGCAACGACGTGGACTGCAGCCGCTGCGGCTCCTGGGGCGTCTTCTCCATGGCCGCGAAGATGTCCGGACCCTGGGAAGCGCTGGAGCTCGCGTAGCCCGTCGCTCCCGGTCGTCCTGATCGGGGATCGGGCTCAGCTTCCGGCGGCGTCCCGGATCTCCGCGAGGGTCACCTCGCGTCCCTCCTCGGCGCTCCGCCCGGCGGCGAGGGCGAAGATCAGGGTCTCGCGTGCGGCAGCCAGCCCCTGGTGGGCCGGCCCGCCGTCGAGGAGCGCGTCCACGAACGCGCGTCCGCCCAGCCGGAACGACGCGGCCCAGTCCGTCTCCAGATCGTGGAAGGCACGGGTCTCGCCTTCCCGGTAGAGGACCAGTGCGGGCTCGTCGAGGAGCTTTCCGGTGCAGCGGTTCACCCAGATGATCCCCTCCGTGCCGTGGATCTCCATGCGGTCGTCGCTCACGTAGTAGTCCGAGCGCACCCTCATTCCCAGCGAGGCGATCACCTCCCACGATCCGAAGCGCGGCACCGCGCCCGCGTAGCGCCAGGAGAGGAGGGCGGGGCCGTCGTACCAGGCGTCCTCGGCGAGCTGCATCCAGTGGATCCAGGCGTGCACCCGTTCCACCGGCTCCGGCATCAGGAGCTGGGCCATGTGATAGCAGTGGTAGCCGTGGTCGAAGGTGATGGGACCGCCCCCGCAGTCCTCGCGACGCATGCGCCAGGCCTGGGTGCTGGGCGCGATCTCCCATCCCGCATCGAGTCGGCCCCCTGCGGTCTTGATGCGGATCGAGAGGGGATCCCCGATGGCCCCGTCCTCGATCAGCTCGCGGGCGCGGACGTGGGGCGGGTAGTGCATGAAGTTCTCGAAGACCCGCATGCGCCGGTCGCTCGCCGCCGCGGCCTCGGCGACCCGGTCGAACTCCTCCAGGGTTCGCGTCGGCGGCTTCTGGAGGGAGACGTGCTTCCCGGCCCGCAGGGCCGCGATCGCGTGCTCCGCGTGGAGATGGTGCGGGGTCAGGATCTCGACCGCGTCCACGTCGGAGTCGGCGAAGAGCTTCTCGGCGTCGGTGTAGACGCGGTCGGCGCCCCAGGCATCGGCGCGGGCGCGGGCGAGCTCTCCGTCCACGTCGCATACCGCCACGATGCGGGCGCGCGGGTGCTCGAGGTAGCCGAGGCACTGGAGATCCGAGATGCGTCCGACTCCCAGGAATCCGATGCGCAGCGCTTCGCTCATGGCGCCAGGATACCAGGGGAGGAGCCGTGCTCCGGATGCGTCACGGCGCCGACGTCCCGTCGAGGGCCACGCGGCGGGCCGCCAGGAGCTGGACGATCTCGGTGTGGCGCGCGCGCGTGAGCGGGTAGTACAGCGCGATCCCGGCGGCGACGAGCAGGGTCGCCAGCGGGCCCAGGGCGAGGAGCAGGCGGATCGAGAGGAGTGCGCTCTCGGGCTGGATCTCGGCGCCGCGCACGAAGCCGGCCGCCTCGAGGACGAAGCCGGCCACGGCGACCCCCGAAGCGCCGCCCAGCTTGCGCAGGAAGGTGAAGAAGCCCGTGTAGGTGCCGTCGCGGCGCACGCCGCCATCGAGCTCGTCCTCGTCGATCACGTCGCCGAGCATGGCCCACGGCACGAGGTCGGCCACCGCATAGCCGGCGCCCGAGAGCCCGACCAGGGCGAAGACGAGCCAGCGCGGCGAGTCCGGCCCGACGCCCAGGAGGCCCAGCAGCATCACGCTCCAGAGCAGTGACCCGGCGATGAAGACCCAGCGCTTGTCGACGCGGCGACCCATGCGCAGCCAGAGGGGCAGCGACACGACGACCCCGGTGAGGAGCAGGCCCAGCGCGATCGGGAAGTCGTCGGGGCGGCCGATCCAGTAGGTGAAGAAGAAGATCAGCAGGGCGCCGGCGACGTCCAGGGCCAGACGCGCCGAGACGAAGAGCGCGGACAGGATGCGATAGCTCCGGTGTCGGGCCAGGCGCGTGACGCCGTCGCGGAAGCTCCCGTCGTCGATGCGGTCGCGCAGCTCGGGTCGCTCGAAGGTGACGCGCCAGACCAGGATCCAGGGCAGCGCGACCCAGACCCCGAGCACCAGGCCGGCCCCGGTCCAGCCCCGCCGCCCCTCCCCGAACGCGTCCACCATGAGGGGCATGCCCACGGCCGACAAGGCGATCGCCGCCATCACGCCGAGCGAGCGCCAGGTGTTCATGGAGGTGCGCTCGTGATAGCCGAGCGCCAGCTCGGGGAGGAGCGCCATGTAGGGGACGGCGAGGACCGTCGAGCAGAGCGTGTTCCCGATGTACACGACCGTGTGGTAGGCGAAGACGAGGGTCGGCTCGGCCACGTCG
The DNA here is from genome assembly GCA_028278065.1 of Myxococcota bacterium. Taxonomy (GTDB): domain Bacteria; phylum Myxococcota_A; class UBA9160; order UBA9160; family JAFDET01; genus JAFDET01. The sequence goes on from JANQFA010000035.1 coordinate 7,932, forward strand.
GGCGTGGCCCAGAGGAGCGCGAAGGTGATCCCGAAGGGGATCGCACCGATGAGGAAGAAGGGCCGGCGGCGTCCGGCGGCCCAGCGGATGCGGTCGGAGAAGCGGCCCATCATGGGATCGGTGAAGGCGTCGACCGCGCGGCCGGCCAGCAGGACGAGGCCCGCCCAGGAGGGGGGCAGCCCGGCCACCTCGGTGAGGAAGAAGAGGAAGAAGAGCGAGACCGTGGCGAGCTGGATGTTGATCGTGTGGTCGCCGAGCGCGAACCCCGCCTTGACGGGGATCGGCAGGCGCTCTTCGGAGGCCGGATCCGGGGCCTCCGTCACGTCTCCATCCGCCTCGCCATCCGGCGCTCGTACCAGCCGGGTGCCAGGCGAGCGATCCACACGTAGAGACCGGCGCTGCGCGGCACGAAGAGGTGTCGGCGGCGGCGCACGATGCCCCGCAGCACCGCCTCCGCCACGTCCTCGGGCGCCAGGGGAGCCGAGCCGACGCCCGTGCGCGCCCCGGCACCCGCAGGCTCTCCGTCGGGGCCGAGGGCGCGGTCGCCGATCGGGGTGTCCACGAAGGAGGGGTCCACCAGCAGGACCCCGAGGCCGTCGCGCTCGTGCTCGGCGCGCAGCGAGCCGAAGAAGCCGTGCAGGGCGTGCTTGCTGGCCGCGTAGCCCGCACGTGTCGCCAGGGGGGCCTGGCCGGCGATGCTGCCGATGACCACGATCTGGCCGCTCCGCTCCAGGAGATGGGGCAGAGCGGCGCGCGTGACGTGGACCGCGCCGAAGAAGTTGACCTCGAGCACCCGGCGCACCACGTCGACGTCGGTGTCCGCCACGCGGCCCACGTGGGTGATTCCGGCGTTGGCCACCAGGAGGTCGATGCCGCCCAGCGCGGCGCGTGCCGCCTCGATCGCAGCGCGGCAGGCCCCGGCGTCGGTCACGTCGCAGGCGACGGCATGGGCGTCGTGGCCTTCGTCGCGGATCAGCTGGGCGGCGTGCTCGACGCCGTCGGCGTCGCGGTCGAGGAGCGCCACGTGCGCCCCGGCGCGCGCGAAGCGGCGCGCCAGGGCGAGCCCGATCCCCGAGGCCGCTCCGGTCACCAGCGCCGTCCGTGCGGCCAGCGGCTCTCCACGCGCGCCCGGAAAGCGCAGGCGGCGATAGCGCTCGAAGCAGGCATCGCTGGTGAAGCGCGGCTCGAAGCCCAGCCCCTCCTTGAGGGCGTCGTTCGCCAGGACCGGGCGGTAGCGCAGGAAGTCCACCTGCTCGGGGCCGCGGCTCGAGATGCCCAGGAGCTGGAGAAGGCGCAGGACGCCCGCGAGGAGGGCTCCGGGAAGCGGCAGGTAGGGCTTCCCCAGGCGGCGCGCGATCTCGCGGAGCGGCACCGCACCGTCCCCGCACAGGTTGAAGACGCCCGAGCGCCCGGTGCGGATCCCGTGCACGATGCAGGCGGCCACGTCCTCGTCCCAGATCAGCACGAAGGGCGCGTCCGAGCCGCGCACGCCGACCACCAACGGCCTCTCGAAGAGCGCCGAGATCGGGCTGTTGACGGTCTCCCCCAGGATGGTGCCCGGCCGCAGCACCAGCTGCTCGAGCTCGGGGTGCTCGCGCCGGGCACGGGCCAGGGCCTCCTCCGCCAGGCGCTTGTGGTCGGCGTAGGCGAACTCCGGGTTCCCGCGCAGGGGATCGCTCTCGTGGAGCGGCTGCGGGTTGTCGGAGTGATAGCCGTAGGCCGCTCCGCTGCTGGTGTAGACGATGCGGCGTACGCCGGCGGCCAGACAGGCGGCCAGCACGTTCTCGGTGCCGAGCACGTCGACGGCGTATTCGTCCTCGCGCGAGGTCTCCGGTCCCGGCGTGACGATCGCTGCGAGGTGTACGACGGTGTCGACGCCGTGGGCCTCGAAGCGCTTGCCCAGCTCGGAGTCGCGGATGTCGCCGGTCTCGTAGACCACGCCGGGGAGCCGCGCCTCCGGCGGGGGCTCGCGCAGATCCAGCGCGACGACGCGCTCGACTGCATCGGGGCCTTCGGCCAGCCGGCGCACGACCTGGCGTCCCACCAGGCCGGACGCGCCGGTCACCAGCACCACCCGCGCGGGAGGCGCGCTCACGCTTCCGTCCCCGGGTGTGGGCGTCGCGCTCACGCCTCGGGCTCGAGATGCATGGCCTTGAATACGTCGAGGCCCGGCGACCACATGTGGTCCACGGGGTCGACGTCGACGTGCAGGACCGCCGGCTTGCCGCTCCCCGCGGCGCGTGCGAGCGCCGCGGGGAGGTCGCTGGCGCGCGAGACCCGCTCGCCGTGTGCGCCCATGCTGCGCGCCAGCTCGTCCCAGCGGATCTCGCCCAGGTCGGTGTTCAGGTTGGTGCCGGTCGGGAGTGCCCGTTCCCTCGTCATCTTCTCTCCGTCGATGACCATGCTCTGGCTGAACTTCACCATGCCCCACTGGCGGTCGGCGAGCACCAGGAAGACGACGGGAAGGTCGTTGCGGACCGCGGTCTCGATTTCCTGAGGGTGCATCCCGAGGGCCCCGTCGCCCAGGATGCAGTACACGGACCGGTCCGGGTGCGCGACCTTGGCGCCGAGCGCCTGGCCGGGGCCGGCGCCGAGCATCCCGAACTTGAACGTCGAGATCACGCCGCCGGCCACGCGGTTCTCGTGGAACAGGTTGCTCCAGACCGCCGTGTTGCCGCCGTCGATCACGAGGATGGCGTCGTCGTCGAAGAACTCCCGGCAGGCCAGGGGGACGTGGGCAGGATGCATGGGCTCCTTGTCCGGGTCCTGGGCCATCGAGTGCAGGAAGGCCTGCACCCCGCGCTTCTGGTCGTCCCAGGCCTCCAGGCGTGCGCGCCGGTCCGGGAGGCAGGCAGTCAGGTCGTGCTGCTTCAGCTCGGCGAGGAGCGCGTCGCAGAAGCGCCCCACGTCGGCCAGCACGGCCAGCGCCACCGGCTTGTTGAGGCCCAGGATCTCCTCGTCGCAGTCCACCTGGATCACGTCCTGGCTCTCGGGAGGGCCCCAGTAGCGCGGCTTCCCCCACCAGTCCGTCTCGCCGAAGCGCGTCCCCAGGGCCAGCACCACGTCGGCCTCCCCGCGGATCTCGTCGATCAGCGGGGGCAGGAGCGGGATCGTGTTGGGGAGCCGCCCGTCGAGGGCGGGCCTCCCGCCCCAGCTCGCGGTCACCGGTGCGGCGATCGTCCCCGCCAGCTCCTCCACCCGACGGCCCGCGCCGGCGTGGACGACCCCGCTCCCGATGTGGATCAGCGGGCGTTCCGCGCTCGCCAGACGCTCGGCCGCGCGGCGGACCAGCTCGGGCGCGGGCTCGAGCGGCGTCGTCAGGCGGTAGCTCGCGGGCTCGCGCACGGGCGGAGCGTCCTCGGACAGGCCGTTCAGCACGTCCTCCGGAATCGTGACGAAGACCACGCCCGGGCGGCCTCGCCAGGCCACCCGGAAGGCACGCCGCATCACCTCGGGAATCCGCTCGAAGGAGCGTGCCGCGCCGGCCCACTTGCTCATCGGCTTGGCCACGGCGACCTGGTCGAAGTACTGGTAGGTGCCGCCCCGGTCGGGGCCGACGATGGGCGCCCGCCTCCAGCTCGTCAGCACCAGCACGCGATTCCCCTCGCCGTTCTCGACGGCTACGCCCGGCAGCACGTTGGCGGCACCGGGCCCGTTGCTCGCGAGACAGACCCCGAGACGTCCGGTGCTGCGCGCGTAGGCACCCGCCATGTGGGCCGCGCTGCTCTCGTGGCGGGGCGTGACGAGTCGGATCCCGTGACGCGGGAGAGCCAGGTTCAGCTCCACGTAGGATCCATCCACGATGCCGAAGACCGTGTCGACGCCCTCGGCGGCCAGCATGCGCGCGACGAGCTCTCCTCCGGTGGTGGCTGCCATGTGTCCTCCTTCAGCGTTCCTCGAGCGGCGTTCTTCGCGAGCGGGACTCAGCCCCGGGGTGTGCCGGATGCCTTGCGCAGCTCCTCGAAGTCCTCTCCGACCCCGACCACCAGGTCGTGCAGATCGGGGAGTGTGTCCCAATCCGAGTTGAAGCCCCAGGAGACGCCTCCTGCATAGCTGATCACCGCGACACCCAGGGCCTGGTTCGAGAACAGGGGCATCATCGGGTAGATCGCGCGCAGGCGCGCCCCCAGCAGATAGAGCGGCATGGGCGGACCCGGCACGTTGGTCACCGCCACGTTGAAGGGCCGGTTGCGGGTCGCGGCCCGACTCAACTCCAGGAAGAAGCGGCCTCCGATGCGGTCGGCGAGGTCCTCGAGCCAGCCTACGCCCAGGGCCTGCTTCGAGTCCTTGAGCCGTCGGGTGGTCTCGGCGACGCGACGCACGCGCTCGAGCGGATCGCGCTCGCCGACCGGCAGGGTCGCCATCATGTTGGCGACACGGTTCCCCAGGGTCTGGGTCTCCTTCTCGGAGCGGATATTGACGGGCACCAGTGCCCGGAAGTCGAGATCCTCCGTCGACGTCCGGTGTGCGCGCAGGAACGCGCCGATGGCGCCGGAAGCCACCGCCAGGATGACGTCGTTCACGGTCGCACCCAGACGGTTCTTCACCTCCTTCACGTCCGCCAGGGACATGTCGGTCCAGTCGAAGCGCCGGTGCGGGCCGATCTGCTCCGGATTGAAGAGGGTGTCCGAGGTGCTGCTCCATCCCATGCGCATGGCCTCGAAGAGGCCCGAGGTCACCTCCTGGGCGGAGCGCAGGGCATCGCGCGGGCGGAGCAGGGGCTTGGCGAGGTCGAAGGGCGCGCCGAGTCGATGGAGGAGCTCGCCCCCGACCAGCTGCGCATCCGACGGCGCGGGGCGCGGCGACCAGGGACGAGGATCGGGACAGGTCTCGTCGGGCTCGGCACGCAGCAGCGCCGCGAGGATGCTCATCCCGGAGGCGCCGTCGACCATGCAGTGGTGGGTCTTGGTCACCAGTGCGAAGCGGCCGTCCTCCAGGCCCTCCACGACCCAGACCTCCCAGAGGGGCTTGGCCATGTCGAGTGGCTGGGAGAGCAGGTAGCCGCACACCCGTTTCAGCTGTCGCTCGGTGCCGGGATGCGGCAGGGCGACGTGACGGATGTGGAAGCGGATGTCGAAGCTCGGGTCGTCGACCCAGACGGGGTGGTCGAACAGGGGCACGGTGGCGAGCCGCTGCCGATAGCGCTCGACCTGGTCGAGCGCCGATGCGTACACGCGCTTGATCTTCTCGAGGTCCACCGATCCGTCGGGGCCGGCGAGCGGCCCCCGGTCGAACAGCATGACTGCGCCCTCGTGCCAGCGCGCGTTCGCCTCCTCGAGCCCGAGGAACGAGGCGTCCAGCGCCGAGAGCCGTTCATGGTGGGACACGCTGAACCTCCGTGATGGGATGGCTGTGCGGAGTGTGGTGCAAGTCCCGTGCTAAGGCGGGGCGCGCATGGAGCCATCGCAGCATACCGGGTGAGGCGATCGGCCTCATCGCCGACCGAATCGGGGCCGGGCGCCTCATTCGCCGGCTCCGGCGCCACGCCGCGGGGCCGGCCGGGTAGAATCGACCGACGCCCATGCCTGCCGACCGGCTGCTCGACATCGTCTCGCTCGCGGTGCTCGCGAGCGTCGCGATCACCGGCTCGTGGCGGGCCCTCGCCCTGGGAGCGCACGGGGTGTGGGTGCTTCCGATCGACCGGGAGCGAGGCGCCCTCGAGGCGCTCCTCGACCTGGTCTTCCTGCTGGGCGTGCTCGTCTGGCTCCACGAGGCGCTGACCGTCGCCCTGGGCTGGGAGGGCTGGCTCGGCACGGGCCCACTCCGCGAGCCGCGGCTTCCGTCGGCGCTTCGCTGGCTGGGGCCGCCGCTCGCTGTGGGCGGCGTCGTCCTCTACGTGCTGGCCCTGCTGGACATGGGCGCATCCTGGCGCTTCACGATCGACCGGGAGCGCGCCGGCGAGCTGATCACCCACGGCGTGTTCGGCCTGACCCGCAATCCGATCTACCTCGCCCTGGTGCTGGTGGGCATCGGGGTCTCGCTGTCGCTCGGTTGCGCCCATCTCCTCCTGCTGGGCGTCGCCGCCCCGTTCTACTTCTCGTTCCTGATCCGCCGCGAAGAGCGCTTCCTGCGAGCGCACTACGGTGAAGCCTACGGCGGCTACCTCGAGCGCACCCCCCGCTGGCTGCGCCGGCCCGGCTGGTGCAAGAGGCGGCGCACGGGCGGTGGAGCTTGACGCCGCTGCTCTCCGCGTTCGTCCGGGCGGGTCGCACGGCGGCGCGGATCTCGATCGCCGTCCTCCCGTTGCTCTCGGTGCGAGCCGGCGCCGAGCCCGGCGAGGTCTTCCGCGATCGGCTGGCGGACGGGAGCCCGGGTCCGCAGATGGTGTGGCTTCCGGCGGGGGAGTTCCGGATGGGGGACCTGGACGGGAAGGGCGATCCCGACGAGGGGCCCGTGCGCCGGGTGCGGCTCGCCCGCCCGGTCGCGATCGGCCTCCACGAGGTCACCTTCGACGAGTACGAGCGCTACTGCCGCGACAGCGGCACGCCGGTTCCCGACGACAGCGGATTTGGTCGCGGCTCGCGCCCCGTCGTGAACGTCGCGTGGCAGGACGCGGTGGCCTACGGGGTCTGGCTCTCGGAGCAGACCGGGCGCCGCTACCGGCTGCCGACCGAGGCGGAGTGGGAGTACGCGGCGCGGGGTGGAACCTCGAGTCGCTTCTGGTGGGGCGACGGGCCCGCACGGGGTCGGGCGAACTGCGCGGGATGCGGGAGTCCCTGGGACTCCGAGAGCACCGCGCCCGTGGGCAGGACCGCGCCCAACCCCTTCGGTCTGTTCGATGTGCTGGGCAACGTCTGGGAGTGGGTGGCCGACTGCTACAACAACTCCTACCGGGGTGTGCCCGACGACGGCACGGCACACGTCTACCGGAGCTGCGGACAGATGGTGGTGCGCGGCGGCTCGTGGATCCTGCCCGCTCGCGAGATGCGCGCGTCCAATCGCTGGCGCTGGTATCCGGTACTGCGCAGCGACGAAGTCGGCTTCCGCATCGCGCGAGAGCCGGACTGAGCCGCTGCCCGAACGGAGTGGCCGGCGCGTCCCGCTCGCGCGGCCTGCGTGGCATGATGCGGCCGGTCAGCCCCGGGAGCGCAGCTCCAGGGCGTGGTTGTGGGCCTCGTGGTAGACGCCCGCCAGGACCGACCAGTCGAAGGCGTTGGAGTGCAGCGCCACCTCGTTGCGCAGGGAGATCCGGCCCTTGCGGTCGAGCTGGCAGAACGACCGGATCCGCTCGGTCAGCTCGGCCGCGGCATCGTGGTAGCGCTGTCCGCGTCGGGGCAGCACCTGGAGCCCCCACTCGTCGTGGTCCGGAAAGGCATCCTGTACGTAGCGCCCGAAGCCCGCGAGGTCGCTCGTGATGGCGGGGACGCCCATCGCCACGCACTCGAGCGGCGTGTAGCCCCAGGGCTCGTAGCAGCTCGGGAAGACGCCGAGGTGGCAGCCGCGCACGAACTGCTCGTAGTCCATGCCCCAGAGCGGGTTGACCGGGCTGATGAAGCCCGGGTGGTAGACCACCTTGACCCGGTCCGCCGGGGTATTCGCGAGGCCCAGGTGATGCAGGTGGTTCAGGATGGGATCGTCCGCGGCGTCGTCGAGGACGTGGGTGCAGACGAGCGGGGCGGCGTTGGAGGCGAAGGCGTGCTGGAGACGGCGGTGGCGCAGGCGCCAGTACTCGTCCACCAGCTCGTCCAGCGGCGGAACGCTTCCGGCGGCGCTGGCCCGGAAGAGCCGCTGTCCGACGTCCTGCCCGATGCGTTGGGCCGCCTCGTCCAGGTCGTCGAGGATTCCCCGGGCCTGCAGCACGCGGGGCTCCAGCGAGCGGCTCTGTCGCGTCGTCACGATGAAGAAGATCACCGTGACCTCGGACTCCTCGGCTCGCAGCTCCGCGTTCAGTCGCGCCATCGCTTCCAGGCACAGGTCGAAGCCCTTGTTGCGCGGCTCGAAGCGTCCGGCGTTGAAGACGTAGAGCGTCTTCTCGAGATCGAACGCATAGCTCGGGAAGAAGTGACCCATCACGAAGCGATGGATCTGCTCCTTGTACTGGCTGTGGTGGGTCTGGAAGTCGACCCCGACTTCGAAACGCGCCAGGTCCAGACCGTTCGGTGTGACGAATTCCGGCTCGCGGTCCAGGATCCGGGTGCACTCCTCGGCCGTGATCGGGGACACGGTGGTGAAGACGTCCGCGTCGTTCGCGCAGACGTGCTCGATCGTGTGCTGGGCGTCGATTCCGAAGCGTGCCACCTCGCGCTGCGGCCTGAGCTCGGAGAGGAACTCGTAGAGATCCTCTCCGCTCGAGGCCAGGTAGCGTCCCAGCGAGGTCGCGTGGGTGGTGAAGAGCGTCGAAAAGGGGAGGCCAGCGCCCTTCAGCAGGGGCAGCGCGAGGCCGCCGAGCCACTCGTGGAAGTGGGCGATCAGATTCTGGTGTCCGGCCTGTCCCGCGGCGCAGGCCAGGAACTCGAACACCGCGTCGCCGAATCCGATGACCGAGTCGACCAGCTCGTTGCCGCGTGCCGGCGGGATGCCGTGGTCGCGGTGGAGACGGTGGCGCACGACCTCGATGCGCTCGGGCGGCAGGCGCGGGTCGACGAGCACCGCGCGCGGGCGTCCCGCCACGAGCCAGCGACCGTGCACCACGTTGCGCCCCTGGTCCTGCTGCAGCTTGATCGCGTTGCCGATCCAGTCTTGTGCGGGCTCGGGCTCGAGCTCCACGGACATCAGCTCGGGAAGGAGCGGCCCCAGCAGGATGTACTGGTCATCCCAGCGTGCGCGCATCGCCTGCGCCTTCGAGCGCAGCACCTGGTAGATGCCGCCGACCTGGTGACACACCTCCCACGACACCTCGAACAGTGTCGTGTCGGGCAGCGGTTCGAATACGGATGCGGCGGGAGTACTGGTGGGCACGCGCACATGGTAGACGAGTCGGTGCTTCGATGGCATCAGTTCGAGGCTGTCGTCTGGCCGACAGCATGCGGACGACGCTGCGGACCGACTGCACTCAGCATGCGACGCGCCCGCTTCGTCGTGAGGATCGCGTCGACGGGGATGCGCATGCGCCGGGTCCAGCTCGGGTGGCGGTCGGCAGCCACGCCGGGGAGGTTGATCGGCTCGTCCTCGCCGGCCAGGTCGTCGAGCGCGATGCCGAGAAGGCGGGCGGGCGTGCCGTCCAGGAAGCCGGTGACCGCGGCGGCCAGCGCCTCGGACGAGAGGTCGTCCGGGCCGAGCAGTCCGTCCCGCATCAGCCGCTTCGCGAGCGCGCCCTGGTCGTCGCGTCGCTCGCTGCGCAGGATCTCCAGGGCTGCGTCGTCGGGAATCTGACCCACCCGACGGCGCAGCTCGAGATCCGACTCCCCGGAGAGGGCCGCCAGGGGAGGCAGGTCGTGGGTGTTCGCGGTAGCCAGGCAGGCCGCGGGGTAGCGGCCCGCCGGGCGGAAGCCGTCGCCGTCGCGCTCGAAGAGGAGCACCCGTGTCGAGAGCAGCCCACGCTCCTGGATCTCCTCGGAGAAGCCGCGCGGCACGGTGCCCAGATCCTCGCCGACGATCAGCGCGCGTCGGCGCCGACTGGCCTCGGCCAGCCGCGCCGTCAGCTCGGCCTCGGGCTGACGCACGTAGGCTCCCTCCCGGGGAGTGGCGCCGTCGGGGATCCAGAAGAGACGGCGCAGGCCGAGCGCGTGGTCGAGGCGCAGCGCACCGGCGTGGCGCAGGTTCGCCTCGATGAGCAGGCTCCAGAAGTCGCCTCCGGCGCCGCGCAGGGCCCGCGGATGGAGCGGAGGGAAGCACCAGTTCTGGCCCTCTCGTGAGAACGCGTCCGGCGGCGCCCCGACGCTGGCGCCGCGCGCGAAGAGCTCGCGTCGGCACCAGGTGTCGCTGCCGCCCCCGGAGCTCCCCAGCGCGAGGTCGGTACACAGCCCGATCGAGAGGCCGGCGTCGCTGGCCTCGCGGGCCACCTCGCCGAGCTGCCGGTCCAGCTCGAACTGGACCCACTCGTGGAAGTCGACGACGCGGTCGTGGGCCCGCGCGAACGAACGGACCGCCTCCGAGCTCGGATCGCGATAGGGCTCGGGCCAGGTGTGCCAGTCGCGTCCGGCGCCGGCCGCCTCGAAGTGGTCGGCGAGCGCCAGGAAGCGGGCGAACCCGGTCAGGTGCTCTCCCCGCTCGGCGCGGTAGCGCTCGAAGGCGCGTCGTCGCGCGTCCGCCCGGTCGCCCTCGCGGCCGTGGAAGGTGGCGTGGAGGGGGCGCAGAAGCTCGTAGAGGCTGTCCTCGACCCGCGCCACGTCGATCCGCGCTGCCTGCCGCAGGGAGGACAGGCGAGTCCGGAACCGCGCCGAGCCGAGCACCCGGCGGGTCTCCGCGCAGAAGTCGAGCTCGGGAACCCGGGCGGCGTCGATGTAGAGCGGGTCGCGGAACACCCGGCTGACCGGATCGTAGGGACAGAAGCGCCCCGCGCGGTGGGTGGTGGCGTGGAGCGGGTTCAGGCCGATGAAGGCCGCTCCCTCGCTCGCGGCGCGTCGTGCCAGCTCCGCGAGGTCGCCCACGTGCCCGAAGCCGAGGCTCCGGGTCGAGCGCACGCTGTAGAGGTTGGTCCACAGGCCGAAGACCGCGCGTGCGCCGAGCTTCTCGTCGACGTCGAAGCAGCGCGTGGCCGGCGGGTCGGCCGGCTTGGGCTCCTCCGCCAGGTGGGACAGGGCGCGTTCGGCCTCCTGCTCGCTTCCCGCCTCGAAGCCCATTGCGGCGACCAGGGCCTCGCGGGTCGTGTCGGGGGTGGGCACCCAGGCTCCGTCCAGCGCCGACTCGTAGCCATCCTCGATCCCGAGCCGCGCAGACAGCTCCCGCAGCCGCGGCCGGCTAGTCATCGGGAAGCCGCTCCCGCTCCCGCAGCCGGTCAGTCATCGGGAAGCCGCTCGAGCACCAGGGCCGAGAGCGGCGGCAGCGTCAGGTTCACCGACTGCGGCTCGCCGTGGGCGGGCTCCCAGCCGCTCCGGACGCAGTCCTCGCGATGGTGTCCGCTCCCGCCGAAGTTGCCGTCGTCGGTGGAGAGCCTCACGCACCAGGTGCCCGGCCGGGGTACGCCCACCCGGTAGTGTTGGCGCGGCACCGGGGTCAGGTTGAGCAGGACCACGAGCTGATCGTCGTAGAACGTGCGCAGGTACGCGAGCACGGACTGCTCGCGGTTCTCACAGTCGATCCAGCGGAAACCCTCGGGCGACGGGTCGCTGCGCCACAGGCACGGATGCGTCTGGTAGAGCTCCCCGAGGCGCTCGAGGAAGCGCGCGAAGCCGGCCCGCAGCGGCTGCTCCCAGAGCTGCCAGTCCAGCCCGCGGGTGGCGTCCCACTCGCCGTCCGGGGCGAGCTCGGTCCCCATGAAGAGGAGCTTCTTCCCGGGCCGCGTGAACTGGTAGGTGAGCAGGCAGCGCAGGTTGGCGAAGCGCTGCCAGTCGTCGCCGGGCATGCGGTCGAGGAGCGATCCCTTGCCGTGCACGACCTCGTCGTGGGAGAGCGGCATCAGGAAGTGCTCGGTGTGCTCGTAGAGCGACGCGAAGGTCAGCTCGTCCTGGTGGAAGCGGCGGTGGACGGGCTCGCGAGAGAAGTAGGCGAGCGTGTCGTGCATCCACCCGAGATTCCACTTGAAGTCGAAGCCGAGCCCGTCCCAGTCGACGGGTCGAGAGACGCCGGGCCAGGCCGTGGACTCCTCGGCGATGGTCACGCAGCCGGGGCACTCCTCCTTGACGGCTGCATTCAGCGCCTTGAGGAAGGAGACCGCCTCCAGATTCTCGCGCCCGCCCCTCAGGTTGGGAATCCACTCGCCTTCCTCGCGGCTGTAGTCGCGATAGAGCATGGACGCGACCGCGTCCACGCGCAGCCCGTCGATGTGATACTCCTGCAGCCAGAAGAGCGCGCTCGCCATCAGGAAGTTGCGCACCTCGTTGCGTCCGAAGTCGAAGACGAGGGTTCCCCAGTCCGGGTGCTCCCCCATGCGGGGGTCCGCGTACTCGAACAGGGGCTCCCCGTCGAAGCGGCGCAACGAGAAGTCGTCGCGAGGGAAGTGGGCGGGAACCCAGTCGAGGATGACCCCCAGCCCGGCCTGGTGGCAGCGGTCGACGAAGCGCCTCAGCCCGTCCGGATCGCCGAAGCGCGCAGTGGGGGCGAAGTAGCCGCTGACCTGGTAGCCCCACGAGCCGTCGAAGGGATACTCGGTGACGGGGAGGAGCTCGAGGTGGGTGAAGCCGAAGCGGGTGCAGTGGTCGACCAGGCGCTCGCCCAACCGGTCGTAGTCGAGCCAGCTTCCGTCGATGTCCCGCTGCCAGGAGCCCAGGTGCACCTCGTAGATCGAGAGGGGCTCGATGTGGAGGCCCCGCCCGGGGCGCTTCGCCAGCCACGCGTCGTCCTTCCAGACGTGGTGGGAGCGGAACACCCGCGACGCGGTCTCGGGCGGGTGTTGCATCGAGAAGGCGAAGGGATCGGTCTTGAGGCGCAGCTCACCGTGCGCGGTCTCGATCTCGTACTTGTAGAGCGCGCCTTCGCCGATTCCGGGGACGAAGATCTCGAAGACGCCCGAAGGGCTCACGCGGCGCATGGGATGACGCCGGCCGTCCCAGTCGCAGAAGTCGCCGACCACGCTCACGCGTCGCGCGTTCGGCGCCCAGACGGCGAAGCGGACCCCTTCGCGGCCGTCCCTCGTCGAGACGTGCGCGCCCAGCACGTCCCAGAGGCGGCGGTGGGTTCCCTCCGCGAAGAGGTAGAGGTCCAGGTCCCCCAGCTCGGTCCCCGAGGCCGCGGAGCTCCGGGAGGGCGCGGAAGGGCGGCTCACCGGAGCGGTCTCCAGGCGAGCAGGCTGAGGCTGTGGGGCAGGATCCGCATGGAGCGCCCGCGCCGGCGTGGCGCCACCGGGCCGGCGGTGCACAGGACGTGATCCCAGCGCCCGGCGTCTTCGAGCGTCGGCAGCACGAAGCGGGCCGCGCGGGGACGCGGATTGAAGGCCAGCAGCACCGTGTCGCCGTCGCTCGGCCTCCCGCGCTCGTCGAGCTCGGTGCTCGCTTCGCCCGGGATCAGCATTCCGAACGCCTGCCTCCCGCTCGCGTGCCAATCGGCGTCGCGCATCTCGTTGCCATCCGACCGCAGCCACACCACGTCCTTGCGGGAGCCGCGCTCCAGCCGTGCCCCCTCGAAGAAGTGCCTGCGGCGCAGGACCGGGTGCTCCCTGCGCAGGGCCAGAACGGTGCGGGTGAACTCGAGCAGCTCGCGCTGCCGCGCGTCGAGCTCCCAGGAGACCCAGGTCGTCTCGTCGTCGTGGCAGTAGGCATTGTTGTTGCCTCCCTGGGTCCGTCCCAGCTCGTCGCCATGGGATAGCATCGGGACTCCCTGGGAGAACGCCAGGGTCGCGAGCAGGTTTCTCTGTGCCCGTTCGCGAAGGCGCACGACGGACTCGGATTCGGTCGGGCCCTCGACCCCCCAGTTGGCGCTCCAGTTGGAGTCGCTGCCGTCCGCGCCATTCTCCCCGTTGGCGTCGTTGTGCTTGTTCTCGTAGCTCACCAGGTCCGCCAGGGTGAACCCGTCGTGGGCCGTCACGAAGTTGAGGCTGGCGAAGGGGCCCCGATCTCCGGGACCGAAGATGTCGGCGCTGCCCGCGATGCGCGTCGCGAACTCGCCCAGCTGCCTCGAATCACCGCGCCAGAACCGGCGCACGCTGTCCCGGTAGCGGTCGTTCCACTCCACGTAGCCCTCGGGAAAAGACCCGAGCCGATAGCCGTCCCGCGCATCCCACGGCTCCACGATGAGCTTGGTCTCGGCCAGCATGGGATCCTGGCGCAGGATCTCGAAGAAGCGTTCCAGGTGGTCGATGTCGTGATCCTGGCGGGCCAGGGCGGGCGCCAGATCGAAGCGGAAGCCGTCCACGTGCATCTCGCCCGCCCAGTAGCGCAGGCTGTCCATGAGGAGCTGCAGGCCCCGCGAGCTGCGCACGTCGAGGCTGTTCCCGCAGCCGGTGTGGTCGAGGTAGTTGGAGGGGTCCTGCGGATCGAGGTGGTAGTAGGTGGCGTTGTCGATCCCGCGCATGTGCAGGGTCGGGCCCAGGTGGTTGCCCTCGGCCGTGTGGTTGTAGACCACGTCGAGGATCACCTCGAGGCCGGCCTGGTGGAGCACCTTGACCATGGTCTTGAACTCGACGACCTGCTCGCCCCGGTCGCCGCGAGCGAAGCGGGCGTCCGGCGCGAAGAACCCGAGGGTGTTGTATCCCCAGTAGTTGGAGAGGCCGCGCTTCACGAGTGGATGCTCGGATACGCTGTGGTGGATCGGCAGGAGCTCCACGGCCGTCACACCGAGGCCGAGCAGGTGCTCGAGGATGGGCTCGCTCGCCAGGCCGAGATAGGTGCCGCGCAGATCCGGCGGCACTTCCGGGTGGCTCGCCGTCAACCCCTTGACGTGGCACTCGTAGATCACGGTGCGACTCCACGGCGTACGCGGGTGCGCGTCGTCGCCCCAGGGAAAGGAGTCGTCCACCACGACGCTGCGGGGCACGAAGGGTGCGCTGTCGACCGGGTCCGCCCGGGTCGGATCGTCGCTGCGCTGGCCCACCAGGGCCCCGCTCCAGTCGACGCCGCCGCAGATCGCCCGGGCGTAGGGATCCTGGAGCAGCTTCGCGCGGTTGAAGCGGTGGCCCGCCAGGGGAGCCCAGGGGCCGTCCACCCGGTAGCCGTAGAGCGTCCCCGGCCGGACGTCGGGAAGGTAGGCGTGCCAGACCCAGCCCGTGCGCTCCCGGAAGGCGACCGCGTTCGTCTCCTTGGGGTCGTTCGGGTCGTCGAACAGACAGAGCTCCACACCCGTCGCGTGGCGGCTGAAGAGGGCGAAGCGGGTGCCGTTTCCGTCCCACCGGGCCCCGAGCGGATGCGGGCTCCCCGGCCACGCGCGCACGGCTATCTCCGTCCCCCGGCGCTGTCGTCCAGACGGTAGGCTTCGAAGAGGTACTCGAGAACCATGCGGTGCGTGTTGAAGTGGGATCCGTTCAGCGCGATCGTATCGCGCCGGATCACCGAGAAGCGGTCCGGCTCGTAGTAGAAGCTCGCGGCGACGACCCGCTCGAGCTTGTCGTAGAGGGACTCGGCGTGGAGCCGATCGCGCTCGACCGGGTCGAGGCGCTGGCCGTCGCCGTCCTCGCCGATCGCCCAGCCCGTGACCCCCTCCCGGCAGCCCTCCACCCACCAGCCGTCCAGTACGCTGAGGCTGGGCACGCCATTCAGGGCGGCCTTCATGCCGCTGGTGCCGGACGCCTCGAGCGGTGGGATCGGGGTGTTCAGCCAGACGTCGCAGCCCGCCACCAGACAGCCGGCCACCTCCCAGTCGTAGTCGGGGAGGAAGACGATGCGTACGTCCCGCGCGGCGCGGTCCGCTGCCGCGTGGATCGCGCGGATGATGCCCCGGCCCTCTTCGTCCGCGGGATGCGCCTTGCCCCCGAAGACGATCTGGAGCGGCCCGACGGAGTGGGCGATCCGCGCGAGCCGCTGCGGGTCGCTCAGCAGCAGCGTCGCGCGCTTGTAGGCTGTGGCACGTCGACCGAACCCGAGCGTGAGCACGTCCGGACGCAGTCGCTGCCCGGTACGCTCGCGCACCATGTCGATCAGCAGGAGCTTCGCCGCGACGTGGGCCTCCTCGATCTCCGCCGCGTCCACGGCGGTGATGCCGCGCAGCGAGAAGGGGTTGCTGCGCCAGTGGGTGAGGTGCCGGTCGAAGAGCTCGCGAAAGGGGGGAGAGGCCCAGGTGGGTGCGTGCACGCCGTTGGTGATCGAGCGGATCGGATACCCCGGGAACATCCCCTGTGACACCTCTCCGTGACGCATGGCGACGCCGTTGACGAAGCGCGAGCCCTGCAGCGCCAGCTCCGTCATGTTGAGCGCGCCCTTCACGCCCAGCTCGTCGAGCCGGGTGCGCAGGTCCCTCCCCAGGACCGAGGCCACCACGCCCTGCTCGAAACGGTCGTGTCCCGCCGGAACCGGCGTGTGGGTGGTGAAGATGCAGTGGCCGCGCACGTCGTCGGCGGCCTCGTCGACGCCGCGCGCCCGGCCCGCGGCGAGCTGCTCGCCCACCAGCTCGGGGATCGCCAGGGCCGCATGGCCCTCGTTGAGGTGGTAGCGGCGGATCGAGTCGTGGCCGAGGGCGCGCAGCATGCGCACCCCAGCGATTCCGAGCAGCGCCTCCTGCCCCAGGCGATACGAGCCGTCTCCGCCGTAGAGACGATCGCTCAGGCGGCGCGCCGCCTCGGGATTGCCCGGCAGGTCCGTGTCGAGGAGATAGACCGGCACCTCGGCGCCGCGCTCGCCGACGATGCGGTAGCGCCAGGCTCTCACCTCCACGGGTGCGCCGCCCAGGTCGACCTTCACGCGGGGCTCCAGCGGCTCGACGCGGGTCTCGGGTCGCCAGGGATCGGGTCGTTCCTGCTGGTCGCCATCGGACGCGATGCGCTGGCGGAAGTAGCCCTGGCGGTGGACCAGGGTGATCGCGCAGACGTCGAGGCCGAGATCTGCGCAGGAGCGGAGGGTGTCGCCCGCGAGCACGCCGAGCCCGCCCGAGTAGGTCGGGAGCTGCGGCTCGAGGGCGATCTCCATCGAGAAGTAGGCGATGGTCGGGTTCGTCTCGGACACGGTCGAGCGGAAAGGTCGCGTCCACCCGGCCGGTTGCGCAACCCCGCGGCACCCACTCGAGGCCATCCCCGAGGGTAGTCGCCGCCCGTGGGGTCAAACGCCGTTCGTGCCATCGCTCGCGGCCCGGCCTGCCGGCCCCTAACGTCTCCAAGAGCATGTCCGGAAGCCGCTACGACCGCCTCTCCGCCCTCGATGCGATGTTCCTCGAGATCGAGGGGCCCAACACCCCGATGCACCTGGGATCCGTGGGGATCTTCGAGGCCGGCCCGCTGCGCGGCGCCGGAGATCCCGAGGGCACGATCGACTTCGCGCGGATCGTGGCCCTGGCCGAGGCGCGCCTGCACCGGAATCCGCGTTTCCGGCAGAAGCTGGCGACGATCCCCGCCTTCGACCGGCCCGTCTGGATCGACGACGACACCTTCAACACGGTCTACCACCTGCGCCACGCGTCGCTCCCGCACCCGGGAGGGGTCCGCCAGCTGAAGCGGCTGGTGGGGCGCGTCCTGTCCCAGCAGCTCGACCGCGGCAAGCCCCTCTGGGAGGTCTGGTTCATCGAAGGACTGGAGGGGGATCGCTTCGCAGTCCTGTCGAAGATCCACCACTGCATCGCAGACGGCGTCTCGAGCGGCGATCTCATGAGCATGTTGATGGGGGCGAACCCGGACTTCGTGCCGGACCCCCACGTGCCGGCCTGGATCCCGCGCCCGGCGCCCGGCGATGCCCGGATGGTGCTCGACGAGCTGACCCGGCGCGCGGTGGCTCCCCTGTCGCTCCTGAGGCGCCCGGGAGAGGCGCCTTCGGGCGGAGACGCGGCGTCCGCCACCGGCAGCACCCTGGATCAGGCGCGGGAGGTGGTGCGCGGCGCGTTCCAGGCGGCCGAGAAGAGCCTCAACCCGGCGACGCCGACACCGCTGAATGTCGACCTCGGGCCGCACCGGCGCTTCGACTGGACGCACATGGAGCTGTCCGAGGTGAAGGCGGTCGGGCGCGCGGCCGGTGGCACGGTCAACGACGTCGCGCTGTCCGTGGTGACGACCGCGGTGCGGAGCTTCCTGGAGCGCCGCGCCGGCGGGACGCGCGGCGTGGAGTTCCGCGCGGCCGTGCCGGTCAACATGCGAACCCGCGCCGACGCCGGGCGGCTGGGGAACCGCGCCGCCGGGATGACCGTCGAGCTGCCGGTCGCAGAGCCCGATCCCTGGCGCCGGCTCGAGCGCATCGTCGCCGAGACCCGGGAGCTGAAGGGATCGGGGGAGAGCGTGCTGGTGGACCTGATCGGGCGCGTCGCCGACTTCCTGCCCTCGGGTGTGATGGCCGGGCTCTCGCGCTTCGGCTCCCAGAGCACCGTGAACATGGTCGTCACGAACGTGCCCGGTCCCCAGCTGCCCCTCTACCTGCTCGGGGCGAGGATGCTCGAGGCCTATCCGGTGGTCCCGCTGATGCCCCGGCAGGCATTGGGGGTGGCGCTCTTCGGCTACGACGGCGGGCTCTTCTGGGGCTTCAACGCGGACTGGGAGGCGCTCCCCGATCTCCACGAGATCGTCCTCGACGTGGACGCGGGCTTCAGCGAGCTCTGCAAGGCGGCAGCTGCCGAACGCTGAGCCCGCTGCCGGCGGCTCGGTCCGAACCCCATGGCCTCGTCGACCAACACTCCGGACGGCCCGCACTCCGCCCACGAGACGCCGCACCTGGAAGAGGATCGCGGCCACGGTCTCGACCTGAGGCCGGTCCTGCAGCTGGCCTGGCGCACGCTTCCCTACCTGCGTCCCGCTCTCCGCGAGCTGCGTCCGGTGCTCCCCGTGCTGGTCCTGCTGATCGTGCTGGCGGCCCCGACCACCATGCTGGCGACGGATCTCTTCCTCACCCGGATGCTCACCGGCGAGCCGCTGACTCCGTTCCAGGCCGGTCTGCTGGGGCTCGACCCCGCCGAGTGGGTCGAAGTCGACGCCCTGTCCGTGGCCCAGCGTGGGGCGCTCCGCCAGCGGCTGGTGAGTGCGGTGGTGGTCCTGGCCATCCTGATGGCCCCGGTCCTCGCGTGGCTGCTCTTCGTGTTCGTGAAGATCCAGCAGCGCATCAACCAGATCCTGCGCGTGGAGATGGTCGAACGGGTGGAGGCGATGTCGCTCCGCTTCCACTCGGACCACCGGGTGGGCGACTCGGTCTATCGGACCTACCAGGACAGCGCGATGGTCGCCAACCTGATGTCGATGCTCGTCCGGCCCATCGGTCCCCTGTTCAACATCGCCACGGGACTGGTGATCGGGCTGCTCTTCGACTGGCGACTTCCATTGCTGCTCCTCGTGCTCTATGCCGGCTCCTACCTGCTGGCGCGGCGCTTCACACCCGAGCTCCGCCACGGCTTTCGAGAGGCACGCGAGCGCAACAGCGAGCTCATCTCGCGCATCCAGGAGACGCTCGCGGGCATGCGCGTGATCAAGGCGTTCGGCGCGGAGCCCCGCGAGCAGCAGCGCTTCGAGGAGGCATCCCGGGCGGCCTTCGCGGGCGCCTTCGACGCCCGGACACGGCTGGCCCTGTACGGGATCCTCTCGTTCGGGCTGTCTGCGCTTCCCGGAATCCTCGCTGCCGCCTATCTGGCGGTCCTCGCGCGGGAGGGGACACAGCTCCTGGCGGGGGTGGCTCTCGCTTTCGTCGGCTTCGCCACCTGGAACCTGGGCGCCTACGGCGACGCCACGCGGCGCGTCGGGAGCTGGTCGGGGGCCGCCCGGCGGCTCGTCCAGATGTGGGGTCGCGCCCAGGACATGGCCGTCGGCATGGAGCGCGCCTTCAGCCAGGTGGATCTCGATCCGGAAGTGCAGGACGCGCCCGACGCGGTCCCCCTGCCGCCGTTTCGCGATGCCGTGGTGATGCGGGGAGTGAGCTTCCGCTACCAGCCCGACCGGCCGGTGCTGAGGGACGTGGATCTCGTGGCCCACGCCGGGACCATCACGGCGCTGGTCGGGCCCACGGGTTCGGGGAAGAGCACCTTGGTCTCCCTCCTGCTGCGGCTCTTCGATCCCGACGACGGCGCGATCGAGATCGACGGCCTCGACCTGCGCTCGGTCCGGCTCGAGAGCCTGCGCGCCAACGTCTCGATCGCCCTGCAGGAGAACCTCCTCTTCGGCACGACGATCCGCGACAACATCCGCTACGCCCTCGACGACGTGGGCGACGAGCGGGTCCATGCGGCGGCGCGCATCGCCTGCGCCGACGGGTTCATCCGCGATCAGCCCGAGGGCTACGACACGCTTCTCGGCGAGCGCGGCGCCCGGCTCTCGACGGGACAGCGCCAGCGGATCTCGATCGCTCGCGCCGTGATCAAGGACACGCCCATCCTGATCCTCGACGAGCCGACGGCCTCGCTCGACGCCGAGACGGAGCTCCGGGTGATGGAGAACCTGGCGCGCTGGGGAGAGGGGAGGGCGATCTTCCTGGTGACCCACCGTCTCTCGACGATCCGGCGAGCCGACCAGATCGTCTATCTGTCCGAGGGGCGCGTGGTGGAGTCCGGCTCACCCGAGGAGCTGATGCGGAGGGAAGGCGGCGCCTACCGACGCTTCGTCGAGCTCGAGCGGGCCGCGCGCCCGGCCGTCGCCGAGGGGGAGGGGACTTGAGCCGCGCCTTGCGGCCCGTCGCCAGGCCGATCGGCAACCGCGAGGCCCTGCGCGACTTCGCGCGAGCACTCCGCTACGTGAGGCCGGTGCGCGGGCTCTTCGCGCGCAAGGTCGCCTTCATGTTCCTGGCCGCCGTTCCCGCCGTGGTCCTCCCGTGGCCCGGCAAGGTGCTCGTGGACCACGTGATCCAGGACATGCCCCTGGACGCGACCGACTACCCGTTCTTCTTCCAGCCCTTCGTCGACTCCCTCGACGGGATGGCCCCGGCCGGGATCGCCATGATGGTGGTCCTGTTCGTGGTCCTGATGCTCGCCGTGTTCGGCGGCTGGTCCGGCGACGAGCGGGACCAGACGAGTGCCGGGCTGGCGCAGGGGCAGGACCAGGCGACCCGGTCCGAGAACGCAGCCAACGACGGTCACAGCTTCATGGGCGGGCTGGTCGGATGGTTCGAGTTCCGCCTGACCCTGCGCATCTCCCACATCCTGAACCACCACTATCGGAGCCGCCTCTTCGAGCGCATCCAGCAGCTTCCGATGGCGCGGCTCGACGACCAGCGCATCGGCGACGCCATGTACCGGCTGATGTACGACACCCCCCAGATCACCGAGGTGTGCATGCGGCTCGTGCTCACCCCCATCGTCGTGCCCTTCCAGCTGGCCGCCGCCGTCTGGGTGATGTCGATGGTGTTCGGTGCCGAGCCGGTCGTCATCTGGGGCGCCGTCGCGCTCGTGCCGCTCGGCTTCCTCGTCACGCTGCCGTTCACATCGGCGGTCCGGCGGCGCGGCCAGCTGGCGCGCGAGACGGGTGCGGTGACGACCACGACCATCGAGGAGGGCATGAGCAACATCCTCGCCGTGCAGGGCCTCGGAGGCGCGCAGCACGAGCGCGCTCGCTTCGAGGAGGACAGCTGGAGCTCGTTCACGGGCTTCCGCCAGGTGGTGCTGGTCTGGATCGCCATCTCCATCGCCGGAATCGCGGCGGCCGGCGGCGTCGGGCTGGTGGTGCTCTACTCGCTGACCGACAGGGTGTTCGAGGGCGCCCTCACCATCGGGGATCTGTCGGTGATCATGGTCTACTACGGTGGGCTCGTCTTCCTCGCGGAGAACGTGGCGCGTCTCTGGATCTACCTGCAGGACAACGCCGCGGGCCTGCGTCGCGTCTTCGAGCTGATGGACGAGCCCGCGGACCCGTCCGGGAGCGAGCCCCTGCCCCGGGGATCCATCCGCGAAGGCTTCGCCTTCGAGGACGTGCACTTCGCCTACCCCGACGGAACCGAGGCGTTGCGCGGCGTCTCCTGGGAGGCGTCTGTGGGTTCGGTCGTGGCCCTGGTCGGTCCCGCGGGAGCGGGGAAGACGACCCTCGCCTGCCTGCTCCCGCGCTTCCTGCTGCCGACGCGGGGCCGGATCCGCGTGGACGGCCTGCCGCTGGACGACGTGGACCGCGACGTCCTGCGCGCGCAGATCGCCTTCGTGTTCCAGGAGCCGGCCCTCTTCGACGCCAGCGTCGAGGAGAACATCCGCACGGGTTGCCCGGACGCCAGCGCGGAGCAGGTGCGCCGCGCGGCGGAGCTGGCCGGCGCGGCGGAGTTCATCGAGCGGCTGCCCCAGGGCTACGCGACGCGGCTCGGGCGGGCGGGCGGGCGCCTCTCGATGGGCCAGAAGCAGCGCCTCTCGATCGCGCGCGCCCTGGTCCGGGAGGCTCCGGTCCTGATCCTGGACGAGCCGACCTCCGCTCTCGATCCGGAGACCGAGCTGCGCCTGGTGCAGACCTTGCGCGAAGTCGGTCGCGACCGCCTCGTGCTGATCATCGCCCACCGCCTGTCGACGATCCGCAACGCCGACGAGATCCTCTTTCTCGAGGAGGGCGAGATCCGCGAGCGCGGCTCCCACGCCGAGCTGATGACCCGCGCGGGCGGCGCCTACCGTCGCTTCGTCGAGCTCCAGACCACGGCCGCGGCCTGAATCCTCCCGGCGCGGAGTCAGGCGACCCGGACCGTCTCGGGGAGCCGTCGGGTCAGGATGTCGGCGGCCTCCTCGACCATCTCCTCCACGATGCGCGCGGCCGGCTTGACCTCGTCGATGAGGCCCGCCACCTGGCCCGCGAAGGGGCCGACGTACTCGACGTTCCCGGCCCGGTTGAACATGTCGACGACGACCGAGGCCAGCACGACCTGGACGGGGAAGGCGAGCGGCTCGAGCCCCGACTCCTCCCAGAGGTCGTGGAAGCGATTGTACGTGGCGCGCGACGTCTTCCCGGTGTAGATCGTGGTGCGCCGGGTGTCCTCGTCACGGGCGTTCACGATCGCCTGCTTCTGGATGTCGAGGGCGCCGCCCTCCTGGGAGGCGAGGAAGCGCGTCCCGACCCAGACGCCGACGCATCCCATGGCCAGCGCCGCCGCCAGGCCGCGCCCGTCGCCGATGCCCCCGGCGGCCAGCACGGGAGTGGGGGCGGCGGCGTCGATGGCCTGGGGCCAGAGCGCCATCGATCCGACGCGCCCGGTGTGGCCGCCGGCCTCGTGGCCCTGCGCCACCACCAGGTCGGCACCGTCCCGCGCGATGCGACCCGCGTTCTTGGCGTTTCCGGCGATGCCCAGCACCTTCATGCCCACCCCGTGGGCCGCCTCGACCATGAAGCCCGGGCTCCCCAGGCCCGCGCAGAAGAGGGGAACCTGCTCTTCGATGCACACCTCGACCGCGGCATGGGGGCGCGACGTAGTGGTTCCGCCGCTGATCACCGCGTCGCTGTCGGGCAGGCCGAGATCGTCCTTGATCTTCAGGACCCACTCGCGGTGCGGCGCGGGCAGGGCCGCCAGGGCGTTGGCCAGGGGGATCTCCTGCGCGCCCCCGGCCGGGGCGTCGCCGGCCGCCACGGTGGCGGCGGGCAGGAGCACGTCGACGCCGAAGGGCCGAGAGGTCTGCTTGCGGATCTCGCGGATGGCCTCGCGCATTCCGTCCACCGTGTAGCCCGCGGCGCCCAGCACTCCGAGGCCGCCCGCCTCGGAGACCGCCACGACCAGCTCTACGGGAGCGCCGGTCTTCTCGCCGATGAGACTCGGGCCCATGCCCGCGCTCAGGATCGGGTACTCGATGTCGAGCAGGTCGCAGAGCGGTGTGCGTAGCGTTCTCTTCCCCACGTGGTCTCCTCCCGTTGGCTAGCGCCAGCCGCGCGGATTGTCGCGAAACCCGGTGCGCCAGGCATCCAGGCGCTCTCCGAGAGCGCGGACCTGCGCGGGATGGGACTCGGCGACGTTGTAGGCCTCTTCCGGATCGCGCTCCAGGTCGTAGAGGAGAGGCCAGGTGCCGAGCGTGGGCACCGACCGCTCCGAGCCGGGTGGTCGGTAGTCGCGACCGGTCAGCAGCCTTCCGCCCGGCGTGTCCGGCTTGTCGAGGGGCGCCGGCCAGACGTAGTGGCTGTTCTGGTCGATGTACTTCCAGCGGCCCAGGCGCAGCGCCTCGACGTCGTAGTCGTGGAAGAAGTAGAGCGGCCGCTCGGGCAGGCCGACCGCCGTCCCCCCGAGCACGGGCCAGAGGTCGGCCCCGTCGATCGTCCGGTCGCCGGGGAGGGCCAGCCCCGCGAGTCCCAGGAAGGTCGGGAAGAGGTCGATGTTCATCGCCGGCTCGGCGCTCACCCCCCGCGCCGCGATCCGCCCCGGCCACCAGGCGACGAACGGCACCCGGAAGCCGCCCTCGTAGCTCTGGCCCTTGCGGCCGCGGAGTCCGCCGGGGCTGCCCTCGAACCAGGGGCCGTTGTCGCTGGTCACCACGACGATCGTGTCGCGCTCGACGCCCCGCCGACGCAGCGCGGCGACCACCTCGCCCACGCTCCAGTCGAGCTCGGCCACCGCGTCGCCGTAGGGCCCCGCCGCCGAGCGGCCCGCGAAGTCCTGCGAGGGGAAGAAGGGCTGGTGCGGGTCCTTGTGGGCCAGGTACAGGAAGAAGGGCCTCTCGTCGGACACCTCGATGAAACGCACCGCCTCTTCGGTGAAGAGAGCGGTGTACCTCGCCTGGTCGAGACCGATGTCCGCGACGATCTCCTCCTGGTCGCGCCAGAACGCCACCGGCCAGTCGTCGTTCGACATGTTGAAGCCGACGAAGCGGTCGAAGCCGTGCCGCGAGGGGTGGTACATCGGCATTCCGGTGAAGTCGCCGAGATGCCACTTGCCCACCGCCATCGTCCGGTAGCCGGCCACCCGCAGCGCCTCCGCCAGGGTGATCTCCGACGGCGGCAGGCCGGCCACCGCGTTTCCGCCGCCCGCCAGGTCGACTGCGCCGAGCTTGGCGAAGACGACGCCCAGCCGATAGGTGAGCCGGCGCACGAAGGTGTCGTCGGCCGCCTGGAGTGCGGTCATGATGCCGCTGCGCAGGGGATAGCGGCCGGTCAGCAGGCCGGCGCGCGATGGGGAGCAGATCGGTGCGCTGGCGTAGAAGGCGGTCAGCCGGATGCCTTCGCTGGCGAGGGCGTCGATGTGGGGCGTGTGGATGGCGTCACCGCCCTGAACCCCCACGTCGCCCCAGCCCAGGTCGTCGGCCAGGATGACGACGATGTTGGGGCGCAGGTGGACGCCGGGGGCCGGCTTCACGATCTCCTCGACGGGCCGCGCCGCCTCCTCGGCAGGGTGGAAGGCGCTGCGGTCGATCCCGTGGTCCAACGGGGTGAGCGCCGCGCGCGCGAGCCAGGCTGCGACGGCCAGCGCCAGCCCGGCGATCACGAGAGCCCATCGCAAGGCTAATCCCGGCCGAAGGGGAGGGCGTCCCTCACCTTCTGCTTCATCACCCTCCAGCGGATCGCCGACATGCTGCGTTCGATCTCATCCGGGCTCTGGAACGGGATCTCCACCTTCGCGTCTTCGGGCTCGTCGCCGCCCGGCAGGATCAGCCCCTCCTGCTCCACGCTGAACAGGAACTCGTAGATCATGCGGACCGTCGGCTGGAGGAGCCAGAGGTTGTCGATCGTGATCTCCACCTCCTCGCGCGGATCCTGCTCGACGTTGTAGACCAGCGGCGCCCACAGTCGCCGCCAGGAGCGATCGCGCGGCGCCGGGTCGTCTCCGGTGAAGAAGACCTTGAAGCGTCGCCACTTGACCGCGAGGAGGGTGCGCCCCGAGAAGATGAGGACGCCCTCCCGCGCCGAGTGTTCGGTCCGGCCGGTGAGGAGCGGCGTCTGGTCCCTGCCGTCGATCACGCGATCGTCCGGGACCTCGGCCCCCGCGAGGCTCGCAAGGGTCGGGAAGAGGTCGACCATGGCCACGATCTCGTTGGTCGTCCCGCCCGCCGCCACCTTGCCGGGCCAGCGCACCATCAACGGAGTGCGGATCGATCCCTCGTAGGCGCTGCCCAGATAGCCGCGGTACGGCCCGGAGTTGGAGACGACGGGGTAGTGGGCGGAGTCCGGGCCGTTGTCGCTCGCGTAGAGGACCAGGGTGTCCTCCCCGATCCCGGCCTCGTCGAGTGCGTCCAGGATCTGTCCGGTCCGGTGGTCGTGCTCGACCATCACGTCGGAGAAGGCGCCGTTGCCCGACTTGCCGGCGAAGTCGGGATGCGGGAGGTAGGGGTGGTGGACGAGGGACCAGGACACGAAGAGGAAGAAGGGGCGGTCCTTCCCCGCGTGCTCGCGGATCCAGGCGATCGACTGCTGCGCGATGCGCTCGTCGATGAGCGGTCGGTTCTCGAGGGTGTAGGGCTCGACCGGCTGCACGGGCTCGCCGCGCACGCCCTCCAGCAGGTGGGGCACCTCCGCCACGGCGGGATCGAAGCCCACCTGCGTTGTGTTGGAGGCGACGTTGGTGGAGAAGGGGAAGCCCCACCAGCGGTCGAAGCCCTGGTCCGTCGGGAAGCGGCCCTGGCTGTCGCCGAGGTGCCACTTGCCGAAGATGGCGGTGGCGTAGCCCGCACGGGAGAGTGTCTCGGCGATCGTCACCTCCCAGGGAGAGAGGCCGCCGGGAATCCCCGGGCTGGCCGCACGCCAGGTTCCCGAGCGGACCGGCATGCGCCCGGTCATCAGCGCGGAGCGGGACGGTGTGCACTCGACCTCGACGTTGAAGTTGGTGAAGCGCAGCCCCTGGGCGGCGAAGGCGTCGAGCCGGGGTGTCGGCGCGCCGCGCAGGGCGCCGCCCCCGTAGGCGCCGAGCTCGCCGAAGCCCAGGTTGTCGCTCAGCATCAGCACGATGTTGGGCGGCCTCGCGCCCGCGGACAGCGGGACGCCGACGCCGAGGCAGGCGGCAGCGGCGGCCAGGACGAGGGTGACGCTGCGCCGCATCGCTAGCCCTCCGCGCCGGGGACGACGGCCTCCCCGGCCAGATAGCGCTCGGTGGCTTCGCTCGCCTTGAGCGCGAGGAACGGCGCCAGCGCGCGCTGGGAGTGGATCTCGGGTCGGCCGACGGGCCAGCCCAGGTAGCTGAGGATGCGGGCCACCGCGAATTCGGGCAGCAGAGCCAGCTCGGCCTCGGGGAAGGGCGTCACCCGACGCCATCCTGCCAGATACCCCTCGAGGCCGACCTCGAATCCGCCGCTCACGAGAAGCGGGAAGAGGGAGGTGACCAGCTCGAAGCAGGGCCAGCTCCAGCCGCAGTCGTCGAAGTCGATGACCCGCACGGTTCCGCCGCTGGCGAGCAGGTTGTCGGGAATGAGGTCACCGTGGATCAGGCAGGGCGGTGGGCCGAGCGCCTCGAGGCGCGTGCGCACGCGATCGCGCGCGCGCAGGCAGACGTCGCGCTGGGTCGCCGAGAGGGCGGGCTCCTCCCAGAAGCGACCGAAGGCGGGCTCGTCGCCGACCAGCGAGTCGGCGTCCCAGGCGATCCTGGCGAAGTCTGCGGGCGGGTCCCACGTCGCGCCGTGGCGGTGGATGCGAGCCGCGATCTCGCCCACCGTGGCGTAGGTGTCGCGCAGCGCCTCGCCCTCGAGCTCGACGCCGTGCTCGAGGGTCCCGAGTGGAGCCCCCTCGACCCAGGCCATGCGCACGCACTGGCGCGGCTCGGGAACGCCGGCGTCGGCGGCGTGGGCCACCACGTCGCCGGCACACGTGGGGATCACGGCGGGAGTGGGGATCCCGTGGGCCGCCAGCGCGGCCATCCAGGCGGCCTCCGAGCGAAGCTGCCCGTCGCTCCGATAGTCGGGCCGCTCCACGCGCAGGACGCTCCGGGCTCCATCGGTCTCCGTGACGGCGAAGACGCAGTTCTCGCGGTACTTGATCGGTTCGAGGCGCGCGTCCGGGACGTCCCACGCCTTCAGCGCGTGGCGCGCCAGGGCGGCCAGTGCCTCCACCTGGGTCCCTTCGCTCAGCTCCGCGAACGCGGCGCGCTCCACCTCAGGCGGACCCCGCGGACAGCGCGCCGAGGGCCGTGTCGAGGCGCTCGAGCAGGAGATCGCAGTACGCCTCGTCCACCAGCAGGCCCGGCTTCCACTGCAGCACCGACGGGTCGAAGCCGGAGAACATCGCCCAGACGCCGTGCTGATAGAGCGTTCGCGAGAGCTGCACCGCGCCGCCGGAGCCCTCGCACTCGAGCCCCATCACCAGGCCCTGCTGGCGCACGCCGCGCAGGAAGGAGTGCCGTGTCGCGAGCGCGGCGAGCCCTTCGCCCAGGTACCCCGCGATGCGTCTGGCGTTGGCGAGCGACTCCGGGCGCCGACAGATCTCGAGGACCCGGGTGGCCACGCGACAGCCCACCTCCGAGCCGCCGAACGTGGAGACGTAGCCCCAGCCCTGCTCCGCCAGGAAGGAGCCCACCTCGCGCGTCATGACGAGCGCGGAGATCGGGTAGATGCCGCCGGAGAGCCCCTTCCCGGTGACCAGCATGTCCGGCTCGACGCCCCACGCTTCGACCGCCCAGAGATGGCCGGTGCGTCCCAGGCCCGTCTGCACCTCGTCGGCGACGAAGAGCGTCCCCGTCGCCTCGCACAGCTTCTTCACGCCGGGGAGGTAGTCGTCCGCGGGGATCGGGAAGCCGTAGGTGGCCGGGATCGTCTCCATCAGCACGCAGGCCACGTCGCGGTCGGCCAGCGCCTTCTCCATCGCGGCGAGATCGCCGAACGGGACGCAGGCGAACTCGGCGGGGTAGTCGCTGTGGAAGAAGCGCGCCACGCCATCCTCGCCGGCAGCGGCCGAGAGACCGGTACGGCCGTGGAAGCCGGCCTCCAGCGCCACGACCTTGCGGCGCCCGGTCGCGTGGCGCGCGACGCGGATGGCGAGGTCGTTGGTCTCGCTGCCCGACGGGGTGAGGACGCTGTAGTGGAGCGCACCGGGCGTCGCGTCGGCGAGCTGCTCGGCCAGGTCGGCGCGCGCCTCCGACGGGAAGTGGTGGTTGCCGACGTCGAGCTCCTCCAGCGCGTCGCGCAGCGCCTCCATCACCTCCGGATTGCGGTGGCCCAGGTTGTAGGTGCCGCCGTTCAGGTGCAGGTCCAGGAGCTCGCGTCCGTCCAGATCCCAGAGCCGGTAGCCCTCGCGTCGTCCGATCACGAGGGGAACACCGATCTTCTCCCAGGCGTCGACGCGGGCGGGCATCAGGTACTCGCGTGTCCGCTCCAGGACGCTGCGCTTGCGATCCGAGGGTTCGTTCACGAGGGGTCTCCACAGGGCGATTGCTCGATCTGCGCAGCATACCCGGGTTCCATGGCGCTCGGCGTCCGCTCAGCCCCCCGCGGGTGTTCCGACAGTCGGCCAAGCGACACCCTTCGCGGCGCCGGAAGTCGCTGGGAGTCCGTATCATGGAGACGGCGCGGAAGTCGCCGAGGGTCGAGCATGAGGACGTCGCTGCCGGGAGGAGAGGACCTGCGGGACGCGGCGGATCAGCTCGCCGCCCGAGTGCCCTCGCGCCTGGCTCCGCTCGCGCGTCTCGCCTTCAACTACCGCTGGTCGTGGACCCTGGGCGGGGAGGCCGTCTTCGAAGCGGTGGATCCCCATCGCTGGCGGGCCTGCAGGAACAACCCGGTGCGACTCCTCCAGGAGGCGCCCACCGTTGCGCTCGAGCGAGCGGCCAGCGATCTCGAGCTGGCGCGGCATGCCTACTCGCTGGAGGAGTGCATCGCGGTCGAGTGCTCTCCGGCGCGGCAGACCGACGGCCTGGATCCCGCCCACCCGGTGGCGTTCTTCTGCGCGGAGTACGGCATACACCCGTCGCTCCCGGTCTACGCCGGCGGCCTCGGGGTGCTGGCCGGCGATCTCCTCAAGGCGGCCTCCGACGCGGCCCTGCCGCTCGTGGCGGTGGGTCTCCTGTATCGCCAGGGCTACTTCCGCCAGCGCATCGACGTGTCGGGCTGGCAGCACGAGTACTGGGTGGACACCGATCCGCCGCGCCTGCCCGGGGCGCTCGTGCGCGGAGCGGGGCTCGAGCCGCTCACCATCCGCGTGCCGATTCGCGGGCGCGAGGTGTCGGCCTGCATCTGGCGCTTCGACGTGGGACGCGTGCCGCTCTACCTGCTCGATACGGATCTTCCCGAGAACAACCCGATCGATCGCTGGATCACCTCCCGGCTCTACGCCCCTGACGAGGACACGCGCCTCGCCCAGTACGCGCTGCTCGGCGTGGGGGGCGCACGCGCCCTGGTCGCGCTGGGCATCCAGCCCGGCGTCGTGCACCTGAACGAAGGCCACGCGGCGCTGGCTCCCCTCGAGCTGGCCGCGGTGGACGTGGCGGCGGGAGCCTCGTTCGACGCCGCGTTCGATGCCGTACGGCGGCGCACGGTCTTCACGACACACACGCCCGTTCCCGCCGGCAACGAGCGCTACCCGGCCCACGAGATGATCCGCGTCTTCAGCGGCCTGGATGAGAGGCTGGGAAGGGACTGGGACGCGATCCTGGGCCTGGCCCGCTTCGACGCTGCCGACCGGAACGAGCCCCCGGGCATGACCGCCCTGGGTCTGCGCGTGAGTCGCAGCGCCAACGGAGTCAGCGAGCGCCACGGCAAGGTGGCCCGCTCGCTCTGGCGCGGTCTGTTTCCCGTGGCCACCGACGACCAGGTTCCGATCGGACACGTGACCAACGGCGTCCACCTGTCGACCTGGATGGCCGAGCCCCTACGCGAGCTCCTGGACGAGTACCTGGGTGAGGGATGGGAGGCGCGCAGCGACGATCCCGCCACGTGGGAGAGGATCGACGACATCCCCGACGCGGAGCTGTGGCGGGTGCGCTGCACGCTGCGCGCGCGGCTGGTGGAGTACGTGCGCGAGCGCGCCGCTCTCGATCGTCTCGCGCGCGGCGAGGCGAGCGACTACGTCGAGATGGCCGCCCGTGCCTTCGCTCCCGACCGGCTCACGCTCGGCTTTGCGCGGCGCCTGGCCACCTACAAGCGTCTGCACCTGATCAACCGGCATCTGCCCCGCGCGCTCGATCTGCTGCGCGGCTCCCACGGCGTGCAGATCCTGCTGGCCGGCAAGGCCCACCCGTCGGACGACAGCGCCAAGCGCGTCGTGCAGGCCCTCTTCCAGGCCAAGCGTGCGCCCAAGGTGGGGGAGCGGATCGCGTACCTGCACGACTACGACGTCGGGATGGCCCGGATGCTGGTCGCCGGCTGCGACGTCTGGCTCAACTCCCCGCGCCCTCCGCTCGAGGCCAGCGGGACCAGCGGAATGAAGGCCGCGATGAACGGCGGAATCAACCTGAGCGTTCTCGACGGCTGGTGGAGCGAGGCCCACGACGGCACCAACGGCTGGGCCGTCAGCGGCGAAGTGGACGACGACCACGAAGC
>JANQFA010000133.1 GCA_028278065.1 Myxococcota bacterium
TCCCCTCACGGCCCGGCCTCGACGTTCTTCAGCTTGAAGGGGAAGGGGAAGGGATCCGGCGTGAAGCCGTTGATGATCCCGTCCCCGTCGCCCTTGCCCCCATTCACGGTGAGCAGCTTGATGTCCGTGAGGGGCTTGTACACCCCGAGGATGTCGTCGTCGTCGCCGAGCTTGACCGACACCTTCGCCTGGGGCGCAGCCAGGTCGATGCGAACGTCGTCGAGCCCGTCGCCGCCCTTGTACTTCGCGGACTTCCCGTTGAGGGTTCCGATGAAGCTCACGACGTTCGTGCCGGGACCCGTGAAGCTGGCCGAGAGGTTCTTGCCGAACAGGACGGCGGGATCCGAGGTGAGCCGCGTCCCGTCGAGACCTCTGCCCTTGAGGTTCACGTTGCCCAGCAGCTCGCAGCCCGGGCCCAACCTGACCTCCTGCTCGACCGGCGAGCCCTTGAGATCGATCTTGACGTTCTTGCCCAGATAGGACCCGATCAGATCTCCATCGAGGTAGACGCGATCGCGCGCGGGCCCGCCGACGAACTTGAAGCTGCCCGCGACGGAGAGGCGCTCGTTGTCGTCCAGGGTGGTGGCCTGGTCCTCCTTGGCGACGTTCCAGGCCAGGTTCTTCTCGACCATGAAGGTCCCCTCCACCTCGAACAGATTGACGCCGGTGATCTTGGCACTGCCCATCACGTGTACGAAGTTCCCGTCGTCGTGCAGGACGTCGTGCCCCTCGCCGAGGTCGATCAGCAGGTTCTTGCCGACGTCGAGACCCGAATTCATGGCCAGCGCGACCTGCTGGATGCCCTCCTTGGCGCGGATCTTGAGATTGCCCCCGATCGAGTTGTCGTCGCCGGTCAGCGAGACCTGCCCGCTGCCCAGGAGCAGAATGTCGGCATTCTTCGCGAGCGGGCCGTCCAGATCGATGTCCAGGCCGCTCGACGGCAGCATCGTGATCTTCAGACCGGTGGGGACCTGCGAGGTGGTGGTGAAGCCCGTCCCGTCATCCACCAGATAGCTGGTCGGCGTCACCCGGATCGTGACGGTCCCGTCGTCCGCCGTCTGCTTCACGATCATGGTTCCGCCGTCGGGCTTTCCGGAGATCTCGTAGGCGCCCTCGGCTGCGGGCGGCAACAGGACCACGAACGCGATCGCAAAGGGAGCGACGAATCGTAGGTGCATGGGTCCTCCTGGCGAGCTCCGACTATACACCGGAGACGCGTCGGGAGGGCCGAGCATCTGCGGCGCCACGCCCCCGCGCACGGGAACTCGACGCCGAGGACTGACCCGCCGGCTCCCTCGGGACGCCGGGTGTGGCGCTCCGCCGGGCCGACAAGCGAGAAGGCAGGCGGGTTGCAGCCGCGCCGGCGCGGGGTGATAGTCTGGGAGGAGCGGCATCCGTGCGCAACGCTCAAGGAGAGACCGCCCTGCCCCGCCCAAGCCGCCCCACCCTGGTCCTGGCGGCCCTCGTCGGCGGGATCGCCTTCGGCCTCTTCTTCGGGGACTACAGCGCACCTCTGTCCGTCGTCGGCGACGCGTTCGTCGGGCTGCTCCAGATGACGGTGCTTCCCTACATCGTCGTCTCCCTGATCGCGAACGTCGGCAAGCTCTCGTTGAGCGAGAGCCGACGCCTGGCCGTGGTGGGAGGCATCGTGCTGGCCCTGCTGTGGGCCACCGCCCTCTTCCTGGTCGTCGCCCTCGCGACGAGCCTGCCCGAATGGAAGGCCGGCTCGTTCTTCAGCACCGTACTGACCGAGCCACCGGCGCAAGTCGACCTGCTCTCCTACTTCATTCCCTCCAACATCTTCGCCGCCCTCTCCGAGAATCACGTCCCGGCGGTCGTCGTCATGTGCATCTGCGCGGGCCTGGCGCTCAGTGGCCTGGGCGAGCGCGCGCTGCTGATCACCCAGCTCGACATCCTCGCGAGAGTCTTCATGCGGGTCAGCGCGTTCATCGCGCGCCTGACTCCAATCGGTGTCTTTGCGATGTCCGCGGGTCTCGCGGGCGCGATGTCCTTCTCGGAGCTCGCTCGACTCCAGGCCTACCTGTTGACGTACACCGTCGGCGCCGTGGTGCTCTGCCTCGTATTGCTGCCGCTGATCGTCTCCAGCTGTACCCCGTTCCGCTACCGCGATGTGCTGGCCGTGGCGCGCGTCCCGATGATCACGGCCTTCGCGACGGGAAAGCTGATCATCGTGCTGCCGCTCCTGATCGAAGAGACGGATCGGCTCTTCGAGCGACGCCTGCGCCCCGGCGACGGCGAGGCCGCCCCTGCGATCGACGTCCTCTACCCCGTCGCCTACGCGTTTCCGCACGTCGGCAAGCTGCTGGGTCTCATCTTCATACCCTTCACCGCCTGGTTCCTCGGCAACGCGCTGGCCTGGGACGAGTACCCGGTCTTCCTGGCGTCGGGGCTCTTCGCCTACTTCGGGGGACCCCTCCTGGCCACGCCCTTCCTGCTCGACCTCATGCAGCTTCCCCACGACATGTTCCAGCTGTTCCTCGTGTCGGGTGTGTATACGGGACGCCTGGGAGATGCGATCGGTGCGATGCACCTCGTCGCGTTCGCGCTGCTCGCCACCTGTGCCTTCACGGGCCGCGTCACCCTTCGACTTCGTCCGATCGCGCAGTGGATAGCCGTCGCCCTGGCGGCGATCCTCGCCGTAGTCGGAGCCACGCGACTCGTCCTGGCCCGGAGCCTGGATGGGGTCGATTCCCGGAACGAGAGCATGGCCCGTCTGCAGCGCATCGATCGCCCGGTCGAAGCGGTCGTATTCCACGACACGTCCCCGAATCCCGACCCGCTGAAGCCGGGCGAAACGCTGCTCGAGCGGATTCACCGGCGGGGCATCGTCCGCGTGGGCTTCAACGAGGACAAGCTGCCCTTCGCCTACCTGAGCCAACGAGGCGAGCTCGTGGGCTTCGATGTCGAGATGGCCCATGCGCTGGCGCGGGACCTCGATGTCCGCATCGAGTTCGTGCGCTTCGATCGGGCCAACCTGGCGGCGCAGCTGGAGGACGACTCGTTCGATGTCGTGATGTCGGGCTTGATCGGGACCCTGGAGCGCGCGGGGACCCTTCGTCACACGCGCCCCTACCTCGAGGTGACCCTCGCCATGGTGGTGCGCGACCACCGCGCCCGCGAGTTCCGCTCCGCCGAGGCGATGCGCAGGATGGCGAAGCTGCGGATCGGCTTCGTCGACCTGAGTCGAGGCTTCGTGCAGCGCCTGCGGTCGGAGCTGCCGCGCGCGGAGCTCATCGAGCTGCCGACGAATCGCATGTTCTTCGAGGAGGCCGGGGATGCGCTGGACGGTCTGCTGATCAGTGCCGAGAGCGGTTCGGCCTTCACCCTGCTGTACCCGGAGTTCGAGGTCGTGATTCCGGACATGCCCCGAGTGGCGCTGCCGCTCTTCTACGCCATCGGCTCCAACGATCCGGAGATGCGGGAGTTCCTCGAGCACTGGATCGAGCTGAAGGAAGGCGACGGCACGATGCAGGAGCTCTACGAGCACTGGATCCTGGGGCGGGAGCGAGGCCCCCGGGAGCCGCGCTGGAGCGTGATCCGCGACGTCCTGAACTGGGTCGAGTAGCGCCTGCTGCCGGGGGGTCGCCGGTCCTCCGCGGCGTGGCACTGCATCCTTGCGCGGAGTCTGTTAGATAGCTAACTAGTAGACCGAATCCCGAGAGGAGCCGAGGCGCCACGATGGAGGGCCGGTTCGAGGACGTCGTCCGCACCACGGCCCGCTCGTGGCGCAGGGAGTTCCCGGAGCACGACGCTTCGCCGATCCTCCTCTTCATGCGCCTCGGGTATCTCTCCAGGCGCCTCCAGCACTTCCACGATGCCGTCCTGCGGCCGTACGGCCGCACCCTCACGGAGTACCAGGTGCTCGCCACCCTGCGCATGAACGGAGCGCAGTCCCCGACGCGTCTGAACGGCCTGCTGATGGTCACCCGAGCCGGGGTGACCAACACGGTGGATCGCCTGGAGGACGCCGGCCTGGTGCGCCGCCGCGCGGACGGCAGCGACGGCCGTTCGATCCGCATCGAGCTCACCGCACGGGGTGCCCGCCATGCCGAGACGCTCCTGCTGGCCGAGCGCGACGCCCAGGACGAGCTGCTCTCCGGCGTCGGGCGCGACGAGCGGCGCGCCCTCGGGCGTGCCGTCGCGACGTTGATCGAAGCCTTCGACGCGCCGGAAGCCGCGTCGGACCGCGAGCCGGCGATGAGGAGAAGTCGATGACGTCCGAAGCAGAGCGCCTGATGTCGGGGCAGGCCTGGGAAGACTGGTGCGATCGCCTGAAGGGGGTCGGCCGGTCGATCCTGGCCGAGGGCTTCCCGGATTCGCCGCGCGAGCGCGCCGAGGGCTTCCGCTGGCTCACGCGGCTCGTCACCCACGCCACCCAGCTGGAGGTCGAGGCGGGCGACCCCCTGCATCCCTTCTTCATCAAGTACGAGACGCCGCACAACCAGTGGGGCGGTCCCAACCCCGACAACCTCTATCTCCGGGCGAACATCGACCCCGACTCGAGCTACCGCGTCTGGGCGGACGTCAGCGATGTCCGCCAGGCCATCATCTCCATCAACGAGGGAGACATGCAGCTCGGGGAGTTCGGCGTGTTCAGCGAGCGCACCCTGGGCGAGCTCGAGGTCGACTCGGACGGCCTGCTCGAGCTGTGGATCTCGCCGACCGAGCAGCCGAAGAACTGGCTCCCCGCCGACCCGAAGGGCCGGCTGCTCACCATCCGCATCGTTCAGGGCGACTGGGAGCGCGACGCGGCGCCGGTCTTCCACATCGAGCGGGTGGGGGCGGAAGGAGAGCCGCGCCCGCCCCTGGAGCCCGCCGACCTGGCACGGGCCCTCGACCGCGCAGCCACCTGGGTCGAGCGCACGGCGGTGTTCTGGAACGGCTACACGAGCAGCTTCTGGGATCGCGCCACCCCGAACGTCGCGGCCCCGGCCGACTCGACGCCCGGTGGCGCCGACAACATCCTCTACGGGAGCTGCTTCTGGGAGCTGGACGACGGCAAGGCCCTGCTCGTCGAGTGCGAACGGCCCGACGCAGCCTACTGGGGCCTGACGATCCACACCCTGGGATGGCTCGAGTCCGGCGATTTCGCCGATCGAC
>JANQFA010000165.1 GCA_028278065.1 Myxococcota bacterium
CTGGAGCTCCTCGAGCCGCGCCTGGGCGACCTCGCCGGGGACCGGATCGCCCATCTCGGCGGCTCGGGTGCCCGGCCGCGGGGAGTACTTGAACGAGTAGCCGTCGACGAAGCCGGCCTCGCGCACCACCCGCAGGGTGTGGCGGAAGTCGGCGTCGCTCTCGCCCGGGAAGCCGACGATCAGATCGGTGGTGAGGGCGACGTCGGGCCGCGCCGCGCGCAGCTTCTCCACGACACGCAGGAAGTCGTCGGCGGAGTGCCGGCGCCGCATGCGCTCCAGCACCGCGTCCGACCCGCTCTGGAGCGGCAGGTGCACGTGGGGGCACAGGTTCGTCAGCTCGCCGTGGGCCCGGCACAGATCGCCGTCGAAGAAGATCGGGTGGGGGCTCGTGTAGCGGATCCGCTCGAGACCCGGGATCTCGGCGAGGCGGCGGACCAGTCCGGCGAAAGACACCTCGCTCCGGCCGCGGCGCACGTCGTGGCGCCCGTACGCGTTCACGGTCTGCCCCAGCAGCGTGATCTCGCGGACGCCCCGCGCCGCCAGCTCGTGCGCCTCGGCCTCGATCGCCTCGGCGGGCCGGCTGATCTCGCGCCCGCGGGTGGTGGGCACGATGCAGAAGCTGCAGAACATGTCGCAGCCTTCCATCACGGTGACGAAGGCGCGGCCGGGCGTGGCCCCCGCCCAGTCCGGGTGTCGCTCGGGGAGGTCGAAGCGGCTGGGATCGCGCACCTCGCCCCGCTCCACGCGGCGGCGCCCTCCCTCCGCGGAGGCGATCAGCTCGGGCACGCGGCGCAGGTTGTGGGTGCCGAAGACGAAGTCCACTTGGGGGAAGCGGCGCAGGATCTCGTCGCCCTCCTGCTGGGCCACGCAGCCTCCCACCCCGATCAGCCGGCCCGCGCCCGCGCCCTTCCAGGCGCCCAGGATCCCGAGGTCGCTGTAGAGCTTGTGCTCCGCCTTCTCGCGGATCGAGCAGGTGTTGACGACCAGGAGGTCCGCCTCCGCCTCGTCCCGAGCCGGCCTCCAGCCCGCGTGATGCAGCAGGTTCGACACCTTCTCGGTGTCGTGCTGGTTCATCTGGCAGCCGTAGGTGCGGATCGAGAAAAGCCTCACGCGGGCAACCTACCGGAGCCGAAATCCGAGTCAAACCCGGGAGCTTTCGCACTGCGTTCGAGCGCTTTCACCGAGAGTTGCGTGTAGACCCTCGAACCCGCTCGTTTTTCCGAATTTCCCAAAAAGCTGTTTGACAAGGCTCTCGGCCTCTGCATAATGGGGAAGTCCTTAAGGGTTCTCCCGCTCGAGAAAGTTTCAAGAGGTTTACGGAGCGGCGGCGGATATGGCATTTCTCACCGAAATGTCCAACCTCTCACCCCCCATAATCCATCCGCCGCCCTCCCCCTCTCGACGCCCCGTCGGCCCCGCCGACGGGGCGTTTCCTTTTGTACCCGGGCGCTCCGACTAGCGGACGTGCAGCGCCGCACCGTCGAGTCGCCACTCGCGATCGGTGATCCGCTCCGAGAAGGCCGGGTCGTGGCTCACGACGACGAGCGCTCCGGGATAGGCCGTCAGCGCCTCCTCCAGGCGTTCGACCGAGGGGAGGTCGAGGTGGTTGGTCGGCTCGTCCAGGACCAGGACCTGCGCGCTGCGCCCCAGGCCGAGCGCCAGCGCCAGCTTGCGGGCCTCACCCGGTGAGGGACGGTCGCTGGCCAGGACGCCTTCCGGGTCCACGCCGAGGGCGGCCACGATCGCCAGCACCCTTCCCTGCTCCTCGGGCGAGGCGGCGCGGAGATGCGTGACCAGACGCCGCTCCTCGGCCTGGGAGAGCTCCTGGGGCAGGTGGAGGAGCCGCTCGGCCGGCACCCGCGCGCCGTCCAGGAGCGCGCCCAGGAGCGTCGACTTCCCGGCACCGTTGGGACCCGAGACCCGCACGCGGCCAGCCCGCGCCACCTGGAGATCCAGCCTCGCCGCGAGCACCCGCTCGCCCGCCACCAGATCGCCCCGGAAGCTCAGGACCTCGGGAGTCCGCGCCGGCTCCCACTCCACGAAGAGGTCGCG
Organism: Myxococcota bacterium; assembly: GCA_028278065.1. Lineage (GTDB taxonomy): Bacteria > Myxococcota_A > UBA9160 > UBA9160 > JAFDET01 > JAFDET01. Next base: position 2,053 of record JANQFA010000165.1, read on the forward strand.
GCCGAGGGCCTTCTCCAGCTCCCAGGCCGCAGCCCCCGCGTCCATCCGCGCGAGGCGGCTGCGGAGCTTGTGGGTCTCACGCCCGTAGCGGACCTCCGCCGAGCGGCGGCGCTTGAAGCTCTGCCGCTTGCGTGTGTCGATGTCCTTGATCCCGGCGGTCCGCTTCGCGCGCCGGCGCTGCGCCGAGGCCTGGTCGAGCCGCCGGCGGCTGTCCGCCAGCCGCTTGCGCACCTTCTTCCGCTCGGCCTGGTGGGCGCGGTAGGCGGCCAGCTCCTGGGCCTCCTCCTGCCCCCAGGCGACCCGCGCCGCCGAGTAGCCTCCCCGCCAGATCCGCACCTCGCCGCGTGCGAAGCGGACCGTCCGCTCCGTCAGCGCGTCGAGGAGCTGCCGGTCGTGGGAGACCAGGACGCCCACCCCGCGGAACCTCCGCAGTGCGGCGAGCAGCTGCTCACGCCCCTCGCCGTCCAGGTGATTGGTCGGCTCGTCCAGCGCCAGGGCCCCCGGCTCTCCGTGCAGGGCAGCCCCCACCTGCCAGCGCTTGCGCTCGCCGGGCGAGAGCGAGGACCAGCGTTCGAGGGCCTCCGGATCCAGGTCCAGCAGCCCGCGGAGACGCCCGCCCGAGGCGTCGTCGGCGGCCGCCAGCGCCCGCACGTCGGACCCCAGGCGTTCCACCACCTGCGGGCAGAGGCGCACGGCGAGGTCGCGCGGCTGGCGGGTCACGGTCCCGAGGTCGGGGCGCAGCCCCCCTGCCAGGAGCTCGAGGAGGGTCGTCTTCCCCGTTCCGTTGGCACCCACCACGCCGGTCCAGCCCGGCTCGAAGCGGAGGGAGAGATCGTCGAAGAGCGGGCGCGCGTCGCTGTGCGCGAACGAGACGCCCGAGAGCGAGATGAACATGTCGGCAGCTCCGGGGAGGCGCACCTCCCCAGCGAGAGAAGAAGGTCCGGCACGCAGTGCCGGGAACTCGCCTGGCTAGCCGATCTCTATCATCCCGTTCTTCGCTCCCGGGCCGATCCTAGAGGACCAGCTTGTCCACCACCCGCGAGAGCTGGCGGAGGTTGCGCACCTCCTCGGCCACGTCCGTGTGGGGGAGGTACTTGTCCATCACCGAGTCGCCGAAGCCCCACGCGCCCGGGCTCTCCGGATTGAGCCAGATCACGTTCTTGGCCTTGTTGGCGATCTCGGCCACGCACCACGCGCGCGGGTCGTTGTAGTTGTTGCGCGCGTCGCCGATGACGATGACGGTCGTCTTCTTGTCCACCGCCGACAGGTAGTTCTGCCAGAAGTGGTGGAACGCATACCCGAAGTTGGAGCGTGTGTAGACGTTGATCACGTCGCCACCCTCGAGAGCCACGTCGATGGCGTCGTTGATGTCCTTGTCGTTGAAGACGTGGGTCACCTCGCCCAGCTCCGCCACGAAGACGAAGGCGCGGATCTTCGTGAACGCCTCCTGCAGGCTGTACATGAACTGGAGCATGAAGCGGGAGACGTTGGCCACCGAGCTCGAGATGTCGCACAGGATGACCAGCTTGGGCCGGTCCTTGCGGCGCTCCTTGAAGATCAGCTCGAACGGCACGCCGCCGTGGTGCATGTTGCGGCGCAGGGTCTGGTGCAGGTCGAACTTGCCCTTGCGCTCCCGCTTGCGCCGGATCGTCAGGATGTTCTTGATCTTCTGCGCCAGGCGGTTCACCACCTCGCGCATCCGCTTGATGTCCTCTTCGGTGAGGCTGTAGAAGCTCTTCTCCAGCAGCGTCTCGCGGCGGAACTTCTCGATGTAGTCGAAGTTCTGCTTCTGGAGCTCGCGCTGGGTGAAGTCGCGGACGCTCTGGCGCAGGGCCTCCATCAGCCGCTCGATCAGCTCGCGCAGCGCCCCCAGCTCCTCCTCGGGAAGCCCCATGCCCTCCAGCCGGGCGAGCAGCTCGCGGAGCTGGTCGCCCGCACCCTGGGCCCCGAGCTGCTCGAGGATGCGACGGGTGAAGAACCCCACCTGGAGCATGTTCTCGATGCGCCCGACGTCGGCGTCCTCGCCGGCCTGCCGGATCATCTGCTCGAGCTGGGAGAGGTCCTGGGTGAGGAGGGAGCGCGCCAGCTCGTCGAGATCGAGGTCCTCCATGCCCTCGATCCCGCTCATCTGCTCCAGGAACTCCTTCAGCCGCTCCATCAGCTCTTCGACGTCGAGACCCTTGGCCTCCATGCCGCCGGTGGCATCGTCGAAGGAGCTGCGCAGCCCGTCGTAGAAGCCGGACCAGTAGAGGTCGAAGAGCCGGTCGTAGGTGGGCAGGTCCATGGTGCGCTTCACCATGGTGGAGCGCAGCGCGTCCTTGAAGACCTCCCGGTCGGAGAGCGGGAGCTCGTCCAGGGCGATGAAGGCGTCGATGGCCTCGGCCACCGAGACGCGGACGCCGCTCTTGCGCAGCAGGTTGGCGAACTCGAGGATCCGCTTCTGCATCGGGACCCCGTCTCCACGGGGGTCGGGCTCCTAGTGGAGGCGACCCTTCTTGGCCGGCTCGCCCGGCTTGGACGCCGCGGCCGGCTTCGACCCGGTGCTCTCCGACGACGCCACCGCGCCCTCGGTCTTCGCCGGATCGCTCTTCTTCTGCAGCAGGCGCCCCAGCTCGGACTGCGCCTTCCGGATGTCACCCTCGTACTTGAGGATCACGTTGAGGGTCGCCTGGACCAGATCCTCGTCCAGCTCGGTGGCGTTCAGCGCCAGCAGCGCGCGCGCCCAGTCGAGGGTCTCGCTGATCGACGGGACCTTCTTGAGGTCGAGCTCGCGAAGGCCCTGCATCAGCTGCACCAGGTCCTCGGCCAGGCGCTGGTCGACGCCCGGCACCTTGGCGTCGAGGATGCGGAGCTCCTGCTCGGCCTCCGGGAAGTCGATGTAGAGGTGCAGGCAGCGACGCTTCAGCGCGTCGCTCATCTCGCGCGCGTCGTTGGACGTGAGGAACACCACCGGGCGCTGCTTGGCCTCGACGGTGCCCACCTCCGGGATCGACACCTGGAAGTCCGACAGCACCTCCAGCAGGAAGGCCTCGAACTCGGGGTCCGACTTGTCCACCTCGTCGATCAGGAGCAGGATCGGCTCGTCCGAGCTGATCGCCCGCATCAGGGGCCGCGGAACGATGAAGCGCTCCGAGAAGAAGACCGAGTCCTCCTGGCCGATGCGCTCGGCCGCCTCCTGGACGGTGCTGGCGCCCTCCATGGCCTGGCTGAAGCGCTCCTTGAGGATCTGGGTGTAGAGGAGCTGCTTGCTGTACTCCCACTCGTACAGGGCCTTGGCCTCGTCCAGGCCCTCGTAGCACTGCAGGCGGATCAGGGGGCGGTTCAGGGCCGCCCCGGTCACCTTGGCCAGCTCGGTCTTGCCCACCCCGGCGGGCCCCTCGACGAGGACCGGCTTCTCGAGCTTGGCCGCCAGGTAGACCACCGTGGCGACGTTCTTGTCGCAGATGTAGCCCTCGGCTCCGAGGCGCTTCTGGACGTCTTCGATGCTGTCGAACATGGGGCTCCCTAGCTCATCAGATGCAGGACGTGGCCCAGCTTCTCTTTCTTGGTTCGCAGATACTCGAGGTTCTTGTCGTTCGGAACCACCTCGAGCGGCACGCGCTCGGCGATCTCCAGGCCGTAGCCCTCGATCCCCGCGCGCTTGCCCGGGTTGTTGGTCAGCAGGCGCAGCTTCTTCACGCCCAGGTCGAGCAGGATCTGTGCTCCGACGCCGTAGTCGCGCATGTCGGGCGGAAAGCCCAGGCGCTCGTTGGCCTGCACCGTGTCCAGGCCCTCTTCGTCCTGCAGCTTGTACGCGCGGATCTTGTTCGCGAGGCCGATGCCGCGGCCCTCCTGCCGCATGTAGAGGATGACCCCGCGGCCGGCCTCGGCGATCTGGCGCATGGCGGCCTCGAGCTGGTCGCCGCAGTCGCAGCGCATCGAGCCGAAGGCGTCGCCGGTGAGGCACTCGCTGTGGGCGCGGACCAGGATCGGCTCGTCGCCGTCCAGCTCGCCCTTCACCAGGGCGATGTGGTCCACGTGGTCGATCTCGTTCTCGTAGACGATGGCTCGGAACTCGCCGCCCGCCGCCGTGGGGATCATCGCCTCCGCCGCCCGGCGCACCAGCTTCTCGTTGCGCAGCCGGTAGGCGATCATGTCCGCGATCGTCACGATCTTGATGCCGTGCTGGCGGGCGAACTCCACCAGATCGGGCATGCGCGCCATGCTGCCGTCGTCGTTCATCACCTCGCAGATGACGCCGGCCGGCTTGAGGCCCGCCATCCGCGCGAGGTCCACCGACCCCTCGGTCTGACCCGTGCGCCGCAGCACGCCGCCCTCGCGGGCGCGCAGCGGAAAGACGTGACCGGGCCGTGCCAGGTCGGCCGGGCGGGTCTCGTCGTCGATCGCCACCTGGATGGTACGCGCGCGGTCCGCGGCGCTGATCCCGGTGGTGACGCCCGAGCGTGCTTCGATCGAGATGGTGAAGGCGGTGCCGTAGCCCGAGTTGTTCTCGTGCTCGGGAACCATCATCGAGAGCCGGAGCTCGCGGAGCCGCGCTTCGGTGAGCGAGAGGCAGATCAGTCCGCGACCGAACTTGGCCATGAAGTTCACGGCCTCGGGGGTGACCCTCTCGGCGGCCATGCACAGGTCGCCCTCGTTCTCGCGATCCTCGTCGTCGACGAGGATCACCATCCTGCCCTGGCGGATCTCTTCGATCGCCTCCGGCACGGTGGCGAGAACGTCCGCCGCGTCCGGCGCCCGGTCCCGAGCGGTCTGGGCTTGCTCGAAGGAGTGAAGATCGGCCGGCATTCGGACCTCCCCGTACGGACCGCCGCCGGCGGCGGGGTTCCGTCGGCGTTCTCCCGCATGGCACCCGCTGGAAGTGCCCAGAACCCAAAAGGATTCAGGCGGTCGGAAGCTATCAGCCGTTGATTCCGGTGTCAAACAGACGACTGACCCCGAGTCAGCTTCGGCTTGCGTCGACCGGGGGCCTGGACTGCACGGACTGGAACGTGCTCGCGAAGCAGCGCGAGCGGGCTCCTAGGCGATCGGATCGGGCTTGCCGCCGCCGAAGGCGGTGAGGATGCCGGACAGGAAGGCCTCCTCCGGGACGCCGAACTTCTCCGCGAAGTCGTGCTGGCGGTCGATCGCGCGGTAGAGCAGCTTCATCAGCGCCTGGAAGGTCTCGATCACGCCCTCACCGCGCGCGGCGACCGCGGGGAACGCGGGCACGTCCTTCCACTGCTCCTTGATCTCCTCGAGCGGCTTGATGTCATCGAGATCGCGCTTGTTGAACTGCGCCACCTTGGGGATGGCGGCGAAGTCCACGCCGTTCGAGCGCAGGTTCGCCTCCATGTCGCGCCACGAGTAGGCGTTGGCGCTGGCCGAAGAGCGCGAGGAGTCCGCGATGAACGCGACCGCATCGGCACCGGCCAGGACCACCTTGCGGGTGGCCTTGTGCATCACCTGCCCCGGCACCGTGAAGAGCTTGAGCTTGACCGAGAAGCCCGTGTCGGTGTCGAACTCGATGGGCAGGAAGTCGAAGTAGAGCGTGCGGTCGTCGGTGGTGTCGAGGGTGACCATGCGGCCGCGGGCGCCTGGGTCGATGAGCTGATGCAACATCTGCAGATTCGTGGTCTTGCCCGACAAGGCGGGCCCGTAGTAGACCACCTTCAGGGTGATTTCGCGGTCGGACATGCTGATCTGCATCGAGAGCCTCTCCGTGGCCCTCATCGGCAGACCGCGCGCGGAAGTGTAGGACCCGTGCCACGCCCCCGGCGGGCTGCTCAGCCGCCGTCGGGTGCGCGCAGGAAGGCGTCGAGGAGCTCGCGCGCGGCGGCGGCCGGGGTGGTTCGGCGGGCGACCACATCGGCCTCCAACTTGCCGATCCGTGAGGCCACTTCGGGGTGGCTCCGGAAGGCCCGCCCGAGCCCGTCCTCCACGAGGGTGCGCAGCCAGGCGCGGGCCTGGCGCCGGCGCCGCTCGACCAGCTCGCCGGCGGCCTCCAGGGTGCGGCGGTGCTCCTCGACCGTATCCCAGACCTCGCCCACGCCCTCCCCGCCCAGGGCCGAAACCGAGAGGACCCGGGGCGACCAGCTCGGCGTCACGGGTCGCAGCAGCCCGAGGGCCTGCTCGTGCTCCACTCGGGTGCGCTCGGCCAGCGACTTCTGGTCGCCGTCGGCCTTGGTCACCACCAGGGCGTCGGCCAGCTCGAGCACGCCCTTCTTGATGCCCTGCAGCCCATCCCCGGCACCGGGCTGGAGCAGCACGCAGAAGAAGTCGACCATCGAAGCGACCGTGACCTCCGACTGGCCGATGCCGACCGTCTCCACCAGCACCACGTCGTAGCCCGCCGCCTCCACCACGAGCATGGCCTCGCGGGTGCGCTGCGCGACCCCGCCCAGCGACCCGCCCGACGGCGAGGGGCGGATGAAGGCCTCCTCGCGCTGGGCGAGGCGTTCCATGCGGGTCTTGTCGCCGAGGATGCTCCCGCCGGTGACGGGGCTGCTCGGGTCGACGGCCAGCACCGCCACCCGCTTGCCCGCCTCCACCAGGTGGAGACCGAGAGCCTCGATGAAGGTGCTCTTGCCCACCCCAGGCGGCCCGGTGATCCCGACGCGGGCGGCGTCACCGGTGTGGGGCACGAGCTCCTCGAGGACACGCTGGCCCAGCTCCGCGTGGTCGGGGCGGGTGCTCTCCAGGAGCGTGATGGCACGCGCGACCGCACGCCGATCGCCCGTCCGGATGGCCTCGCCGTAGGCGGCGGGGCTCTCCGCGCTCATCCGCCTCGCCGCGAGCGCACCACCTGGAGCACCTCGCGCGCTGCCTTGGGGATCGGGGTTCCGGGGCCGAAGATCGCGGCTGCGCCGTTCTCGCGCAGGAACTCGTAGTCCCGGGGCGGAATGATGCCGCCGACCACCACGGCGATCTCCTCCGCGCCCTGCCTGCGCAGCTCGGCGACCAGCTCGGGAACCAGGGTCTTGTGCCCGGCGGCCTGGCTCGAGACGCCCACCACGTGCACGTCGTTCTCGATGGCCTGGCGGGCCGCCTCCTCGGGCACCTGGAAGAGCGGCCCCACGTCCACGTCGAAGCCGATGTCCGCGAAGCCGGTAGCGATCACCTTGAGGCCCCGATCGTGACCGTCCTGGCCGAGCTTCACGGCCAGCATGCGCGGGCGACGCCCCTCCTCGCGGGCGAAGGTCTCCACCTCCTCGCGCACGGAGTCGAACTCGTCGTCTCCGGAGTAGACGCCCGCGTACACCCCCGAGACCGACTGCACCTCGGCCCGGTGGCGGCCCCAGACCTTCTCGAGGGCCTCCGAGATCTCGCCCACCGATGCGCGCACTCGCGCGGCGTCGACCGCCGCGGCCAGCACGTTGCCCTCGCCGCTCTCGGCCAGGCGCGTGAGCTCGGCGAGGGCGGCCTCGACGGCCCCCGCGTCCCGCTCGGCGCGGATCGTCTCGAGACGGCGGACCTGCGCCTCGCGCACCGCGGTGTTGTCGATGTCGCGGACCTCGAGGTCTTCCTCCTCGGAGAGGCGGTACTTGTTGACGCCGACGACCACATCCTCGCCGCTGTCGATGCGAGCCTGGCGTCGCGTGGCGGCCTCTTCGATGCGGAGCTTGGGCATCCCCGCCACGATGGCCTTGGTCATGCCACCCAGCTCCTCCACCTGATCGATCAGCTCGTTGGCTGCGCGGTAGACGCTCTCGGTGAGCGACTCCATGAAGTAGGAGCCACCCCAGGGATCCACGACGGCCGGGATGCCCGACTCCTCCTGCAGGATGAGCTGGGTGTTGCGGGCCACGCGGGCGGCCGTGTCGGTGGGCAGGGAGACCGCCTCGTCGTAGCCGTTGGTGTGGAGCGACTGGGTGCCGCCGAAGACCGCCGCCATCGCCTCGATGGTCGTGCGGATGATGTTGTTCATCGGATCCTGCTCGGTGAGGCTGGCCCCGGAGGTCTGGCTGTGGGTGCGCAGCATCATCGAGCGCGGGCTCTTCGGCTGGAACTCCGCCTGCATGCGCTCCGCCCAGATGCGCCGCGCGGCCCGCATCTTGGCGATCTCCAGGTAGAAGTTCATGCCGATGCACCAGAAGAAGGACAGGCGCCCGGCGAACTTGTCCACGTCCAGCCCCTTGGAGATGGCCGCACGCACGTACTCGAGACCGTCGGCGATGGTGAAGGCCAGCTCCTGCACGGTCGTCGCCCCGGCCTCCTGCATGTGGTAGCCGGAGATCGAGATCGAGTTGAACTTGGGCATGTGGTGCGCCGTGAACTCGATGATGTCGGCCACGCAGCGCATGCTGGGCTCGGGCGGGTAGATGTAGGTGTTGCGGACCATGAACTCCTTGAGGATGTCGTTCTGGATGGTCCCGGCGAGCTTCTC
>JANQFA010000142.1 GCA_028278065.1 Myxococcota bacterium
GCGAAGTCGTCCAGACAGCGGTAGTAGAGCAGGTAGAAGACGAGGCCCCGGTAGGCGCGCAGATCGTCCGCCGCGGCGTCGGCGCCCGCGGCGAGCCGCGCGCGCAGCCTCGCGGCCAGCTCTTCGGCGAGCACGCCGAGGCGCTCCACGTTCGGGTTGGCCGCCTCGAGATCCGTGCCCTCGTGCCACACGCGGCTCATGGGGGTGAAGGCGTCGCCGAGCGCCGCGCGCTCGTGGTCCACCCGCTCGGGCAGGAAGGGGTTGCCGGTGGCCAGCGCGGCCAGGGCTCGCGCCACGGGGCGCTCGGAGTCGGACAGCAGCACGCTCATCGCCCCTCCTGCATCGCACGTACGGCGACCGACATTGAGTGTATCCGACCCGGGCTCACCGGCGTTGGATTGGATCGGCAGATGGAGAGTTCAAACCATTGCTTTTGAATCGCTTTTGTAGATCGGCAGCTGCTTCGGCACGCCTCCTGCTGTATCCGGTGGTGGAAGGAGCGGGAGGAATGCAGAGCGACATCGAGCGAGTGGGCCGCGACGCCCGCAGGCTGGCCGCGGAGCTGACCGAGGCCGCCTCCGCCACCCGTCCGCCGCGGGGCCCGGCGCGCCTGTCGCGCGCGCTGGTGCACGTGCGTCTGGCCGTGGCGCGCCACGCGCGCAGCCTGGTGCGCGACCACTGGGACCTGGGCCTGTTCGACCTGGCCTTCGGCTCGATCAAGGCCTTCGGCGTGTACCCGGCCCTCTTCTTCGCGGGGATGGGCTGGACCATCCCGCTCCTCGAGTACGCGCCGCTCAACACCCAGCTCTGGACCGCGGGATATCTGCTGGCGCGGCGCAAGCTGCTCTCCGCGGCCGGGCGCGTGCGCTACGGACGCAGCGGCGAGGAGCTCGACGCGCTTCGCGCACGGCTCCTGCGCATGGCGCCGCGCGACGGACACGCGCTGCACCGCTTCTACCTGGACGGCGAGGAGCGGGCCCTGCGCGTGCGGCGAAGCCGCCTGCTGGCGTGGTGGGATCGGATCCGCGGGCGTGCGGCCGGCCCGGGAGTCGTGCTCCAGCACGAGCTGCGGGCGATGCTCGCCGATCCGGAGCTCCGCTTCCGCGCCGAGCCGCTGCGCGCAAACCCCTACCTCTACGAGCGCGTGCTCGTCGAGATCCTGCAGGGGAGCGAAGCGGGTCGCGCTGCCCTGGCGGCCGCGTCGACCCCGGCGCCGGCCGAAGACGCGGCCCTGGCCGAGCTGCTGGCCGACGGTGAGCCCACCCGTGCCCGCATCGCCGCGGAAGGCGACGCGCTGCGCGAGGCGCTGCGCGCGCGACTGGGCAGCGCCGGCGGGCTCGTGGCCCGGGGGCTGCGCTGGCTCCACGCCGGCCACCGCCGTGCCGTGCGCCGCCGCCTCGCCGAGATCCGCGACCTCGAGTACCGGCTGCTGGCCTCCCTGGCCGGAGGCAGCGAGGTGGACCGCCGGGCCCTGACGGAGGCCATCCGCGAGCGGCGCCGCGCCCTGTCCGGCCAGCTGATCCGGGCCACGCGCCTGGCGGCGCGCGCGGGCTGGATGCGCTCGCGGGAAGCGGCGCTGCGCCAGCTCCGGGTGGGCCTGCGCGAGGCTCGCGCCTGCGGGCTGGCGGTGCGCCGCGCGAGCCTGGCGCTGCGCTGGTGCGGGCTGGACGCCGCCCTTGCCCCGGCCACCCCGGCAGCCGATAGGATGCGGTGATGCACGAGCCCGTCCCGATTGCGTCCGACGGCTTCGAGGAGCTGCGCGGGCTCGAGCAGGCGCTCGAGCGGGCCTGGTCGCGTCTCCAGGAGGAGGGCCACGGCTACCAGGCCGTGCGTGCCCTGCTGGTCGACTCCAAGCTCGCTCCCGAGGAGCGAGCCGCAGGCCTGCGCGCGGCGCAGGAGGTCCAGGAGGACTTCTTCGCCCAGCTCGACGACTTCCAGCGCCGCACCCACGCCCACTTCATGGAGCAGGTGATCCGCGAGCTGGAGCGGGCCATGCAGACGCTCCAGGCCTTCTACGGGCCCCGCCAGCACCGGCGCCTGCGCCGCCGCCACAGGAAGCTCGTCGCCATGGCGGCGCGCTACCAAGAGCTCGCCCGCCTGTACGGCACTCCCCAGGACCACAAGCGGATCGCCCACTACCAGCGCTTCTACGCCCAGGTGGTGGACTTCTCCCAGCGCATCCGCGCTCTCGATCCCACCATGCCGAGGCCCGCGCCGCCCTCGCTGTGGGAGGATCTGCACGCCCTGCGCCGCGGAGCGCTGCGCTGGGTGCGGCGCTCGGGTGCCGCCCTGCGCCTGGTGTGGGCCGCGCTCGGCGTGGTGACCGTGGCGCTGCGCAAGGCGCAGCCCGAGCGCGGCACGCCGTTCACCAACCGCGTGGACGACTTCTTCCGCGCCCTGTGCGACGTGCAGGGCTGGAAGGTGCGCGTGCTGGGCGACTCGCCGGCGCCCGCCAGCGACGGAACCGTGACGCTCTACACGCCGACCCACCGCCACGGCATCACCGACAACGCCACCTTCGGCCACGTCGGGCTGCCGGACTACCTGGTCTTCAACGCGATCGACCAGGTGGAGATGGTCCCCAAGTGGCTGAAGGACCGCGCTGCCAGCACCAACGGTCTCGTGCCGGTGGGCGGCGGGCGCGGCCCCTCGGTGGATCGCGCCCTCGCGATGCTCGACGCGGGCATCACGCGCAACGTGCTGATCTACCCCGAAGGCACCGTGTCCGAGGGCTTCCGCGGCACGCGTCCGCCGCGCGCGACCTTCGGCGGGAAGCTCGTGCCCGCGATCAGCGAGGCCGGGCACCCGGTGCGCATCGTGCCCATCGCCTACCCGGACAACGCGCGCTTCCTGGACATCCCGCCGCGGGCCCGCACCGAGCGCGAGCTGCGCGTGGTGATGTGCCCAGCGCTCGATGCCGAGATGGTGGAGGGCCTCCTGGCGAGCGGCGGCGGAGGGTTCCTGGACGGAATGGTGCGCCTGGCCTGGCTCGAGAGCCTCGGCAGCGATGCGGATCGCTTCCTCGGGCACGACCGGGTAGCGGCCATCGAGAGCCGTCTCGACCGCGAGCTGGACGGCATCCGCTACTGGGGCTCGCTGGCCTCGGCCCCGGTACCCGACCGCCTGCGCCTCGACACCGACACGCCCATCGCGGTGCGCGAGGAGCCCTTCCACGGCATGCGCGTGCGCGTGCTGAGGATCCCGGACGACGCGTGCGATGCGGCGGGACGCATCCCGCTGCCGGACCTCGCGCCGTCGGACTCCCAGGAGCTCCTGATCGGAATCCGCAGGCCCTCCCACATCTACATGAACGTGGGGCGGCAGCGCTTCGACGGCGACATCTTCCGGCCGCTGCGCGTACGGGAGCGCGACTACGTCTACCCCGGAATCGTGATCCGCTTCCCGCGTGTGCCCGTCAAGTCCCTGAACGCCATCCGCCGCGGCCTGGAAGAGCTCCACGGCCGCGAGCGGCGTACGCTCACGTGCTCGAACTCCGCCTGCCGGGTGATGGCCAGAGCCGCCAACATGCGGATCGACGACCACTCGGACCTGAGGCCCTTCCTGCCGAGCCACGTGCTGCCGACGCGTACGATCCGCAAGCTCATCGAGCACGGTGTCACCAATCACATGGGCGAGCGGGTCGAGATCCAGATCTACAAGACCGACGACCGTCCCCTCGAGGCGATCCTCGCCAAGGCCCGCCGCGAGGAGATCCGCATCGCCGGCGACCACGCCCGGGCCATCAGCGTGGACCTGTTGCGCAAGGCCGGCGCGACGCTCCGCTCCGCCTGGAGCCGCCTGCGCGGGTCCCGGCACGGCAGCTAGGGGCGGAGCGCCGGCTCGTTTCACTCGCTCCTGGAGGCCTGGGCCCCCTGGCTGGACGCCGTCTCGAGGCGCCTCTGCGCGCGTTGCGCACCGCCTATCGCGAGCTCTCGTCGCGCCCAGGGCCGAGGAAGAGCTGCTCGACGGCGCGGGCGTGGTTTTCGACGGCTTCCTCGTCGAAGGGGTCCACACCGGTGACGCGCTTGCACTCCTCGGCCTGGTGGAAGAAGAGGCCGGCGGCGCCGGCCAGGATGTACAGGTAGTGGACGGCGGGTATCCCGTTGGGCAAGGTGCCGCGCCGTTGAGCGCGTTCCAGAAGCTCGCCGATCCTCCCGTATAGTGGCTTCACGTGGCGGTCGGCGAGCCAGCGCATGCGCGGCCCCTTGCGCTTGCCCTCGTCGTGCATGATGCGGACGAACTCCGGGTGCTGGGCGACGAAGCGGACGTAGCCCCGGATCAGGCGTCCGGTACGGGCCCGGTCGTCCCCGATGACCGGGTCCTCCAGCGCCTCGCGGGCGCGGGCCTCGAGCTCGGCGAAGGCGCGGTCCACGGCCGCCCGCCAGAGCGTCGTCTTGTCCCCGAAGTAGTAGGGGATCAGGCCGTGGTTCACGCCGGCCCGGCCCGCGATCTCGCGGGTGGTGGCGCCATCGAAGCCCTTCTCGGCGAAGGCGCCCAGCGCCGCCTCCAGGATCAGGTCCCGGGTGTCCGCAGCCGCCCGTAGCGCCGCTCTGGCCATGGCCTCTCCTCTCCGGGTGCCGCGGGGCATCCTGCACCGGGCGTCCAGGCTGTTTATACATCTGGACAAACAAATTGTCCATCTGTATAATCGACGTTCCAATCTCGTGGGGAGCCCCATGGTCGACATGAGTCAGACGGAGTTCGACGTGGCGGTCGTGGGCTTCGGGCCCGTCGGCGCCCTCACCGCCCTGCTCCTGGCCGAGGAAGGCCTGCGGGTCGCCATCCTCGAGCGCTCCAGCGAGCCGGTGGTGCTTCCGCGTGCCGTCGGTCTGGACGGCGAGGCCGTGCGCGCCTTCCAGCGCATCGGCCTGGGGGAGACGGTCAGCGCCATCCTGCAGCCGCCGCGGGAGAAGGACGAGGTCTGCTTCACCGACTCGAAGCGCGAGCCGCTCTTCGGGCTGGAGGTCCCCGCCGTCGGTCCCAACGGCTGGCGCGACCTCGCCTTCTTCGACCAGCCGGAGCTCGAGGCGCTCTTGCGCGAGCTGGTTGCGCGCCAGGAGCGGATCGCGGTGCGCCTGGGGCACGAGGTGACGGCACTGGAGCAGGAGGACGAGCGCGTGTGCGTGCGCAGCGTGGTGGCGCCCGGCGGAGCCGAAGCCGAGCTGTCCGCCGCGTGGGTGGTGGGCAGCGACGGCGCCGGGAGCTTCGTGCGCCGGGCCTGCGGAATCGCCTGGGAGAGCCTCGGCTACGACCAGGACTGGCTGGTCGTCGACATCACCCAGGGTCCGCAGGCGGATCTGCCGCTCACGACCATGCAGGTCTGCGACCCGGAGCGCCTGACCACCTACGTGTGTGCGAAGGACCCGAACCGTCGCTGGGAGTTCCAGCTTCGGGAGGGAGAGACGCGCGAGGAGATGCTGGAGCCGGAGACGATTCGCGATCTGCTGGATCCCTGGCTTCCGCCGGAGCACTACGAGATCCGTCGCGCGGCCGTCTACCAGTTCCACGCGGCCACCGCGAGCCGCTGGCAGGACGGACGCATCTTCCTGGCCGGCGACGCCGCGCACCAGACGCCTCCCTTCCTCGGCCAGGGCCTGAATGCGGGCTTCCGGGACGCGGTGAACCTGGGCTGGAAGATCCCCATGGTCCACCGCGGGCTGTGCGATGTCCGGCTGCTCGAGACCTACGCCGCCGAGCGCGACGCCCATGCTCGCGACCTGGTGGAGTGGGCGGTGGCCGTCGGGAAGCTGATGGAGACCCTGGCGGCTCGAGAAGCGGGACTACCGGACCCGCACCCCGCGGTCGACGCGAGCGCCGGCTACGGCCAGGGTCGCACCGCCCCGCCCATGCGCGGCGGCGTGCTGGTGATGGAGCAGGCGGAGCGCGGGCTACCCATCGGCGTGCAGCTGCGCCAGCCCACGGTCAGGACGCCGGACGGGGACTCGCTGCGTCTCGACGATCTCCTCGGACGCGGCTTCGCCGTGGTGGGACGCAAGGAAGCCGATCTGAGGCTGGGTGCGGAGGGGCGGCGGGTGCTGGAGCAGCTCGGCGGCCGGGCCGTCGCGCTCGAGGGGCTGGAGGTGGTCGAGGGCAGCGTGGACCCGGTCCTCGACGCACACCCGGCGATCGTGCTGCGCCCGGACCGCTACCTGTTCGGCGTGGTGGACGACGAGCACGACCTCGAAGCCCTGCTCATCGATCTCGCGGGAAAGCTCGCGTTGGCGTGAAGCGGGAGCCACCCGTAGGAGGAGAGCGAGGATGGCGATGGTCGTACTCATCACGGGCGCTTCGGGCGGGCTCGGGAGCGTCCTCGGGCGCCGGCTCGCCGGCGAGGGGATGACGGTGTACGGGACCATGCGCGAGCCCAAGGGACGGGAGCAGGAGCATCCGTTCCCGATGCTCGCCATGGAGGTGACCGACTCGGGGTCCGTGGCGGCCGCGGTCGAGCAGGTGCTCGACCGCGAAGGGCGGATCGACGTCCTGGTGAACTGTGTGAACCGCATGGTCATCGGCTCGGTCGAGGAGGAGACCGTCGACGAGGTGCGCGCCCTCTACGACACCAACGTGTTCGGGGTGATCCGAGTCTGCAAGCAGGTGGTCCCGGCGATGCGGCGGCAGGGCGGGGGGACCATCGTCAACATGAGCTCGCTCGGCGGTCTGGTCGCCGTCCCGTACATGAGCGCCTACACCTCGGCCAAGTTCGCGCTCGAGGCCTTCAGCGAGGCCCTGTACCACGAGATGAAGCCGCACGGGATCGACGTGGTGATCATGCAGCCGGTCGCCATGGCGATGGATCGCCCGGCCACCGGGGCACATCTGGAGCTGGTGGAGCGCGTCCAGCCGGACTCCCCGAGCCACGCCATGCTGGCGCGCATGACGGCGGACACCGCGGCCAGCAAGCTCACGCCGGAAGCCGTGTCGGAGAAGATCCAGGGGATCATCACGAGCGAGAAGAAGCCGCTCCGGGTGCCGATGGACCGCGCACGCGCCGTCACGCTGCTCAAGCGCCTCGCCCCACAATCCGTGATCGACCGTGTGATCGCCGGACTGCTGGGGGACGCGGCACCGCGCTAGGCGCCCCGCTCCCGGTCCAGCTCCGCGCTGGAGGAGCGCCTCGGGCGGGCGTGCGGGTCCGTGCACGGAGCTTCCCCGGCGATTCCGCGCTCAGCTTTCGTGCGGGAGTGGCCGAAGTAGGGGGAGCAGCGTCCAGCGGAGCCCCCGGATCGTGATCTTCCCCGCCCCTCGCAGCGAGCACCACGGCGCACGTCTCCTCGAGCAGAAGCGCTGCCCCGCCGAGGCGGTGCTGGACCTGGTGCCCGAGGGCGCCGACCTGATCGTCCCGCTCGCCAACGGCGAGCCCACCGCCGTGCTGGACGCCCTGGAGGCGGGGGTCGACCAGCTCTGCGACGTCCGCGTCCACCAGATGCACGCGCTCCACGACCGGCCGTACCTGCACGACGCGTACCCGGGCCGCCTCCGGCACGTCTCCTACTTCCTCTCCGACGTGACCCGCGGGCCCTACCGCAAGGGACACGTCGACCTGGTGCCGGCCCACTTCAGCGAGGTGCCGCTGCTGATGGAGCACGCAACCGACTGCAGCCTCGTGCTGGCGGCCGCGAGTCCTCCCGACCGGCACGGCTACTTCTCGCTCGGGACCAACGCGGACTACGCGGCGAGCTTCATCGGAAGGGTGCCCTTCTTCCTGGAGGTCACCCCCGCCATGCCCCGCACCCATGGCCGCAATCAGCTCCACGTGAGCCAGATCGCCGGCTATACGGAGTCCGAGCGGGCGCTGCTCGAAGTGCCCCGGCCGCGTGTGGGACGGGAGGAGCGGCGCATCGCGGAGTTCGTGGCGGAGCGCATTCCGGACGGGGCCACCATCCAGGGCGGGATCGGAGCGATTCCCGAGGGCGTGCTCTCGCTCCTCGAGAACCACCGAGACCTCGGTGTCCACGCCGAGCTCGTGAGCGACGCCATCGTGGACCTCTTCGATCGCGGCGTCATCAACGGGACGCGCAAGACGCTGAATCCGGGGAAGATCGTCACCACCTTCGCGCTCGGCAGCCGGCGCCTCTACGAGTTCCTGGCCGACAACCCTTCGGTGGAGCTCTGGCCGGTGGCGTACGTGAACAGCCCGCGCGTGATCGCCCGCGAGGAGCGATTCGTGTCGATCAACGCCACTCTCGAGGTGGATCTCCTCGGGCAGTGCGCGTCCGAGTCCATCGGCAGCCGCTACTTCTCGGGCTCGGGCGGGCAGTCGGACTTCGCCCGCGGCTGCATCAACGCGAGGGGCGGCATGGCGTTCATCGTGCTGCGCTCGACGACGTCCGACGGAACGATCTCGCGGATCCGGCCGCAGCTCACCCCTGGGGCCGTGGTGACGACGAACAAGAACACGGTCGACAACGTGGTGACCGAGTACGGTGTGGCCGAGCTGCGCGGGCGCAGCATCCGGGAGCGCGCGCACGCCCTGATCGGAATCGCCCATCCGGACTTCCGCGACGAGCTGCGCCACGAGGCCGCGAGGCTCGGCTTCCTCTGAGGCCGGGGTTCGCCCGGGTCCTCCCCAGCGACAGCTGCCCATGGCGCGTCCGGCTCAAGGTTCGCCGGACCCTCCGCTAGGCTTCGCGGCGAAAGGGGGAAGGATGGCGGACTGGCTTCGCGGTGGAGGTCTCGTGCTGGCGTTCCTCGTGGGATCTCTCGCCCCCGTGGCAGCGGGTGCCGAACAGCCGGCGGCTCCGGACGCCCGGTCGTTCAGCGAGGCCCGCGACGCGGTGCAGGCCCTGTGGGACTGCATGCTCGACTGGCGGGAGACGGCAGCGGACGAGAAGCAGCGCGAAGTGCTGCTGCCGAAGGACGCGAACGAGGAGGAGGACCCGCCCCTGGACGCCTGGCAGCGCTACATGGAGCGGCGCCGGGAACGCAAGGAGGGGCCCGAGGACGCGCTCGCCCGCTTCGACCGCCACCTGGCCGAGTGCGCCGCCCGGGCCATGATCCGGGCCGCGCGCGCGGACGGCATCGCCGAAGGGTGCCTCGCGGTACGCGGCCAGGCCGCCACCCCGGCTCCGGCCCTTCCGGATCGCTGACGCACGTCCCACCCGATCCTACGCTCTTCGCGCGACCAGGTAGCGGTTCGGGTGCGGGTACGAGCCGGCCTCGACGATCTCGAAGCCCGCGCTGCGGATCAGCTGCTCGAGCTCCGCGATCCGCAGGGAGCTCGCGTAGGGCGCCATGCCCAGGACCCTCATGAGGGCGATGACGAGGCCCAGGAGCCGGCTCCGCTCGGCCAGACACACGGTCTTCGAGATGAAGAGGCCCCCGGGCTTCAGCAGGTCGTGGATCCTGTCCAGGGAGCCGGGGATGTCCTCGAGCAGGTGCAGGAAGTTGAAGGCCAGCACCGCGTCGAAGGCAGCGCTCGGGAGCGCTCCGTCGTCGAGGGTGGCGCGCTCGAACTCGGCGTTGTCGACGCCCTGCGCCGCGGCTTTCTCGCGGGCGATCTCGATCATCCGTGTCGAGATGTCGGTGGCGAGGATGTGCTCCACGGAGGGGGCCAGGAGGAGCGCGATGGTGCCCGTTCCGCAGCCCACCTCCAGGACGCGATCCGTGGTCGACAGGTGTTTCCGGGTGCACTCGAGGGTCTTCTCGTAGCTCGCCATGTCCTTGATCGGACTCCGCGAGTACCTGTCGGCGCGCTTGTCCCAGAATCCAGCGTCGGGCATCGCTCCGCTCCGCGTGACGCACGGCCCCTCGCGTGCCCTGGACCGGGCACGGTTGGGGGCGATTCCTCCGTCTTCACGATCTCTTGACCGCGTCGACCCGCGGGTCTCAGGCCGCATCGAAGAACGAGGGCGCGCGGTCGATCGGGACGGCCTCGGGGTAGACCGCGCTCACCGCGAGGCTCAGGCCGGGGTCCTCGATGCGTTCGACGTCGAGGTGCACGTCCGCGCCCCGTTCCTCGAGGTCGCGGTTGAAGATGCGTACCACGTCCGGGATCGAGAGCGTCTCCGCCGTTTGCCGCCGCATCTCCTCCTCGTCCCGGTAGACGTCCGCCTTCCACAACACGCTCACGCGGTACTCCTGGAGGGGCGCCCGGTAGCGGACCTCGCCGCGGTCGGTCACCGCCCACTCGACGCTGCCCGCCGCGACCGGTGCGAGCTCTGCACGGGGCGTCACGAGTCGGGTGCCATGATCGAACGGACCGACCGGGCCCACCTGGTGGAACATGCCGTGGTTGTCGCCGACGAGCGCCGTATTCGCCATGTCTCCCACGTGTCGTCGCGGCGGCCGGTCGGGACCGTCGGGCCAGTAGCTGAAGGCGCCGCCCTCGACGTCGTTCATCCACCAGATCGACGTGGCCTGCACGATCTCCCAGCGCTCGAAGAGCCCCGACCAGAACATGGTTCTCAGCAGCCACATCGGCGTGTTGCTGCGGTCGCGCCCCTGGAAGCGCGGGTTGTCCGTATGGGCCGGCCCGCTCCTCTCGAGCGCGGCCATCAGGTTCACGTAGACGCTGTGCGGCACGATCAGCGCGGCGTCGTAGAACTCGCGCGCCGCCTGCATCACCCGCTGGTGGAGCAGGAAGAGCTCGGAGCCCTCGACGCGGAGGTCCGCATGGACCCAGTCGTTCTGGAACCACATCGGGCTGTTGGGGGTGTCGAGCTCGGCGTCCGGCCGGTACCAGCCCCCGAGCGGGGTGTAGGG
>JANQFA010000236.1 GCA_028278065.1 Myxococcota bacterium
TTGTTGATGTAGTCGAGCGGGATCTGGAGCGCCATCAACCGCTCCGCCGCGCCGGTCCCGACGTCGAAGATGAACTTGTCCCCGTTGCCGAGCTCGACCAGGAAGCACGGTGCGGCCTGGCTCCGTCGCGGCAGGGGTAGCCCGCTCCCGCAGGCCGTCACGCGCATCTCATCGGACTCGAGCGCCTCCGTGCCGGGGTAGTAGAAGAGCTCGTTCTTGCCGGCACCCGTTCGGGAGAAGTTCGCCGCTGCCGGCTTCCAATTCTTCTTCGCCGCCTCCGCGCTGCCGACCAGCCGGGAATCGCGACCACTCACCCCGTCGCGGTGTCCGACCCCGTAGGCGACGCCGATGATCACGAGCACAACCAAGGCGAGAATCGCCCAATTCCGTTTCATCGCTTGCTCCGTCTCCCCGCCGGATCGCACCAGGCCCCAGGGCCCGGCCGGATCACGGGATCCTGTCTCGTGAATCCTTCCCTACCGGTCTCTCTGCCGGGACTCGCCGACTCTACCTCAATCGAGATGGCGGGCGCCTGAGGTCTTCCCGAGGCGGAGGTCCCGGCCGAGGTCGACCTACGCGGTCTGGATGAGGCGGGGTGGCCCGGCAACCGAGACACTCGCTCCTGGCTCCACGATGGAGAGCCTCGACTTCGAGCGCGCCGTCCTGCGCCTGCGCATCTGGCCGGTGCCCGCCGGCGCCTTCGCGAACGCCGCACGGGACGAGTTCGGCTTCGTCCGGCTCGGCTACTGCGGCTACCACGGTCAGTAGGTCGAATGGGGCGGCCCCGCGAGCGTGGACACGCGATCGGACCGGCCGGGGGTCAGCGCATCCGGACGCTCCCCGTGAGCGCCAGCGCGACGGCGAGGATCGCCGCCCCCATCCCGTTCACGCTGGGCACGGCCGCGGGAGGGCTGCAGTCCGGGTCCTCGAGGTCGGCGAGCCCGTCGCAGTCCTCGTCGCCGGGCACCGCACAGTTCTCCGCGGCTCCCGGGTTCGTCGACGGGTCCGCGTCGTCGCAGTCCGGGGCGGTCGGGGAGCAGGTGAAGAGAGGGAGCCCAGGGCTGTCCGAGTGGAAGTAGCCGTCGCCGTCGCCGTCCCAGCACTGGTCACAGCTCGGATCGGTCCCCTCGTAGACGCCATCTCGATCCACGTCCGAGGCGATCCGCACGCGGTCGACCGCGAGCCCCGAGAAGCTGCCGAGATCGGTGATCTCGTCGAACAGGATGCCGAGCGTGATGACCTGCCCCACGTAGGTGCTGAGGTCCACGAACACATGATCGTTCGTCCCGTCGCTGTAGTCGTGGTCACTCGCGATGTCGGTGGGCCGCGAGGGCGGCGCCGAGTTGTACCCGGTCTCGTAGGCGAGATCCGGATCCCCTCCCCCGCACGTGGGATCGTCGATGCAGACGCCGAAGACGTCGAACCACGGGTGCGGGTTGCCGTTCAACGAGTAGATCACCTCGAGCTCGGGGCGCG
This sequence comes from Myxococcota bacterium, assembly GCA_028278065.1. Lineage (GTDB taxonomy): Bacteria > Myxococcota_A > UBA9160 > UBA9160 > JAFDET01 > JAFDET01. Next base: position 1,477 of record JANQFA010000236.1, read on the forward strand.
GCCCTCCCTGCGAGACCGAGGGAACCGCTACCGAACGCGACAGCCTTCCCTGGTCGTCTCCGCTCGAGTAGCCCGCGGCCTCCCAACGGCCCTCCACGGACTGGTAGCTCCACACCGAGGTGTCCCAGTTCCACCCCCCGCCGCCCGTATCGAAGGTGTAGTCGATCGTGCACGGGTCGCAGAACGGATCGCCCGCGCAGACCGGGTCCGCGCAGTCGGCTCCGTTCATGCCGTCGTCGTCGATGCCGTTGGCGCAGTCCTCCTGCGCGCCGGCGGACGTCGCCAGGCCGATCATCGCCGCGCAGAGCAGCCAGCACAGCCGGGTTCTGCCGTCTCTTGGCATCACCGTCTCCTGCGTCGTACGGGCGCTCGCGCGATCGCGCCCCTTCCGAGGAGATGCAAACTTCGAGCCATCAGCGACGACCCAGCGAGCACAACGGCGAGAGCGACTGGGGCGAAAGGCTCGGATCGAGGGGACGAATGCCGCACGTCGCCCGCGTTCGCGACTCACTCCGATCGGCGCCCCGTGCGTCCGTCCGCCTCGCGGAGGAGCCCGGACTGCGCGGGCTGGAGCCGCTCCGCCATCAGGACGTTCGCCGTGACCGTCAGGTGGACCGCGCCCTTGCAGCAGCGCTCATCGGTGTCGTCGCAGAGCGTGCTCGTGCCGACGAAGACGGCGCCCTCGGTATCGGCCACGCTCCGCGCCGCGGCCACGTACTTCGGGTACTCCTCGAGCGCGAACACGCCGATCTCGTCCGCCTTGCCGCGCCGCGTCTCCTGCTCGGAGATGTGGGCCCCATCGATTACGGTGGTCCAGCCAGCGGAAACTTCGTGCTGTACCCTGTCCGCCCGAAACCGGGCGGCGCAGCGCGTGCGTACGCCACGTAGTCGACGCGCTCCGCCCGCCGTCGACGAGCGAGGCATCGCGCCTCCCGTGAGCGGGACGGTGACGGACGACCAGGCGTACGAGCTTCTGAGAGCGCGATCCAGGCGTCTCGTCGGCCTGACCATCCTGTTGTTGGGCTTGGTCTTCGCAGCCGTGCTGACGGGGTGGCTCTGGCTCCTGGCTCCAGCAGCCATCCTTTCCCTCGCCTGCGCTGGGTTCGCCGCTGCACTCTTCTGGGACGAGTGCGGACGGAAACGCTGGGGAACGGGGCCGGCTGACGTGTCGGTGACTGCTCCCCCCGGCACAGCCGCGGTAGTCGTAATCTTGACGGCGTAAGTAGTCGGAGGGAGGCGCAGTAGAGGCTGATCTGGCTCGTTGGGAATGGATTGGTGCCCTTCTGCGCAGGAGCTACAGGAAGTAGAGCGACCGGAGGTCCCGGCCAAGGTCATCTACCCGGTCTGGATGAGGCGCGGTGGCCCGGCAACCGAGGCACTCTCTCGCACGGCTTCCGCCGCCCGACCTGGCGCTGCGGCCGGCTCGGTCACAGCGCGTTTCGATCGGCCTCTGGTAGATTGTGGCGTCGGACAGCGCCGCTTCGATCGAGGCGCGGAGGCGCCGTGGCTCGCAGCCGAGCGGCCAGCGCGTTGGGCGGCACGGAGAACGGTGTGAGCTCTGCGCCCGAAGACGAAATCGCGGCAGCGTCGGCGTACGAAGAGCTCCACGTGCCGGCCTTGTTCGAGCAGTGGGCCGCGCGTGTCGTGGACGCCTCCCGGGTTCGCGACGGGGATCGCGTGCTGGACGTGGCATGCGGGACGGGAATCCTCGGGCGGGAGGCCGCCTCGCGTGTGGGTCCCCGCGGCTCCGTCTCCGGCGTGGATCCGAATCCCGGCATGCTCGCGATAGCCGAGCGCCTCGCACCGCGCATCCGATGGCGCGAAGGCGTCGCGGAGTCCCTTCCCTTCCCCGACCACTCGTTCGACGCCGTGGTCAGCCAGTTCGGCTTGATGTTCTTCACCGATCGAATCGCAGCGCTTCGCGAGATGATCCGGGTGCTGGCCCCGGG
>JANQFA010000253.1 GCA_028278065.1 Myxococcota bacterium
GGACTCGCGGAGTTCTACATCCGGCAGAGCAGCCACCTCCAGGGCGACGTGATCGTGAACACGGGCAACCAGCAGCTCCTCTTCGAGCTGAACGCCAGCAGTGTGGGCGGGGATCTCAAGGCGAAGAGCAAGAAGACGCTGCAACCGGGAGACGTCGACTTCTTCGAGGTGTTCAACACGGCGCAGGTGGACGGCGACCTGTCGGTCGACCTGGGCCCCGGGAGCTGCGACTTCGCGCTCGAGGACAGCACCGTCTTCGGCGACGTCTCGTTCAAGTGCAAGGAGTCCACCGCCGAGAGCTGCCAGGTGGAGGTGAACGACTCCAGCATCGTGGGCGACAGCCGGATCCAGACCGGGTCATCGGGCTGCTTCCACACCGTGGTCGACTCCGATCTCGGCGGGCTCGACCTGAATGCGGGGGCCGGCAACGACAACGTGGACCTGGACACGTTCGGCACCTCCACGCGGACCCTCTTCCAGGGGCCGGTGAAGATCCAGATGGGCGCGGGCGACGACTTCCTGACGGTGGGCGGCGCGTCCAACGGGAACTTCGCCGGCCAGTTCGGCGCCGCCGTCACCTTCGACGGAGGCTCGGGCGACGACACCCTGGACTACGAGGGCCACGGCAACCTCTTCGACGGCGGCAACCCGACCATCAAGGGCTTCGAGACCGTCGAGTGACCCGGGCGGCCAGTGGGGCGCGGACCCCCTAGACTCGGGAGCCGTTCCGGAGGTCCCACCCATGCGCCGGTTCCTGCCCACGTTCGTCCTGCTCCCGATCCTCGCTGCTCCGCTCAGTGCCGCCGCCGCCGGCGACGTCAAGGCGGTCCAGAAGGGGGGCACCCTGGTCCTGATCGGAGACGCCGAGTCGAACGGCGTCTGGGTCTCCAGCGGGGGACCGGGGATCGAGGTCTCCCCGAACGGGAGTACGGTCAACGGCGGCTTCGACGCGGTCGGCTTCTCCGGCGTCACCGGGATCTCGGCCAGGCTGGGCGCGGGGAACGACACCATCCAGTTCGACGGCTTCTCGCTCACGAAGAACCTGAGCGCCGACGGGGGACCGGGGAACAACTCGATCGACATCCACGCGCTCACGATCGACGGGAACCTCTCGGTCAAGAACGGGAGCGGAGCGGACACCGTCTCCGTCCAGAGCGCGACGGTGCTCGGCGGCTTCAAGGCCGACAGCAAGGACGGCGGCTCGCTCATCAACCTGTTCGGCAGCAGCTTCGGAAAGGGCGTCCAGATCAAGTCCAAGGACGGCTTCGACGACGTCCGCGTCGACAGCGTCTCGATCGGCGGCGGCCTCAAGGTCCAGACGGGCAAGGGGCCGTCGCAGGTGACCGTCGGGATCGGCAGCTCGATCGCTGGCAACGTCCAGTTCAAGGGCGGGAACGAGGCGGACGAGTTCCGCTTCGAGGCCGCAGCCGACGGCAAGCTCTCGGTTGCCCTCGGCAACGGCGCCAACATCGCCCGGCTCGACAGCTCGGCCCAGGTGGGAAGGGACCTCTCGATCAAGGGCGGAAACGACACCGACGACATCGACATCACCCTGGCCCAGGTCACCGGCAGGACGAAGATCGATCTGGGCAAGGGTCCGGCGGAGGAGCTGTACGTCGACAGCAGCAACTTCGCAGGGGACGTCTCGATCAAGAGCAAGGCCGTCGAGCTCGAAGTGCGCTTCTCGGTGGGGAGCCAGGTGGATGGCGATCTCCGCGTGAAGAGCGGCGCCGCCGACGGCACCGAGGTCACCCTGGAAGGCGACTTCGGATCCGTCCGGGTGGACGCCAAGGGCCCCCTCGACGCGAGGCACGAGTTCGGCACGATCGACGGCGACCTGCGGCTGCGCGGCGGCGGCGACGAGAGCGCCGAGAACGACTTCGTGCTCGGCTTCTGCAACGTCACCGGGGACGTCTCGATCTCGTCGAAGGATGCCAAGGACGTCGTCCGCCTCGAGAGCTGCCCCGTCTCGGGTGGCGTGACCGCCAACCTCGGCAGCGGCGACCACGAGGTGCGCGTGGAGTTCGGCACGATCGCCGGCGACCTGCGCATCACGGCGAAGGACGGGGCCAGCGACGTCGGGATGAGCTTCGGAAGCGAGGTGGGCGGCGCACTTCAGGCCAAGCTGGGCGACGGCGACAAGCAGCTGAACTTCGAGAGCGCCACCGTCCAGGGCAAGACGCTCTTCCAGCTCGGGGACGGCGAGACCGGGCTCGGCCTCTCGCAGGGGACGTTGCTCGGGGACGATCTGGACGTGCGGGCCGGGAGCTACCTGAAGGAGCTCTACATGAGCATGAGCGAGGTGGTGGGGGACCTGGTTGCGACCAGCAAGAGCGGACCGGGCGCCCTCGTGGCGGAGCAGAATTCGATCGTCCAGGGCGACCTCCTCGTGGACCTCGGTCCGGGTCCGTGCATGCTGGGCGTATCCATGGGCCTGGACGTCGGCGGCGACCTCGACCTGAGGTGCGACGAGGCCTCCGGCGAGACCTGCGACGTGTTCCTGGAGGCCGTCTCCGTCGCCGGTGACACCCGGATCGAGACCGGCGCTGCGTCCTGCGGGCACACCATCGCCGATGGGATGTTCGCCGGACTCGAGCTGGAGACGGGCGGCGGGAACGACCAGGTCTGGCTGGACGTGTCCGGCGGCCCGCCCCAGCTCTTCGACGGCCCCGTTCGGATCCGGACCGGCGCGGGAGACGACTTCGTGATGGTGGGCGAGGAGCTCTCGGCCAACGCGGCCTGCACCTTCCAGGACAGCGTCCTCTTCGACGGCGGAGCCGGCGCCGCCGACGTGCTCGATCACCTGGGCCACGGGAACGCCTACAACGGCGGTGGACCCACGGTCCAGGGCTTCACCGAGGAGTAGGAGCGGGAGCCTCCTCCGAGCCCGATCCGGCGCGCGCGGCGTGCGGCGGGTGACCTAACCTCCGCGACCCATGACCCGCCACCAACCCACGGGCGAGTTCGGACCCGGGCTCGCACTGGCCAGCACGACCATGCTGCTCTGGGGCGCGCTGCCGCTGATCCTGGAGGGAGTCCTACGCGCCCTCGATCCGGTCACCATCACCTGGTTCCGCTTCACCTTTGCGAGCGTGGTCCTGGGTCTGGTGCTCGGCTGGCGCGGGGCGCTGCCCTCCCTGCGCAGCCTCGGTCGGCGCCGCTTCGCTCTCCTGATCGTGGCGACCCTCTTCCTGGCGGCGAACTACCTGGCCTATCTGCTCGGCCTCGAGCGCACCGACGCCCCCACGGCCCAGGTCCTGATCCAGGCGGCACCGCTGCTGCTCGCCGTGGGCGGCATCTTCGTGTTCCACGAGCGCTTCGAACGGCTCCAGTGGATCGGCCTGGCGGTCCTGGTCCTGGGGATGGGCGGCTTCTTCGCCGGACAGCTCCGCACCCTGGTGGAGGGCATCGATCGCTACATCGCCGGCGTGGGCTGGATCGGGGTGGCGGCGGTCACCTGGGCGGTCTACGGCCTGGCGCAGAAGCAGCTCCTGCTGTGGCTCTCGTCCCAGGGGATCATGCTGTGCATCTACGTGGGCAGCGCGCTCGTCTTCGCGTTCGGCGCGCGACCGACCGCGCTGGCCGGGCTGGAGGGCCTGGAGTGGACCCTCCTCGTCTTCGCCTCCGCCAACACCCTGCTGGCCTACGGCACCTTCGCCGCGGCCCTCGAGCACTGGGAGGCCTCGCGGGTGTCGGCGGTGATCGCCCTCACGCCGCTCGCCACCCTGCTCTTCGCCGCGGCCGGATCTGCGCTCTGGCCCGGGCACGTCGACGCCCGGGCCGTGGGTCCCGGCGCGTTCGTCGGCGCCGCCGTCGTGGTGGCCGGGTCGCTCCTCGTCGCCCTCGGCCAGCGCGCGACACCCCGTCCGACCCGGGAGGACGGTTCGGGCTAGACTGGCGCGTCCCAACCGGAAGGAAGCGGAAGGAAGTGACCATGCGAGACATCCTCGGATACCAGGGAACCCCGTGCGTGGTGGTGGGAGCCGCGACCGGCATGGGGGAGGCGTGCGCGCGCACGCTGAGCGAGATGGGGGCCGAGGTGACGGCTCTCGACATCGCGCCGATCACCGCTCCCGTGAAGGAGTCGGTCGAGGTGGACCTCGCCGACCCCGCCTCGATCGAGGCGGCCGTCGGGAAGCTGCCCGCCGAGGTACCGAAGCTCTTCGTCTGCGCGGGCGTCCCCGGACCTCCGCGCTTCGACAACCTGGCCACGATGACCGTCAACTTCGTCGGCGTGCGTCACGCGATCGAGAAGATCCTGCCTCGCGTGCCGCGCGGCGGCGCCGTCGCGCTGATCAGCTCGATCGCCGGAGTCGGCTACGCGAAGAACCTCGACAAGTGGAAGGAGCTGATGGCGATCTCCGACTTCGGCGAGTCCCGCGCCTGGTGCGAGGCCAATCCGGACCCGGCCAACGGCTACCTGGGCTCGAAGCAGGCGCTCAACGTCTACACCCAGCTGCGGGCCTCCGAGCTGGTGGAGCGGGAGATCCGCCTGAACGCGCTGCTCCCCTGCCCGACGGACACCCAGATGCTGCCGGACTTCCACGCCCAGGCCGGAGGCAAGGAGAACCTCGAGCAGTTCTTCCACTCCCCGATGGGACGCAACGCCACGCCCGAGGAGATGGCCGAGCCCCTGATCCTGCTGAACAGCGACGCCGCCTCGTTCGTCAGCGGACACCTCCTGATCGTCGACCACGGCTACTGCGGCGAGGTGAACGTGGGCATCCGCCAGGGGCTCCTGTGAGCACGCGACGGGCCGTGCCGCCCAGCGGCGGCCTGGAGGGGATGTCGGTGCTGGTGACCGGTGGCGGCACCGGGATCGGCACGGCGTGCGCGACGCAGCTGGCCGCCGACGGCGCGGCGGTCACGATCTGCGGACGCACCGAATCGCGGCTCGAGGATGCGGCCAAGCGCATCGCGGCCGCCGCGGGGCACGGGGGGTCGGTGCACACCGTGGTGGCGGACGTGACCGACGAGGACTCGGTCGCGAACGCCGTGGCAAAGGCCCTGGAGCCGACCGGCCAGCTCGACGGCTGCGTCGCCAATGCCGGCGGCGGCGGCGGCTTCGGACCGTACCACGTGCAGAACACCGAGGAGTTCCTGCGCGTCCTGCACCTGAACGTGCTGGGAACGATGCTCTGCGTGAAGCACACGGTGCCGCGCATGCGCGAGGCGGGCGGAGGCTCCTTCGTCGGCATGTCGTCGATCGCCGGCCACCAGACCCACCTCTACTTCGGGGCCTACACCGCGTCCAAGGCGGGCATCGAGCAGATGATGCGCAACGCGGCCGACGAGTTCGGCCACGTGGGGATCCGCTTCAACGCGATCCGCCCCGGCTTCATCGCCACCGAGATCATGGCCGCCATCCCCCGGGACAGCTCGGTCTACGAGAGCTACATCACGCAGACGCCGATGGGCGACGTCGGTCAGCCCGAGGACGTGGGCCGGCTGGCGCGCTTCCTGGTCGGAACCGAGTCCCGCTGGATCACCGGGCAGATCATCAACGTGGACGGCGGCCACAGCCTGCGCCGCGGGCCCGACTTCAGGCCCTTCGTCGCCGTCTCCGACGAGGTGCTGGGCGGGAAGCTGCCGGAGTAGGCTCGGCCGATCCGCACGGGGGGGCCGTGGCTTCCCTCTCGCTCAGCGGACCGTCTCCTCCTTGCGCTTGCGGAGGTAGCGGAGGATGAGGCGCGCATCCTCCTCGTCCAGCTCGGCTCCGAACGCCGGCATGCCCGTGTCCGGGATGCCGTTCAGCGCGATGTCCACCAGGCCCTCGCCCGCGAAGCGCAGGTCCGGGATGTTGCTGGAGGAGACCGCACCGGCGCCGTGACAGCGCGCGCACCACTGGTGGTAGGCGCGCTCGCCGTCGGCCAGCTCGCCGGTGCGGGTCACGTAGGCCTCGATCTGCTCCGGCGTCGGGATCGCCTCGGGCAGCGCCCAGGTGACCAGCACGCCGGGGCCGACCGCGACCCCCCGCGCCGCGGTGCCGCCCACCAGCCCGAAGGCCCCGCCCCAGCCGGCCATCACCGAGACGTACTGGACGCCGTCGATCGCGTAGGTCATCGGTGCCGCGATGATCCCGGTCCCCACGTGGTCCACCCAGAGCGGGCGCCCGTCGTCGGCGCGATAGGCGACGAAGCGCCCGTCGGCGGTGCCCTGGAACACGAGGTTCCCCGCGGTCGTCAGCGTGCCGCCGTTCCACGGCAGGCCGTGGGGCACGCGCCAGGCCTCGCGCTGGCGCACCGGGTCCCACGCCAGCAGGTGCCCCGACGCCACCTCCGGCGGGAAGGCCGCGAACACGTTCATGTGGGTCGCCACGTTGAAGTCGAGCTCGCTCCGCTGGTAGGCGGGATCCTGCAGGTAGGCGCCCAATACCTCCTGGGCGGGGATGTAGACCAGGCCGGTGGCCGGATTGAACGACATCGGCTGCCAGTTGTGGGCCCCGAAGAAGGTCGGCTGCACGAGGGCGAGCTTCTCCGGGTAGTCCTGGCCCGCCGCCTCGATGGGACGGCCGTCCTCGTCCAGACCGGTCGCCCAGGTCACCGTGGCGTACGCCTCGCCCGAGATGAACTCGCCGGTCTCCCGGTCGAGCACGTAGAAGAACCCGTTCTTGGGCGCCTGCATGATCGTCTTGCGGACGACCCCGTCGATCTCGAGGTCCGCGAGGATCAGGTGCTGGGTGGCGGTGAAGTCCCAGTTGTCGCCCGGCGTGGTCTGGAAGTGCCAGACGATCCTCCCGTCGTCGGGATCGAGGGCCAGGATCGACGAGAGGTGCAGGTTGTCGCCGCCGCCGGGGCTGCGCACGCGACGCACCCAGGGCGAGCCGTTGCCGGTTCCCACGTAGAGGAGGCCCAGCTCCGGGTCGTAGGCCATCGAGTCCCAGACGGTCCCGCCGCCGCCCAGCTCCCACCAGCTCCCGGTCCAGGTCTCGGCGGCCTGTTTCATCGCCTCGGACTCGAAGGGCTTGGACGGGTCCCCGGGAACCGTGAAGGTGCGCCAGAGCGGGTCGCCGCTGGCGGCATCGTAGGCGGAGACGTAGCCGCGCACTCCGAACTCGGCGCCGCCATTGCCGATGATCACCTTCCCCTCGAGCACGCGTGGTGCGCCGGTGATCGTGTAGCTCTCGCCCGGCGGCGTGGTCTGCACCTGCCAGACGGCGGCCCCGCTCTCCGCGTCGAGCGCGATCAGCCGCCCGTCCAGGGTGCCGAAGTACACGCGCCCCCCGTACACCGCGACCCCCCGGTTCACGACGTCGCAGCAGGCGCGCCTTCCCACCTCCTTGGCGACGGCGGGGTCGTACTTCCAGAGGAGCTCGCCCGTCCTGGCGTCGAGCGCCCACACCACGCTCCAGGTTCCCGTCGTGTACAGGACGCCGTCCACCACGATGGGAGTCGCCTCGAGGCCACGCTCCGTGCCGGTGTCGAAGCTCCAGCGCCGCTGCAGCAGCGCCACGTTGTCGGCGTCGACCGCCGTGAGCGGGCTGTGGCGCTCCTCCGACCAGGTGCGGCCGTGGGTGAGCCACTCCTCGCCGTCGTCGGCTGCGGCGGCGAGCCGCGCGTCGTCGACGCCAGCAAGCGCCGGCTGGACCACGGCGGCGGCTTCGTTCGCCTCCTCGCCGCCGCACGCCGCGATGAGGACCACGAGGGACACCAGGAGAACGGCGCGAGTCATCGAGCCAGTGTGACACAGCCCTCGCACGGGCGTATCTTGGCGAAATCCGAAGCAGAATCCGGAGGATGGCGATGCGACTGGGACTTCGCAGGTGGGCCGCGCCCGCCCTCGTGGCGGCAGGGTTCACCCTTCTCCCCGGCGGCCCTGCGGCCGCCGACGACATCAAGGTCTCGGTCAGGGGCGGCAAGCTCACCATCACCGGAGACGCCGACGCCAACTTCGTCGAGCTCGACGGAACGGGGAAGCCCGCCGGAACGCTCGAGGTGTCGAACAACGGAACGATCAACGGAGGCCCGAGCCCCCAGGACTTCGCGGGCATCACGGGCGCTCTGACGGTCAAGCTCGGCGCCGGCAACGACGCTCTCATCCTGGAGCAGTGCACCGGACAGGGGGGACTCAGCTTCGACGGCGGGTCCGACGCGACCACCCTGACGATCGAGGACTGCGCCCTCGACGGGAACGTCTCGCTCAAGTTCGGAGACGGCTTCGGCGACGTGCTCCTCGAAGCCACCCACGTGATGGGCAACCTGAAGCTCGGGGACTCGGGCGGCGACACCGGGCTCCGGCTCGACGACGGCTCCGCGGTCGACGGGAACCTCCAGATGAAGAACCGCGACGGGGCGGACAGCTTCACCGTCGAGGGGGTGTCCTGGATCGGGGGGAACGTGAAGATTCAGAATGGCGACGGCGCGAGCTTCCTCTCGGTCCGCGAGGGGAGCGGGATCGAGGGGAATCTCAGTGCGAAGAGCGGCGACGGAAGCGATGACGTCAGCCTGGAGTCCGGCTACATCCGAGGCAACACCAGGATCGACCTGGGCGATGACAGCGGCTCGCTCCAGGTGCAGGGCGCCTTCACGTTGGGGGACGGCGGCACCCTGAAGGACGGCGACCTCTCCTACAAGGGCAGGAACGGCTCCGATTTCGTCACCCTCTCGGGGCCCGAAGTGACCGGCAAGGTCAAGCTCGACCTGGGCGGCGGTCCCAGCAACGACGTGACCATCGACGCCGCCGCCCTTCTGCACGAGGACGTGTCGATCAAGTCGAAGTCCCAGGCGTTCAGCCTGTTCATGAACTCGAACCCCAGCGTGGGGGGTGACATCGTCGTCAAGAGCGGTGCCTCGGATCCGACCTTCGTGACCGTGGACGGATTCGTTGGATCCGTTCGCGTCGACGCCAAGGGGCCGGTCGACCTGAGCGGAAACGCCGTCTTGGTGCAGGGCGACGTGCGGACCAAGGCGGGTGGCGACACCGGCAACAGCATCTTCTTCACCGGGTCGTTCATCGACGGCGACCTGTCGCACTCCGGTCGCGACGGCCCGGACTTCGTCACCTTCTCGGACAGCTCCGGCAACAACACCGTGACGGGCAGGATGAGCCTCAAGCTGGGCGGCGGGAGCAACGACGTGAGCCTGCGCGCAACGACGGTCGAGGACGGCCTGCTCGTCCAGTCCAAGAACGACGACGAGAGCGTATTCCTGGGCGACAGCAGCGACGTCGCAGGAGTCCAGGCCAAGCTCGGCAAGGGCCAGACCTTCTTCACGCTGGACAACACGACGATCTCGGGCAGGACCATACTCAACGCCGGGGAGGGCCTCGACGTGAGCGGAAACGGCTCTTGTAGCCTCGAAGACGACCTGGCGATCAAGACCGGGAACGGGAGCTTCGTGTTCTTCCTGGGCGGGACGTGCCACGCGATGGAAGACGTCAAGGCGAAGAGCGGCGACGGCCAGGACATCTTCACGCTGGGAATCACGGCCAAGATCGACGGCGGGATCGACGCGGACTTCGGACGCGGCGGGGTGTCGGTGAGCCTCAACACGACGAACCCCTTCACCCTGGGCGGCGACCTCGAGCTCCGCAGCAAGGACGCGGGATCCGACCTCTGCGACTTCTTCGCGGAGGACATCGATGTCCTGGGAGACACGACGCTCCGCTGTGGGAGCGGACCGGCCTTCATCGCACTTCGGAACGCCGGATTCCAGCGGTTGACCATCGATACCGGGGGCGGCATCGACGGCGTCTACCTCGATACCGGTGCCGGCGTGCCGATGACGGTCGACGGTCCGGCCAAGGTGCTGCTCGGCAGCGGCGACGACACGCTGCAGGTCGGCAGCTTCGACGCCAACGCCAAGGTCGAGTTCGGCGCCTCGGTGCTCTTCGACGGGGGCTCGGGCGACGACCTGATCAGCGAAGACAACGGCAACGACTATCCGACCGGCGAGCCCACGATCAAGGGCTTCGAGGCGATCAACCCCTAGCGGAGCGCGGCGATCACGTCGGCGACGAGCTTCTCCACGTAGTCGCGCTCGCCCCGGGCGGCGCCCAGCTTGGCGACCACCAGCTCGTGCGGCGGCACCACGAAGACGTGCTGATGCTGGAAGCCCTGGGCGGCGTAGGTCTCCGGGGGAAGCCGCTCCCAGGAGAGCCCGTCGGGCCCGGCATTCACCCACCAGCCGGCTCCGTACCCTCGCGAGCCCGGGGTGTGGCGGGCGACGTAGTCCACCCAGCCTTCGCCGAGGATGCGTCGGCCCTGCCAGACGCCGTCCTGGAGGTGGAGCTGGCCGAGACGCGCCCAGTCGCGCGCGGAGGCGAGCATGAAGGAGGAGCCGATCGGGGTGCCCGCCTGGTCCGGCTCCATGACGGCCGTGCTCATGCGGAGCGGACGAAAGAGCTCGCGCCGCATGAACCTCACGACGCCCTCGAGGGAGCCGCCCGCGAGCTCGCTCACCACCCGCGTGGCCAGCACCGTGTTGCCGCTCATGTACTCCCAGTGCGTGCCCGGCTCCGCCTGCAGGGGACGCTGTGCGGCGTAGGCCGCGGCGTCGCGCTCGAGCAGGAGCATCCGGGAGTTGGGGTCGGCGCCGCTCTGGTCCTCGGTGATGTCGAGGCCGCTCGTCATGCGCAGGAGATGATCCACGGTGATGTCGAAGCGCGCGTCGTCCGAGCCGCGCCACTCCGCCAGGGCGCCCGGCTCCTCGAGCTCGATGCGTCCCTGCCGCGCGAGGATGCCCACCAGCGTCGCGACCACGCTCTTGGTCATCGACCAGCCGGGGAGCGGGGTGCGCGCATGCACGCCGTGGGCGTAGCGCTCGGCGACGAGGCGTCCCCGATGCAGCACCACCACCGCGAGCGTGTTGCGCGGCGGACCGTCGGGGGGATCGGAGAACACCGCGGCGAGGGCGTCCTCCAGGGCCGCCTCGTCGAAGGCCGCGCGGCGGTGCGCGACATCGAGCTTCAGCGAGCCGCGCGCGACGGGGCGGACCACGGGCAGCTCCGACAGGTCGTCCTCTCCGTGCACGAGCGTGCAGCCGAGTCCCTCGCGGAAGCGGGCGCGCGCCGTCCACAGCCCGAAGCCCGTCGCTTCCACGGAGCGCACGGCGTCGTCGTAGCGCACCTCCAGGAAGCGGGTCATCGGCTGCACGAAGGGATCGACGTAGGCTCCACGGG
>JANQFA010000070.1 GCA_028278065.1 Myxococcota bacterium
AACAGCCCCGTCCCGGCGGGCTTCGCGGCGCAGGTGGCGTTCCCCTTCAAGGCGCAGCTCAGGAGGCCCTGCGCCTCGAAGGCCGGCGCCGCCGGCTAGGCCGGGGAACGACCGCGGGCTCTCGCGAAGCGCTGCGCCGACCTGGCGGCCGTTCACATCCCCCCGCGCACCAGGAGCACGCCGAGGGCGACCGCGACGAGGGAGAGCAGCAGGTTGGTACGTCCGATCCAGCTGGCGCGGCGGCGCAGGGCGAGCGCCTCCGCGGAGCCCGGCGCGCTGCGTCCGAGCTCGGTCGCGCGCGGCCCGACCCACCAGTCGTGCCACGCCTCGAGCCCGAGCACCACGCTCACGATCGCGATCTTCAGCGCCACGAGATGACCCCAGCCCGAGCTCCAGAAGGAGAGCTCGAGCGCCGGGGCCACGCCGCCGGCCCGCTGGGTCACCTGGAAGAGGCCGGTCACGACCAGCAGGGGCAGCACCAGCCAGCCCACGGCGCGCAGGCGCACTCCCGCCTCGTGGAGGAAGACCAGGCCCGTCTCCCGCATCTCCTCGCGCCGCAGCACCGGCACCACCACGGCGGCGAGCGCCACCATCCCGCCGATCCACACGCAGGCCGCCACCACGTGCACGAACACCGAGATCAGGTAGAGATTGCGCACCTCGCCGCCATCCTAGTGCGCGCTGGACGCCCAGCAACCGCTCCGGGACACTGGACCGATGGCGCAACGGGTCTCGGTACTGGGCGCGGGGGACGAGGCGCGCCTGCTCTCGTTCCTGGAGCGCCATCCCGACACGACGATGTTCCTGCGCGGAAACCTGCGCCGCGCCGGGATCGTGGATCGTGGGCAGCGCTTCGGCGGCACCTACGTGGCGGCCTTCGAGGACGATGCGGTCGTCGGAGCGGCTGCCCACTTCTGGAACGGCAACCTCGTGGTGGAGGCCCCCGACGGCCTCGACGCGATCGCGCGCTGCGCGGTGTCCAGCACGGGAAGAGCGGTCAACGGCGTACTCGGGCCGTGGGATCAGACGCAGCGAGTGCTCGCGGTCCTGGCGCTGGACGTGGCCACGGCGTCGCTCGCCACGCGCGACGGGCTCTTCGCCCTGCCGCTCTGCGACCTGCGCGTCCCCGCCCTGCTCGAACGAGCCGAAGTCGCCTGCCGCCGTCCGCGCTCGGACGAGCTCGACCGGCTCGCGTCGTGGCAGACCGCATACCACATCGAGATCCTGGGTGCGCGCGACGGACCGGAGCTCCGCGAGCGGGTTCGCGCGAGCCTCCTCGAGATGAACGAGGCCGGCACCCACTGGGTGCTCGAGGTGGACGGCGCTCCGGTCGCGTACAGCGCCTTCAACGCCGTCCTGCCCGACTGCGTACAGGTCGGCGGCGTCTACACGCCACCCGAGCTGCGCGGCCGCGGGTACGCGCGCGCGGTGGTGGCGGGGAGCCTGCTCGACGCGCGCGCGGGAGGCGCCAGCCGATCCGTCCTCTTCACGGGGGACGAGAACCGGGCCGCCCAGACCGCCTACCGCGCCCTCGGCTACCGGCGCACGGGCGACTGGGGACTGATCCTCTTCTCCTGACTCACGCGACAGCGAAGTCGGCCGCGTCGTCCCGCGGCGGGGTGGCCTCGCCGATCTCGGCGGCCTCCGAGTCGCCGGCCGCCCGCAGTGCGGCCAGGGTCGCCGACGCACGGTCGGCGGGCACGGCGAAGAGCAGTCCGCCGGACGTCTGCGGATCGAAGAGGAGCTCGACCTCGCTGCCGCCCGCGGCGGGCGCGAAGGCGATCCGCTCGCGGCCCGCGGCGTTCTGCTCGTGATAGGTGCTGCGCACGCCGCGCGCGAGGAGCGCGCGGGCGCCGTCGAGCGCGGGGATCGCAGCGAGCTCGAGCCGCGCGGACATCCCGCCTGCGCGCAGCAGCGAAGCCAGGTGACCCGCCAGGCCGAAGCCGCTCACGTCCGTGCAGCCGCGCGCCCCGTGCGCGCGCGCGACGGCCGCGGCGGCCGCGTTGGAGTGCAGCATCGAGGTGTGCACCGCCTGGACCCAGCGTCCGCGCGCGAGCCCCTGCATGTCGGCCCCTAGCAGCACGCCGGTTCCGAGCGGCTTGGTCAGGACCAGCCGATCCCCCGGCTGCGCCCCACGGAGCGCCAGAAGCCCGTCGGCCGGCGCAGGGCCGTGCACCGAGAGCCCGACGAAGAGCTCCTCGCCCGCCGTGGTGTGTCCGCCCACCAGCGCGACCCCGAGCGGGTCGAGCGCGGCGCGCATGCCCGCGAGCACCTGGAACAGGGTCTCCTCGCCGCGCTCGCCGTCCTCGTCGGCCACGTTCACCAGGGCGAGCGCCCAGCGCGGCGTGCCTCCCGTCGCCCAGACGTCCGAGAGGGCGTTGACTGCGGCGACGCGACCGACCAGGTACGGGTCGTCGCTGAACGCCCGGAAGGCATCGATCGTGGCGAGCAGGACGTCGCCTCCGGGCATCCGCAGGGCGGCGGCGTCATCGGGCCCCTCGAGGCCCAGCAACACGCTCCGGTCCTCGATGGGCGGACCCAGGCGCTCCAACGCGCGCTCGAGACGGCTCGCACCCAGCTTGGCGGCGCAGCCACCGCAGGGCATCTCCTCCATGCCCATCGCCTCCGGCGAGGGGAAGTCCGTCGCCGGGGCTCCCTTCCCGTCGAGCACCTGGAAGCGACGCATGAAGCGGCGGTCGATCCAGTCCTTGAGCGCGAAGACCGCGCGCCCGCGGATCGCGAGTCCCCACTTCCCGCCCAGCGCCCTGCCCTCGCCCAGGTTCAGGAGCCCGAGGAAGTCCCGCTGAGGGCGGTGGGCTCGGAGCGGGCGTCCGTCCAGGCGGGCACGCAGGTTGTGTTCGAGGGTCGGCCCCTCGCGCACCGCGAACACCCCCGCCTTCGAGACCCAGGGAGCGAAGCCGAGCGACGCACAGTCGCCCGCCGCGAAGAGATCCGGATGACCCTCGACCTGGAGGCTGGGCTCCACCCGCACGAAGCCCGCGGCGTCGCGAGGCAGATCCGACGCCACGAGGAGCCCGGGGGGCGCGGCCCCCGTGGCCCAGACTGCGAGATCGCAGCCCACGAGGTCCCCGTTCGCGAGGCGCACGCAGTCCTTCTCCAGCGCCGCGACGCGCGCGTCGCAGTGGAGCCGGATCCCGCGCCGCTCCGCTTCGCGGCGCGCAGCGCGTGACAACCGGGGGCTCTCTGCGGGCAGCAGCTCGGCGGCGGCGTCGACGAGCGACACCTCCACGTCCCGCGCGGCGCGGCGCAGCCGCGCCTCGAGACAGAAGGCGAGCTCGACCCCGGCGGCGCCGCCCCCCACGACCACGACCTGCAGGGCGCGACCGCCGGCCGGGGCCACCTCGGCGAGACGCAGCTCGAGCCCGTCGATCAGCCCGCGGATCGGCCGGGTCGCGAGCGCGTGCTCCAGCACCCCCGGCAGGTCGGCTCCGCGTACGTCCGACCCCACGTCCAGGCTCGCCACGTCGTAGGAGAGAGGCGGACGCCCCTGCGTCTCGATGCGGCGCGCGTGGGGGTCGATGCGCGTGGCCGGCGCGAGCACCACCCGCGCGCGGGCCCGGCGCGCCAGCGGGACCGCATCGATCTCGAGCTCGTCCGCGCTGTAGTCGCCGGCGACGAAGCCCGGCACCATGCCGGAGTAGACGGCCTCGGGGCGGTCGACCACCAGGGTGATCCGCACCCCCTCCTGCGGCCGCATCATGAAGCGGCGCAGGACCTGCACGTGGGCGTGCCCGGCTCCGACGAGCACGAGCTCCCGTAGCGCTCCCCGGCTCCGGATCCGCATGGACGGGGGCGGAGGATAGCCGTCCCGGCGCCGCCTGGCGCTCGCGGCGCTAGACGTCCGCGGTGTAGGGCGGCGCCGGGTCGTACTCCATGAAGCGCTGGGTCCAGCGCGCCCGGTCCACGTCCCAGAGCTGGCCGACCACCCAGAGCGACATGTCGATCCCGGCCGACACGCCCGCCGCGGTCACCAGGTTGCCGTCGCGCACGTAGCGGACCTTCTCGAGCACCGTGGCGTCCTGCGCCGCCTCTCGCAGCGTCTCGATGAAGCCCCAGTGGGTCGTGATGCGCTTGCCCCGGGTCACGCCTGCGCCGTGCAGCAGGTAGGAGCCGGTGCACACGCTCGTGACCCAGGTGCAGCCGGGAGTCACCCGGGCGAGCCAGTCGCGCATCACCGGATTGTCGAACTCCTTGCGGGTGCCCATGCCGCCGGGCACGAGCACGACGTCGAGCGCGGGGCAGTCGGCGAAATCGTGGTCGGGCAGCACGCGCAGCCCGTTGAAGCAGCGCACCGGCTCCTTCGACTGGGCGACGGTGATCACCCGCGCATTCTCGATGTCGTGGGTGGCCATGCCGAAGACCTCGTAGGGCCCCGCCCAGTCGAGCTCCTCGGCATCCGGAAAGAGGACGATCCCGATCGTGGTGGACATGAGGGACTCCTTCTCGCGGGCTCAGCCGGCCCGACGGTTGGTGTGGAAGCGCAGGCGGTAGTCCGCCGGTGTCACGCGGAGCCGACGCACGAATGCGCGGCGCAGGGTCTCCGCGCTGCCGAAGCCGCAGTCGGCCGCGATGCGCTCGACGCCGTCGTCGCTCTCCTCCAGACGGCGCCGTGCCGCCTCGACGCGCGCCCGCTCGACGAAGCGCGCCGGCGTGGCGCCGACCTCGCGCCCGAACACCCGCGCGAAGTGGCGCGGGCTCATCGCGACCTTGCGGGCGAGGGCGTCCACCGACAGGTCCGCGTGCGGGTGCTCGACGATCCAGGTCTGCAGCTCGCGCAGGGGCTCGCGCACCGCCAGCTGGGCCTCGAGCTGGGCACTGAACTGGGACTGCCCCCCCGGCCGCTTGAGGAACACCACGAGCTGGCGCGCCACGGCCAGTGCCAGCTCGCGCCCGTGGTCCTCCTCCACCAGCGCCAGCGCCAGGTCGATCCCCGCACAGACCCCGGCCGAGGTGTAGATGCGGCCGTCGCGGATGAAGATGGGATCCGGGTCGACCTGGACGCGGGGAAAGGCCTCGGCGAGCTGGTCGCAGGCGCGCCAGTGGGTCGTGACCCGGCGGCCGTCCAGGAGCCCGGCCGCCGCCAGGAAGAAGGCGCCCGAGCAGACCGAGCCCACCCGGCGCGCGCGCGGTGCCGCCCGTCGCAGCCACCCGGTGACCCGGCCGTCGCGGAGAGCGGCCTGGGTGCCGTGGCCGCCGGCTACGAGGAGGGTGTCGACGGGTCCGCGGACGTCCGAGAAGCCCCGCGCCACGAGCTCGATCCCGGACGAGGACCGCACCGGCCCCCGCTCCGGCGCCACCAGCACCGGCCGGTAGGCCGGGCCGCCGCCGACGCCGCTCTCCTCCAGCAGGCGCGCGGCGCTGGAGAAGACCTCCAGGGGACCCGTGGCGTCGAGGACCTGGACCCCGTCGAAGATGCCCAGCACGATGCGGCGGCCGGCTCGCGTCATGCCCCCAGGATCGGCCCGACCGGTTCCGTCCGCAATGACCTCCAACCCTCGATTCCTGCCATCTCCCTGCGACGGGCGCGCGCCTGCGGCAATCGCTACAAGCTCCGCCCATGTCCGACTCCGACGATCCGGCTCTGAAGGCGAAGCTCCTGGACTTCGCCGCCCGATTCCCCTTCTTCCGGCACATGGGCTTCGAGGTGCTCGAGATGGAGCCGGGACGGGCCGTGGTGCGGGTGGCCCTGCGCGACGAGCTGCGCAACCCCAACGGGCATCTGCACGGCGGCGTGATCTCGGCGCTGATCGACATGAGCATCACCCAGGCCATGCTGCTGACCGACACCTACCGGGAGGTGCGCGAGACCCGGGGCATCATGTCGAGCGTGGACCTGCGCGTGAAGTACCTGCGTGCGGTATCCGAGGGCGCCGCCACCGTGGAGTCCACGATCGTGCATCCCGGGCGCCGCATCGTCCACGCTTCGAGCGTCGTCCGGGACGACCAGGGCCGCCAGGTCGCCCTCGGCGACTCGATCCTCATGATCGTCGCCGGCAATCCGCCGCGGTCGGCCTAGGGATCCACATAGCGGTTCAGGTCCAGCAGGCCCGCTGCGCTGGGATCGGCGCGGCGGAAGCCGGCGTGGAGCGCATCCCAGGTCTTCCACCAGCGAGGGCTCGTGCGTCGCAGGCCCCAGCGGTCGACCAGGCGAGCGGCATCCTCGGAGGTCGCGACCGCCTGGAGGGCGTTCGCGAATGCCGCCGCATCGCCCTCCTCCACCTCGAACACGAAGTTGGGATAGCTCCCCAGCATTCCCCGCACCACCGTGACCGTGTCCTCGTCGGGCCGCCAGCGCTTCTCCTCTCCGAACATGAAGGCCACGTTGCTGTGGCGCCGATCGCGCGTCAGGGTGAACACCTCGTCGGCGACCCGCACCAGCGACAGCTCGGGGAGGAAGCCGACCCACGCCCCCGGCCGACCCGCGAGCGGCGCCAGTGCCCGCGCGCTCGCGCTCCCGCGCAGGGCCTCGCGGGCGCCCGAGCGATCGCGGATCCGGCGCAGCAGCTCGGCGACCGGATCGTCGCCGTGGAAGGGAACCCGGCTGGGCCGATCGCGGTCGCGGATGCGATTGACCAGGAAGTAGCGGACCTGGCGCTCGGCTCCTTCGTACCAGGACGCGCGGATCGGATCGCGGCGCTCCGGCGGCAGGAACGCGAGGAATCCGTCCTCGGCCTGCATGCGCAGATGGTCCATGTAGAGACGTGTGGAGACCTGATGGACCACGTTTCCGAACACGTCGAAGCCGGCCACCAGGTTGTAGTAGACCCGCTCGAAGACGGGGAAGTCGAGGACCCAGGCCGTGCGCGGCGAACCGCCCACGAAGCCGTGCACCACACTGGCGTTGTCGAAGTGACGGAACACGGTCAGGAGAGCGTTCGGGTTGATTCCGCCGTCACCGTCCCAGATCGCCTCGAGCCCGTAGCCGCGGCGCTCCGGATCGAGGGCGGCCACCGCCTTGGCGCGCCGGTCCAGATAGCGCGTCTGCGAGATGTTGTACTGGAGCCAGTGCTCTCCGGGGAGCGGCAGGCTCTCGAACTCGGCCGGCACCGCGAGAAAGCGCTGCACGGAGGGCAGGAAGTCGGGATCGACGACCGACGGATCGTGCTCCGGGTCGAGGAAGGCCACCCAGAAGCGGTCCTGGATCACGTCGACCGCGACCTGCCCGCGACAGACGGGGCCGCGGATGAAGGTCATCAGGAAGTAGCGGGCATCGTCGAGGAGGAAGCGGTAGCGGGCGCGCGCCGGGATCTGGTCGAAGGTCCGGAAGGGATTCGCGCCCCGCCAGCCGTACTCCGGAAGGCGCGTGGCCTCCCACGCCGGCTCCAGGAAGAGCTCGGCCAGGCGGTGCATGCGATCGCGGCCCAGCGGGTAGACGATGTGCGTCTTGTGCACGATCGCCCCGCGCACCGGCACCAGGCGGTACCAGAACCGCTCCACACCCGGGGCGTCGTAGGGACGCCGGGTGGCGATCTCCCTCACCGCCTCGCCGGGCGGGGTTTCCGAGCGCACGATGCGAAAGAACGGCCCCGCGGGCAGGTCGTCGAAGTAGAGGTGCGCCAGGAACCAGTGCTCGTAGAGGTAGCGCGCGACGATCCGCTCGCGCAGGGACGTCCCGTTGAGGAACTCCTCCCAGAGCCCCACCTGGTGACGGGCGGCCTCGGGAATCGACCGCTCCGAGCGGGGGGGCGGCGCACCCGCGTCGATCCAGTCGATCAGGGCCTGGAACTCCGCGTCCGGCAGCGGTGCCACGGCGTAGGGCATCCCGGCGAGGGGGTTGGCCGTGCTCCAGGCGTCCCAGGCATCCGGCGTCGGACAGGCGAGCGGGCGGTTGATGTCGAGGGGCAGCGCGTCGGCGACCGGCACGTCGGGCGCCAGCGACGCCACGCGTCCCTGGTAGAGCATGCGACGCAGGAGCGGTCCCGGCGGTGGGCCGCCCGCTCCCTCCAGCACGTCGAAGAACCCCCGCCGGCGCCAGCCTTCGACGTCGAGCTCGTCGATGAAGAGGCGCGTGGTGGGCGCCTGGCGCAGGCGCTGGGCGTCGTACACCGGCAAGGCGGTGGCGCCGCGCCGGAGCCCCTCGTGGGCGGTCAGGACGAGCTGGCAGGGTGCGTCGTAGCAGCCGTGGCACACGCCGCAGCGGCTCTCGACGATGGGACGGACGTCTTCCCAGGCGGGCGCCTCCCCCTGCTCCGCTGTAGCGGCCGGGCTCGCCAGGCCCAGCACCATGACCGCGACGATCGCCCTGTACATCGACCCGAACATAGTCCCTCCCGCCGGACGGTCCTTCTCGAGTAGTCTCCTTCTCTCCAGACACAGGAGGCGGAAGATGGACCTCGGAGGCGGCTCCCTGGCAGGATTGGCGCGACTGCGCCGCTACGAGAGCCATCGGCTCTCGTCCTACGACCGCAGCGGCGGCAACACCGACTGCCTGGTGATCCGGCCCGGCGAGACCGCCGTGCTGGGCGAGATCGAGGGTCCCGGCTGCGTGCGTCACGTCTGGATGACCACGACCGCCGTCCCCGGCGAGGAGCACGACCTCCTGGGGCTGGTCCTGCGCATGTTCTGGGACGCCGAAGCGACCCCCAGCGTCGAGACTCCCGTCGGCGACTTCTTCGGGGTTCCCTTCGGACTGCGGCGCAACTTCAGCTCGCTGCCCCTGCAGATGAGCCCCCAGGACGGCAAGAGCATGAACTGCTGGTTCCCGATGCCCTTCGCCGAGGGAGCGCGCTTCGAGGTCGAGAACCAGGGCGCGGTCACGCGGCTCCTCTTCTTCTACATCGACTGGGAGAAGCACCCGCGAGCCGAGCCCGACGTGGCCCGCTTCCACGCCTCCTGGCATCGCCAGAACCCGAGCGCCGGCCTCGCCGGCGACAAGGGCTACACGCGCGCCGACTACGGCTACGACGACCGCCGACCGGTGGGCGCCGGCATGGGCCTGGGCGGGCCCTGGGCCGACCCCAATCTCAGCGGTGCGGACAACTACGTGATCCTCGAGGCCGAGGGACGCGGCCACTACGTGGGCTGCAACATGGGCATCCACGTCTTCGAGCGTCAGGTCAACGACTGGTACGGCGAAGGCGACGACATGATCTTCATCGACGGCGAGCCGTGGCCGCCCCGGCTGCACGGGACCGGCACCGAGGACTACTTCAACACCGCCTTCTGCCCGAAGCAGGAGTTCAGCGCACCCTACCACGGCATCACCGTCTACAGCGGGAACGAGGCCTGGCCCTGGGGCGGCAAGAACGGCATGTACCGCTTCCACGTGGAGGACCCGATCGCCTTCGAGCGATCGATCCGGGTGACGATCGAGACGGGCCATGCCAACGCCCTGGCCAACGACTACTGCAGCACGGCCTACTGGTACCAGGTGGGCCGCAGCGGCCCGATCCGCCCCCTGCCGCCACTGGCGGAGCGCCTGCCGCGCCCGGACCCGCCCGAGCTCGCGGCGAGCTAGCGCGGCGTCAGCGCTTTCGGTGGGAGGCGGAAAGGACCCGCTTGCGGACGCGCAGGGAGCCCGGAGTCACCTCGAAGAGCTCGTCGTCGCCGATCCACTCGAGGGCACTCTCGATCGTGAGCCGGCGGGGAGGCGTGACGATCGCGTTCTCGTCCTTCCCCGCGGCCCGCACGTTGGTGAGCTTCTTGGCGCGGCAGACGTTGACGTTCATGTCGCCGGCGCGACGGTTCTCGCCCACGACCTGGCCTTCGTATACCGGCGTGCCCGGCTCGATGAACAGGGTCGCGCGCTCCTGGATCTTGAAGAGCGCATGGGGCGTGGCGGTACCCGCCTCCGAAGCGACGATCGCACCCACCCCCCGGCCCGGAAGGTCGCCCGCCCAGGGCTCGTAGCCCGACACGGTGCGGTGCAGGATGCCCTCGCCCCGGGTGTCGGTGAGGAACTGGCTGCGGAAGCCGAAGAGGCCCCGGCTCGGCACCGAGTACTCCAGGGTGACCCGGTCGCCCTCGCGATGCATCGAGCACAGCCGACCCTTGCGCTGGGCGAGCTGCTCCATCACCCCGCCCGAGTGGGCCTCCGGGACGTCGGCCACCACGTCCTCCACGGGCTCGCAGGAGACCCCGTCGATCTCGCGCCGGATGATCTCCGGCCGCGAGACGTTGAACTCGTAGCCCTCCCGGCGCAGGGTCTCGATCAGGACCGCGATCTGGAGCTCGCCGCGCCCGGCCACGTCGAAGGTATCGGTGGCTCCGGTCTCACCCACCTGGATCGACACGTTGCCGAGCGCCTCCCGGCGCAGTCGCTCACCGATCTGGCGGCTGGTGAGGAAGCGCCCCTCCCGCCCGGCGAAGGGAGAGGTGTTGACGGAGAAGAGCACCCGGATCGTGGGCGGGTCCACCTGGACCGGCGGGAGGGCCTCGGGACGAGCCGGATCGCAGATCGTGTCGCCCACCTCGATCGAGTCCACCCCGGCGATCATCACGATGTCGCCCGCGCGGGCGTCGTCGAGCTCCACCCGGTCGAGACCCCGCGTGCCGAAGAGCTTGGTCACCCGGAACGACTCGCGCGCGTCGGCGTCCCCGAGGCGCAGCACGGTCTCGCCGCGGCGCAGCGCTCCCCGCTCGACGCGCCCGATCACGAGCCGGCCCAGGAAGTCGTCCCAGCCCAGGGTGATCGCCTGGAACTGAAGCGGCCCCTCCATGTCCACGACCGGGGCCGGGGCGTGCTCGACGATGGTGTCGAGCAGCGGCCGCAGGTCTCCCAGGGGCGCGTCGGGATCCAGCGTCGCGCCCTCCCGCTTCGCCGAGGCGTAGACCACGGGGAAGTCGAGCTGCCGATCGTCCGCCTCGAGCTCCACCAGGAGGTCGAAGACCTCGTCCACCACCGCGGACGCACGCTGCTCCGGGCGGTCGATCTTGTTCACCACGAGGATGGGGCGCAGTCCGTGGGCGAGCGCCTTCTTCACGACGAAGCGCGTCTGCGGCATCACCCCCTCGACCGCGTCGACCAGGAGCAGGCAGGCGTCCACCATGCCGAGAACCCGCTCCACCTCGCCTCCGAAGTCCGCGTGCCCGGGGGTGTCCACCAGCTGGATCCGCACGCCCTCGAACTCGATCGAGGTGCTCTTGGAGAGGATCGTGATGCCGCGCTCTCGCTCCAGATCCCCCGAATCGAGCGCGCGCTCCTCCACCGGACGTCCGCTGCGCACGGCGCCGGTGAAGCGCAGGAGCCCATCCACCAGGGTGGTCTTCCCGTGGTCCACGTGGGCGATGATCGCCAGGTTGCGGAGCCCCTTGCGGGGCGCGGGCTCGCTCATGGCCGCGCAACCTAGCAGTCGCAGGACGCTAGGCCACGAACTCCCGCACCCGGTCCACCTCCTCCACGCTTCCCAGCAGGACGGGAACGCGTTGGTGGAGGGTCTGGGGCTTCACCTCGAGGATCCGCTCGGCCGCGCCGGCGAAGGCCTTCCCCCCCGCCTGCTCCACGATCATGGCCATCGGGTTCGCCTCGTACATGAGGCGCAGCTTGCCGTCGGGCGTCTTCCCGGTAGGCGGATACATGAACACACCCCCCTTGAGGAGCGTGCGATGCACGTCGGCCACCATGGCACCGACGTAGCGGCCCGAGTAGCCGTTCGCCTGGGCCCAGGCCAGGTAGTCCTGCCAGCCCTGGGGAAAGCCGGGCCGGTTCCCTTCGTTGAGCGAGTAGGTCTCTCCCCGCGCCGGAATCCGCACTTCCTCCTCGACGAGCAGGAAGGAGCCGATCGCCGGGTCGAGCACGAACATCTGTACGCCGTTGCCCGTGGTCACCACGAGAACGGTCGACGATCCGTAGAGGATGTAGCCGGCGGCCACCTGCTCGGTGCCCGCCTGCAGGATCGACGTCTCGGGGCTGCCGGCCTCCGGATGGTGGCGGAGGATGCTGAAGATCGTGCCGACGCCGCCGGCGACATCGAGGTTGGAGGAGCCGTCCAGCGGATCGAAGAGGACGCAGTAGCGGCGCTCCCCGTCGGTCTCGGTGCGCAGGATGGTCGGCTCGTCGTCCTCCTCCGAGGCCACGATCGCCACGCCCGAGCGCTGGCCCAGGCAACGCAGCAGGACCTCGTTCGAGATCACGTCGAGCTTCTGCTGCTCCTCTCCCTGGACGTTCTCGCTGCCCATGCTTCCGAGCACGTCCTCCAGCCGGGCGCGCCGGATCAGCGCCGCGATCGTCTTGGCCGAGAGTGCGAGCGCAGAGAGGATCCAGGAGAAGGTGCCGCTGGCGTGGGGGTGGCGGCGCTCCTCTGCGAGGATGTGCGCCTGCAGCGAGGTGACGTTCTGGGACGCCCCGGGCAGGCGGTCCGCGATCGATTCGGCTTGGCTCATGGCGCGGAAACCTAACGTTTCCAGCGAGTTCTGCCTCCCCGGGGGACCCGGAAAGCCCGCCACGCCGTCGCCGCGAAGCGAGTATGATCCGGTTCGCGAACCGAGAGGTCGGCGCCCCCCCATGCCGGAGTCGAGAGCTTGTCGTCGGACCCCGCGCCCCCTGCCCTTCCCGGACCCGCCAACCGCTCCTGGTCGATCTTCTGGGTGAGCGTCCTCTCGCTCTTCCTGGAGCTCGTGCTGATCCGCTGGGTGGGCACGGAGATCCGGATCTTCGCCTACCTGCAGAACACCATCCTGGTGGTCTGCTTCCTCGGCCTGGGCATGGGCGCCTTCAGCAGCCGGCGCTCGGCGACCCTCGTCCACGTCTTCGCGCCGATCGCGCTCCTCCTCCTGCTGATGGTGCTGCCCTTCACCCAGACCGCCCTGGTCGGGATCAGCGAGCGACTCGCCGTGATCGGCGACCCGATGATCTGGCACGCGCGCCAACGCGAGACCGGGTTGCAGCTGTGGTGGGAGGTGGGCGGCGGCCTCCTGCTCTCGCTGGGACTGATGATCCTGGTCTGGGCCGCCTTCGTGCCGCTCGGTCGGATCCTCGGCCGGCTGCTCGACGATCATCCCCGACCGATCCGCGCCTACTCGATCAACGTCGCCGGCAGCCTGATCGGAACCTGGCTGCTCGTCGTGCTCAGCCTGGCGAGCCTCGCGCCGGTCTGGTGGTGGGCACTCATCGCCGTCCTGGCGATCCCCTTCCTCGGGCACGGGCGTTCCCGCCTCGTAGAGGTGGGACTGGTGCTGGCCTGTGTCGGGTTCTCGGCCCTCGCCGGAACGCGGCCCGGCAATCTCGAGACGGTCTGGTCGCCCTACCAGAAGCTCGAAATCGCTCCCTCGTCCCGCTCCGAGCCGGGCAAGTGGGCGATCCGGGTCAACAACGTCGGCTACCAGTCCATCATCGACCTCGACCCTCAGCGGGTCGCCTCTCAGCCCCGGCGCTACCCGCCGGCCCTCCGCGGGCTCAGCCAGTACGACCTGCCCATGCGCCTCCACCCGACCGCGAAGGAGGTGCTGCTGGTGGGCGCCGGCTCCGGCAACGACGCAGCCGGTGCCCTGCGCGGCGGCGCCGCCCGGGTAACCGCCGTGGAGATCGACCCGGTGATCATCGACATGGGCCGGCGCCTGCACCCGGAGGAGCCGTACCAGGACCCGCGTGTGGAGGTCGTGACAGACGACGCCCGCTCGTTCTTCTCCAACACCGATCGCCGCTACGACCTCATCGTGTTCGGGCTGCTCGACTCCCACACCACCACGTCGATGACCAACGCGCGACTCGACCACTACGTCTACACACTGGAGAGCCTGACCCAGGCACGCTCGCTGCTGGCGCCGGACGGCGTGATGGTGATGACCTTCGCCGCCGAGCGGCGCTTCATCGGGGATCGGATCGCGGGAACGCTCACCGAGGCCTTCGGCGAGCGACCCCTCACGGTCGGGGTGCCGGCGTCCGCCTACGGCTGGGGTGGGCTGATGTTCGTGGCGGGCGATCTCGAGGCGGTTCGCGCCACCCTCGCCCGCGACGAGCGTCTCGGCCGCGCGGTGCGGGCCTGGCAGGACGCCTACGAATTCGACTTCACGCTCGGGACGCCGATCGCAACGGACGATTGGCCCTACCTCTACCTGCCCGAGCCCCGGCTGCCGATTCTCTACGTCCTGCTCGCCGGGCTGATGGCCGTGCTCTTCGCGTTGGGCGTGCGCCTCGCCGACTGTCGCGAGATGGTCCGGGGCTGGAGCCGCGGCGACTCCCACTTCTTCTTCCTGGGCGCCGCCTTCCTGCTGCTCGAGGTGCAGAACATCAGCAAGGCCTCCCTGGTGCTCGGAAACACCTGGTGGGTCAACTCGGTGATCATCTCGGGCGTGCTCAGCATGGTGCTGATGGCCAACGCCTGCGCCGACCGCTTCCCACGGCTGCGGCTGGGCCCGATCTACGGCTGCCTGCTCGCCTCGTGCATCGGGCTCTACTTCTTCGACCTGACGACGCTCTCCACGCTGCCCTACGCGACCAAGGCACTCGCCGTCGGCGGCCTCACCACCGTGCCCATGTTCTTCTCCGGGATCATCTTCGTGCGTTCCTTCGCCGGCTCGGAGCGCAGGGACGAGGCCCTCGGGGCCAACCTGGTGGGCGCGCTCACGGGCGGCCTGCTTCAGAGCGTCACGTTCCTCGTCGGGATCAAGGCCCTGCTGCTGCTGGTGGCGCTGCTCTACCTGGGCGCCTTCTTCACCCGCCCGGCGAAGGTGAGCGAGGCCCTGGCGGCCTAGGAGCGGTGCCCGGCCCGGATCTGCTTCCAGCGGAAGGGCGACAGCTGCTGCCCCCACCAATCCTGGGGGAACGCGGGAAGGTCGGCCAGCCCTACGTCCTCGGGCGGCTCCCGGTCGCGCGGCCAGAAGAAGGTGCCGAAGACCAGATCCCACACGATCACGTTCTGGCCGTAGTTGTGGTTGGCCTCGAAGACCGTGCGCGAATGGTGCCAGCGGTGCAGCTCGGCCATGCTGAAGAAGTAGTTCAGCGGGCCGAGACGGAGCTTCAGGTTCGAGTGCTGGAAGTAGCCGTGCACGCCGGAGACCAGCAGGAAGAGCGCCAGGATCTCGGCCGGACAGCCCAGCAGCACGAGCGGGGCCAGACCCACGAATGTGTCGATCCCGAGGTCCAGGGGATGGAAGCGCGCGGCGTTGAGCCAGTAGAGACGGGGCACGCTGTGGTGCGTGGCGTGGAGACGCCAGAGGAGCTCCCGCTCGTGCATGAGACGATGCAGCCAGTACTTGGGCAGCTCGGCCACCACCAGCGCCAGGACCAGCTGGGGAATCCAGTGCCAGGCGTGCGGCCAGGGACCGGCCCCGAGTTGCGCGGCCAACCAGATGGCCGCGGGGGCCGCGGCCAGGGTGGCGACGGGACGCATCAAGCCGGCGGCCAGGCCTCCCGAGACCGCGTGGGCGAGGTCCGTGCGGACGTCCCGCTGCCAGCCCTGCCAGGCACGGTGGGCCGGGAAGATTCGCTCCAGCCCGATGAGCAGGACGGCGGGGCCCAGGGTCGGCACGCCGATCGCCAGCTCTGGAGCGAGACCACGACCCATCGAGTACACGGCCAGCGCCAGTGACCCGGAGAGCACGACCGGGAAGACGCAGACCGCGAAGAGACGCTCGCCCAGCGACACGCGGGGAGGCTAGCAGCACTGCACCGCGGACCCCGACGGGGGCTCGCGTAGCGAGTGAAGCCGGGCCCGGGCATGAACCCGCGCCGGCGGGCCGCCCGTCGACAGCCCCGCCCGCAGCTTGCTCGACGCTCCCGTCGCGGGTAGCCTCGCAGCGCTCCCCCGACATGAGTCCCCGGAAGTGCCGAGTTGTCGACGGAACGTGCGCCGGTCGGCCGCCCGCCGAAGCTCCTGGACCGCGTGCGCTGGGCGGCACGGCGTCGCCACTACAGCCACCGCACGGAGCAGAGCTACGTAGCCTGGGTGCGGCGCTTCATCCTCTTCCACGGCAAGCGTCACCCAGAAGAGATGGGGACAGCGGAGGTCGTCGCCTTTCTCTCACACCTGGCGGTGGAGGACCGGGTCGCTGCCACGACGCAGAACCAGGCCCTGGCCGCGCTCGTCTTCCTCTACCGCCACGTCCTGGATCGCGAGCTCGAGGGCCTGGATGCGGCCGCTCGCGCCCGGCCGCGCCGCCCCCTTCCGGTCGTCCTCACGCGGGACGAGGTCCGATCCGTGCTGGCGCAGCTTCACGGCACCAAGCGCCTGCAAGCCACCTTGCTCTACGGCGCTGGCCTGCGCCTGATGGAATGCCTGCGGCTCCGGGTCAAGGACCTCGACCCGGCCCGCTCGCAGCTCGTCGTCCGCCAGGGCAAGGGACGTCGCGACCGGATCACGACGTTCCCACGGCGCCTCCGCGAGCCTCTGGAGCGGCACCTGGAGGGCGTGCGCGACCTCCATCGCCGCGATCTCGACCGCGGCTACTCCGGGGTCCCTCTTCCGGGCGGACTGGAACGGAAGTACCCGACGGCTGCGTACGAGTGGGGCTGGCAGTGGGTCTTTCCCGCCTCCCGCCTGTCCCGGGATCCCCGCAAGGGACTCGTTCGCTACCACCTGCACCCCACGGCCCTGCAGCGCGCCGTCAAGCAGGCAGCCCGGCGCGCGCGTCTCGCCAAGCGGGTGACCTGCCACACCTTCCGCCACTGCTTCGCGACCCACCTGCTCGAGGACGGAGCCGACGTACGCACCGTCCAGGAGCTGCTCGGCCACCGCGACCTCAAGACCACCATGATCTACACGCACGTCCTCGACCGGGGCCCCCTCGGCGTCTCCAGCCCCGCGGACCGACTGTGACACGGCCCGCGGCGGGCCCCTGCCATGGCCGACGCGAGGGAGCGCTCGCAGCCTTCGTCCCGCCGACGTCTCTCCCGATTCTCCGACGGCCGAGATGCGACGGGACCTTGCCTCCCCGCCGTCTCCTCAACGCCGCACTTGGGCTGCGCGTCCGCAGCGCCTGCCCTCCCGCCGTCGGCCCCAAGGGCGATTGGGCTGCAACCGCACGCAGCCGTTGCACCCGCCCCCGTCGCTCCCCCTCGCAAGTCC
Organism: Myxococcota bacterium; assembly: GCA_028278065.1. Lineage (GTDB taxonomy): Bacteria > Myxococcota_A > UBA9160 > UBA9160 > JAFDET01 > JAFDET01. The sequence goes on from JANQFA010000070.1 coordinate 16,965, forward strand.
CGGGCCCCAGAGTGATTTCCGGACAACCCCACACCCATCCCAGCATTAGGCTGCAAACCACACAGGCCTATTGGGCTATCCTCGGTCAACCCATTATGAGTTGGGCGGCGGAACCGATGCCGGACAAGCCTGCGCGAGATCAACGCGATCGCGACCGCAATACATCTCCTGTGGGCTGGTACGTCGCGAGCTATCAACTCCGCTTCATCGAGATTGAAGACCCCAAGCGAGACGACCCGGACGCTGAGTTCCTCGTCTGGGAGAACACGATCCTCGTAAAGGCGCCTGATCTCGACCAGGCCTACGAGAAGACCGTCCGCATCGCCACCGAAGCGACGGAGCCCTACAAGGGTGGGCCCGATGGAGTTGACGTCCAATGGGTCTTCGAGGGCGTTACAGAGCTTCTTCCAATCTACGAGGAGATCGAAGACGGGGCCGAGATCCTGTGGTCCGAACGAGAGGGCGAGAGCCTGCGTGAGATCCGGGCACTCGCCCGAAAGAAGTCCGACTTCCATCAGTAGTCCTTCCGCCGCCCAACAAGGGCTTGCAGCTGACACCAGCCAGCTGAACGTTTCCGTGTCTGGTAGCCTCCTGGCGTCGAACTTCTGTGGCTTCGGGGAGGCCGGTCAGCGCTGGCTGGCGCAGCTGAAGCCCGATCCGTTGGGCAGCGCGAAGAGACCATGATGCATCACACACGCTTCACGTACCGCGCCGCCGCCACGCTGGCCGCGATCGTCGTGGTCGGATGCGCATCGGTCGACAAAGCCCGGCAGCCCGAATCCCTCGCACAGGGCTACTCCTCGGACCGAAGGTTGGTTCGAACTGGCGACCTGGCGGTCTCGGTCGAGTCGCTGGAGAGGACGTCCCCGGAGGTTGAACGGCTCATCAAGGAGGCGGGTGGTTTCGTGGAGCGCTCCACAGCCACCAAGGGCTCGAGCGTCTGGCTCCAATGCCGAGTTCCCGCCACCCAGCTCGATCGGGTCATGGACTCCATCGCCAATCTCGGAAGCGAGGAGCGTCGTTCCGTGTCCGCAGCCGACGTCACCGAACAGTACACCGACCTTGAGACGCGACTCCGGAACAATCTCGCCCTTCGCGACCGCCTGCAGGAGCTGCTTCAACGCGCGAGCGACATCGAGGACGTGCTCGCCATCGAGAAGGAACTCAACCGGATACAGTCAGAGATCGAGACCACGCAGGCACAGTTCAATCGGATCAAGTCCGAGGTGGAGCTGTCAGCTCTTTCTATCAACCTCCAGCGAAAGCGAGTTCTCGGCCCGCTGGGCTACATCGGGTACGGCTTCTGGTGGGCCTTCTCCAAGCTGTTCATCATCCGCTAGTCGGAGCCGCTCTGCCCAACAAGGCGCTGCAGCTGACACCGCGGGCTAAGGCGTTGCGAACGGTGGTACATTCTGGCTTCGGCCTCAGGGGCCGTAGCGCTGGCGGTCAGCGCCCGCGGCGCAGCTGAGCGCCGATCCGTTGGGCTGCGAGAGCGCTACTCCCTCCCGGCCTCGCGAACGAACTCGTCAAGCCGCTGCTCGTTCGCACGCAGCGGGCTCAGTAGCAGGCGCGCAAACTCGCGCTTCTCCTCGGCGTTCCAGTCGCTCCAGGGTCGCGATCTCGCGTTCACTTGCTCCAAGGCGCGCTGCCACTCGAGGCGTTGCGGCTCAGCCTTCTGCCACTCGTCCCATTGCCTGGCCCGTTCCTCCCCGTGCGTGCGGAGGTCCAGCTCTCGGAGCACTTCCACGG